>NZ_JAWHPJ010000026.1:0-40333 GCF_032587815.1 Pseudomonas syringae group sp. 26L6
TGCGATGCCCGAGCCGGGCCAGATGCGGGCGCAGGGTGATCGAGTAGTGCGTGAGACGTCTGCCGGAGTCGCCTTGAGATACCTGATCGATCAAGCCATGAATGCCCCCTTCGTCAGGTGCGAACTGCAGAAACGCAGGACGATTCAGCAGGTCTTCAAGGTCGAGCGACATGCGCTCGCTGACCAGCTCAAGCGTAAAGCAGAAGGGCTTGTTGATGGCCTCATGGCCGGTAAACGCCATTACCTGAAAACCATGATCAATGCCGTTGTGGCTATCGATGTTCAGGCTGAAACGAGGCTGACTGGCAGGTGCGAACATCCGAAACTCTCCGCGGTAACGGACGAATGCGCCCGCTGAATAGCGTGAGAGATAACAAGAAAGGTGCCAGATAATATTTTTATATATGAATCAGTAGGTTGGCGACGTTAGGGATGGGTTTTAGGTGCGTGGAGCAAAAAAAGCAGCAAAATCTGCGCATCATCTTGCGCGCTTTTTCGCGATGTTGCGCAGCGCCTCGAAACGTACGTGAAGCTTGCTCCTCAGCTATCCAGTGCCTCTATTACACAGCATGACAAGGCAACTTCTTGCGCATCATCTTGCAAAGCGTAATTCCGGCTTATCCCCCAACAAAAAACCCTTGTTCAACTCTGTCACCTCCCGGATGTACTCCCACAACAATGTAATCCGCTTGAGCTTCCTGAGGTCCTCCCGACAGTACATCCAGAATTGACGAGTGATGTTCACTTCTTCTGCCAGCACCGGCAACAGCCGCGGGTCTTGAGCGGCCAGAAAGCATGGCAGGATCGCCAGTGCGCGGCCTTGTAGCGCGGCGGTGTATTGGGCGATGACGCTGGTGCTGCGCATTTGTGCCTGGGCGTTGGGCAGCAGGTTGCTCAGGTACAGCAGCTCGGAGCTGAACGCCAGATCGTCGACGTAGCTGATGAAGACGTGTTCGCTCAGGTCAGCTTTTTGCTCGATGGCCGGGTGGCTATCCAGATACGCCTGGGTCGCATACAGGCGCAGGCTGTAGTCGCAGAGTTTGCAACACACGTAGGGGCCGTGTTCCGGGCGCTCCAGGGCGATGACGATATCCGCCTCGCGCTTAGACAGGCTGATGAAGTGCGGCAGCGGCAGGATGTCCAGCGAAATGCTCGGGTAGCTGTCGAGAAAGTGGCTCAGTTGCGGGGTGATGAAGAAGCTGCCGAAGCCTTCGGTGCAGCCCATGCGCACATGCCCTGATAGCGCGACGCTGGACCCGGAAACCTGTTCGCAAGCCATGTGCAGTGTGCTTTCGATGGACTCGGCATAACCCAGCAGGCGCTGACCTTCGGCGGTCATGATGAAGCCGTTGTTGCGCGATTTCTCGAAGAGCAGTGTGCCCAGTGAGGTTTCCAGCGAGTTGATGCGCCGCGACACGGTGGTGTAGTCAACGCCCAGACGCCGGGCCGCGCTGCTGACTTTTCGGGTGCGTGCCACTTCGAGGAAAAACTTCAGGTCATCCCAGTTCAACAGCCCCAGGGAGGTGATGTTTTTTTGCATGTTGACCCTGCTTTTATCTGCATTCTTGTTAGAAGTTTGCACATCTATACTCCAAAGCACGCCCCCTGACCAACTCAAAAACAAGACTGCCGGGAGACCACGGCGATCCATCTGCACATGCGCTGGATGCGTGGTTTGCTGGAGGGAGAACCGCTGAAATGAACGCCTCGTTGAACGACACCACAACCACCGTTGCTCGCGTAAAACTGCTGATCAACGGCGAGTGGATAGACTCGCAAAGCAGTGAATGGCAAGACATCGTCAACCCTGCGACTCAGGAAGTCCTCGCCCGGGTGCCATTTGCCACGGCCAGTGAAGTGGACGCTGCTGTCGCTGCGGCTCACGCGGCCTATCGCACCTGGCGCGAAACGCCTGTCGGTGTGCGTATGCGCATCATGCTCAAATTGCAGGCGCTGATCCGCGAACACTCCAAACGCATTGCGGCAGTATTGAGTGCCGAGCAAGGCAAGACCCTGGCCGATGCCGAGGGCGATATTTTTCGCGGCCTTGAGGTGGTCGAGCACGCGTGTTCGATCGGCACGCTGCAAATGGGCGAGTTTGCCGAAAACGTTGCCAATGGCGTGGATACCTACACCTTGCGCCAGCCCATCGGCGTCTGCGCGGGCATCACGCCGTTCAACTTCCCGGCGATGATTCCGCTGTGGATGTTTCCGATGGCGATTGCCTGTGGCAATACCTTTGTCCTCAAACCTTCTGAGCAGGACCCGCTGTCGACGCTGTTGCTGGTTGAGTTGGCGATTGAGGCCGGAGTGCCGGCCGGCGTGCTGAATGTGGTGCATGGCGGCAAGGAGGTGGTGGACGCGATCTGCACTCACAAGGACATCAAGGCTGTTTCCTTTGTCGGTTCGACCGCTGTCGGCACGCATGTCTACGATCTGGCCGGTCGGCACGGCAAGCGTGTGCAGGCGATGATGGGCGCGAAAAATCACGCGGTCGTGCTGCCTGATGCCAACCGTGAGCAAACGCTGAATGCATTGGTGGGCGCAGGTTTTGGTGCAGCGGGCCAGCGTTGCATGGCGACCTCAGTAGTGGTGCTGGTCGGTGCGTCGAAACAGTGGCTGCCGGACCTCAAGGCGCGGGCGCAGAAACTCAAGGTCAATGCCGGCCAGGAGGCAGGGACGGACATCGGGCCGGTGATTTCCAGAAAGGCAAAGCAGCGCATTCTGGACCTCATCGAGAGCGGTGTGCGTGAAGGCGCGACGCTTGAACTGGATGGTCGGGAGGTTTCGGTGCCGGGTTACGAGCGCGGCAACTTCGTAGGGCCGACGCTGTTCTCGGGTGTCACCACCGACATGCAGATCTACACCCAGGAGATTTTCGGTCCGGTGCTGGTGGTGCTTGAGGTCGACACCCTTGATGAGGCTATCGCGCTGGTTAACGCCAACCCGTTCGGCAACGGCACTGGCTTGTTCACCCAGAGCGGGGCGGCGGCGCGCAAGTTTCAAAGCGAGATTGATGTCGGGCAGGTCGGGATCAATATTCCGATTCCCGTGCCGGTGCCGTTTTTCAGTTTTACCGGCTCGCGAGGTTCCAAACTGGGCGATCTGGGCCCGTATGGCAAACAGGTGGTGCAGTTCTACACTCAGACCAAGACCGTTACCAGCCGCTGGTTCGATGACGACAGCGTGAACGACGGCGTGAACACCACGATCAATTTGCGTTGAGCACAGCCTGTCAGTCGGGCCAGGAGAACAATAATGAACATCGCATTTATCGGTCTGGGCAACATGGGCGCGCCCATGGCCCGCAACCTGATCAAGGCCGGACACACCTTGCAGGTGTTCGATCTCAACAAGAGCGTGCTGGCTGAATTCGCCGGTCTGGGCGCACAGGTCAGCGACTCACCCCGGCAGGCCGCCGAAGGCAGCGAGCTGCTCATCACCATGCTGCCTGCTGCGGCGCATGTGCGTAGCGTGTACCTGAACGACGACGGCGTGCTGAAAGGCATCTCACCCGGCGTTCCGGCGGTTGATTGCAGCACCATCGACCCGCAGACCATCCGTGACATCGCCGCTGTCGCCGCACAGCAAGGCGTGGTGTTGGGCGACGCGCCGGTGTCAGGCGGCACCGGTGGCGCGCAGGCCGGGACGTTGACGTTCATGGTCGGCGGATCTGCCGAGCATTTTGCCGTGCTCAAACCGGTACTGGAGCAGATGGGCCGTAACATCGTGCATTGTGGCGACGTGGGCACCGGCCAGATTGCCAAGATCTGCAACAACATGCTGCTGGCGATTTCCATGATCGGCGTGTCCGAGTCCATGGCATTGGGCAATGCGCTGGGCATCGATACTCATGTGCTGGCCGGCATCATCAATACCTCGACTGGCCGTTGCTGGAGTTCCGAGGCGTACAACCCGTGGCCCGGCATTGTCGAAACCGCTCCAGCGTCACGCGGTTACAGCGGCGGCTTTGGCGCTGAGTTGATGCTAAAGGATCTTGGCCTGGCAACCGAGGCTGCGCGCGCTGCGCATCAACCGGTCATCCTCGGCGCAGTGGCGCAACAGCTGTACCAGGCCATGGGCCTGCGCGGTGATGGCGGCAAGGATTTCTCGGCGATCATTGAGGGGTATCGCCCGAAAGCCTAGGCGTCACCCGTGTCGGGAATCAGTGGGGCGTAGCTTTGTATCCGGTTTTTACATTAGGAAAACGTGGCAGAACCGGCTACTTTGGACCTCGTCAGATCAGCGCAGGGATGCTCGGTACGCTTCGACGAGAAGCGCCGCATCCTCGCCTGGAGGCTGGCGCTCCACTCATCAAACGTCCCTGACTCAGAAAAAGAAGAGATCGACCATGAAGTTCGAACCCCTCGCCAGATCGCTGATAGCGACGGCATTGATCGTCGCTTATTCCCCCTCATTTGCTGCATCACAAGCCCCGGTTGCCGCCGAAAACGGCATGGTTGTGACGGCTCAGCACCTGGCTACCCATGTGGGTGTCGATGTGCTCAAGGCTGGCGGCAACGCCGTCGATGCGGCTGTAGCGGTCGGTTACGCGCTGGCGGTGGTCTACCCTGCGGCCGGTAACCTCGGTGGCGGCGGCTTCATGACCGTCCAGTTGGCGGACGGGCGCAAGACTTTCCTCGACTTCCGCGAAAAGGCACCTCTGGCCGCGACGGCCAACATGTACCTGGACAAGGACGGCAAGGTCATTCCTGATCTCAGTGCCAAAGGTCATCTGGCCGTTGGCGTGCCGGGCACCGTGTCCGGCATGGAAATGGCCCTGAGCAAGTACGGCACCCGCAAACGCGAAGAAGTTATCGCCCCGGCGATCAAGCTGGCCGAGGAGGGCTTTGTGCTGGGTCAGGGCGATGTCGACATGCTGTCGAGCGCCACGGAGGTGTTCAAGGCAGATATGGCTGATTCCGGGTCGATCTTCCTCGACAAGGGCGAGCCGATGCAGGTTGGTCAGAAGCTGGTGCAGAAAGACCTGGCCAAGACTCTTAAAGAAATCTCCGATAAGGGCAGCGACGGTTTCTACAAGGGCTGGGTCGCCAAGGCGCTGGTCGATTCAAGCCAGGCTGGCAAGGGCATCATCACCCAGGCCGACCTCGATCATTACAAGACCCGCGAGCTGGCTCCGGTCGAATGCGACTACCGTGGCTACCACGTCGTGTCAGCGCCACCTCCAAGTTCCGGTGGCGTGGTCATCTGCCAGATTCTGAACATCCTCGAGGGCTACCCGATGAAAGAGCTGGGCTTCCGCTCGGCGCAGGGTATGCATTATCAGATCGAAGCCATGCGTCATGCCTACGTAGACCGCAACAGCTATCTGGGCGACCCCGATTTCGTCAAGAACCCGGTCGAGCACCTGCTGGACGTGAAGTACGCGGCCAAGCTGCGTGAGGCCATCGAGCCGCAAAAAGCCGGCGACTCGAACAAGATCAAACCGGGCGTCGCGCCCCATGAAGGCAGCAACACCACCCACTATTCGATTGTCGATAAATGGGGCAATGCGGTCTCGGTGACCTACACTCTGAACAACTGGTTCGGCGCGGGCGTCATGGCCAGCAAGACCGGTGTGATTCTCAACGACGAAATGGATGACTTCACCGTCAAGGTCGGCGTGCCCAACATGTACGGTCTGGTGCAGGGCGAAGCCAACGCCATCGCGCCGGGCAAGACGCCGCTGTCTTCGATGAGCCCGACCATCGTCACCAAGGACGGCAAGGCCGTGATGGTTGTCGGCACGCCAGGTGGCAGTCGCATCATTACCGCGACGTTGCTGACCATGCTCAACGTCATCGACTACGGTATGAACATTCAGGAAGCTGTGGACGCGCCGCGTTTCCATCAGCAATGGCAGCCTGAGGCGACCAACATCGATACCTTCGCGGTCAGCCCCGACACGCTGAAGATTCTTGAGAGCTGGGGCCACAAGTTTGCCGGTCCGCAGCCACTCAATCATGTGGCAGCGATTCTGGTAGGCGCGCCTTCGCTGGGCGGCAAACCGGTCGGTAACAACCGCTTCTACGGTGCCAACGACCCGCGTCGCAACACCGGGTTGTCACTGGGCTACTGAGTCACTCTGTGATCACGCCACGGTTCCGAGCTTCAGGACCGTGGCGTTTTCGTTTCTGGTGCCGGGTCAGTTGCTTACCCAACGCTGTCTGCTCCAGCCGCTCAACGCGTCAACGGCGAACACCAGGATCAGCATCGCCAGAATCACGGTGCTGGCCTGCGCTTCCTGAAACAGGCTGAGACTTATGTAAAGCATCTGGCCCAACCCACCCGCGCCAACAAAACCCAGCACGCTGGCCATGCGAATGTTGTTCTCCCAGCGGTACAGCGTGTAGGCCAGCAACTGCGGCCACAGGTTGGGCAGGGTGCCATAGCCGAATGCCTGCCAGGCACTACCGCCTTGCATGCGAATGGCAGCGGCGGGCTCGGGTGCAGTGTTTTCCAGTGCCTCGGCAAACAATCTGCCGAGTACGCCAGTGGTGTGCAGTGCAAGCGCCAGAGTGCCCGCGTTGGGTCCAAGACCTGCGGCGAGCACCATCAACACGGCCCACACCAGTTCCGGAATGGCACGCAGTGCATTGAGCAGCAGACGACTCACGCTGCGCAACGGCCAGCCCAGGCGACCGGCAGCGGGCAATGCCAGCAACAAACCTGCGATGGCCGCCAGCAATGTGCCCAGTGCAGACATTGCCAGAGTTTCCAGAGCGCCCTGGCCGATTGCCTGCAAATGCTCACTGCTGAGGTCCGGGCTCATGAAGCGCAATGCGTAACGGCCCATCTGCGTCAGGTTGTCGTGACTGCCCAGGGTGAAGAGGTCGAGGCCGAGGTACATAAACGATGCGATCACTGCCTTAATCATCGCCAGCACCAGCAGCAGATTGCCTGCGCGCTTCATGTGAACTGCCTGCGCAGCAGGCGGCTGAGCTGGTCGGCGAGCAGCACCAGCAGCAGGAAGGTCAGCAGCATGCTCGCCACTTCGTCACCGGCGAACATGCGCATCGACAGGTCGATCTGCTGACCCAGTCCGCCTGCGCCGACGAAACCCATGACCACCGAAGCGCGCACGGCGCACTCCCAGCGGTACACAGTGTAGGACGTCAATTCGGCTGCCGCACTGGGCAGGATGCCGTAAGCCAGCGCGGCGAGGCGTCCGCTGCCCGATTGAAGCAGGGCGTGGGCCGGGCGTTGGTCCACCGATTCGAAAATCTCGGCGTATACCTTACCGAGCATGCCTGCGTAAGTGATGGCGATTGCCAGCACGCCCGCGGTCGGACCCAAGCCGACCGCGCGCACGAACAATAGCGCCCAGACGATTTCCGGCACGCTGCGCAGGAAGATCAACATGCCGCGCACCGGCCAGCGCAGGCATTGGCCGAGCCAACCGGGACGCCCGCCGCGTGAGGCGGCCGACAGGGACAGCGCCTTGCTGGCGAGCAGGCTTGCCGGTACAGCCAGCAGCAGAGCAAGGGCGATGCCAGCCGTGGCGATAGCCAGCGTTTGCAATGTCGCCTCCAACAACAGCCCGAGGAATTCTGCAGAGTGCGCCACAGGCCAGAACCCAGCGAGAAAGCTGCCCATCGTCCGCGCATTATCGGCTTGCAGCAGTACCAGCGGATTCAGTTCGGCCAGACGAATGCCCGGCCAGAGCAGGGCGACCGCCAGCAGCGTCAGCAACAGGCGTGGCGTTGCCGCCGGGTCGCGCTGATCCTGAGTCAGCATCGCGGCGTCCAGGGTGTTTCAGACACATCCGGGGCAGGCTGAGGGCTCAGTTGTTCATTGGCATACAGGGTGTCGAGATGCTGCCGGTCGACCTCGTTTGCGGCGAGGTCGAAGTGAACTTGCCCGTCGCGCACCCCGATGATTCGCGGAAAGTGCGCCAGCGCCAGCTCCACCGCATGCAGGCTGGCGACCAGCGTCACGTGGTGCTCGATGGCGTGCTGGCATAACAGCGCAAGGGTGTGATCGGCCAGACGCGGGTCCATCGCCGAAACCGGCTCGTCGGCCAGCAGCAGTTCAGGTGCCTGATACAAGGCGCGGGCGATGCCAACGCGTTGCAGCTGCCCGCCAGACAACTGCTGGCAGCGCTCGAACAGTTTGTCCGCGAGGTCCAGACGTGCCAGCACTTCGCGGGTGCCAGAAACGTCCAGTGGGTGCAGCAGGTTCAGCAGACTTTTGCCCAGCCCCCATTGACCAAGTTTGCCCGCCGACACCGCAGTGATGACCCGTTGGCGCGCGGGTAACGGCGGTGCCTGATGAATCAGCGCAATGCGGCTGCGCAGGCGCTGGCGGCGTTTGCTGGAAAGCTGCCAGGGATCAGCCCCCAGCACTTCCAGTTGTCCGGCACTGGGCGGCAACGCGCTGGCCAGCAGGTTGAGCAGCGTTGTCTTGCCCGCACCCGACGGCCCGATGATCGCGACCCGCTCGCCACGAGCGATGTTCAGATCAAGGCCGCGCAACGCCAGTGTGCCGTCGCTGTGGCGCAGTTCGATGCCGGACAGACGCAGGGTCATTTCAGCAGGTCGGCAGCGCGAGCGGCTTCTTCGATGCCTTTGTAGTTCTCTGGTTTGGTCTCGATGAAGCGGCTGGCAGCCTGAAGATCAAGGATTGCCTTCTGCTCCGGGTTAGCCGGGTCAAGGTCAAGGAAGGCCTGTTTGATCTTCGCCGCCAGCGCCGGGTCGATGCTGCCGCGTACAGTCCAGTTGTAGTCGAAATACGTTGGCGTGGTTTCGAAGACGTGAACCTTGCTGGTGTCGACCTTGCCGCTGGCGACCAGTTTGTCCCAGACGCTGGCGTTGAGCACGCCCGCATCGACCTTGCCCGCCTGAACCCATGCGGCAGTTGCGTCATGCGCGCCGGAATAGGCGACGCGGCTGAAGAACGTTTCCGGCTTGATGTTTTCCTTGAGCATGAAATAACGCGGCATCAGGCTGCCGGATGTCGACGACACCGAGCCGAAAGCAAACGTCTTGCCCTTGAGGTCCGCCAGGGTTTTCACGTTCGGGTCGGAGGTGATGAATTTGCTGGTGAATTTCGCATCCTGCTCACGCTGTACCAGTGGCACCGCATTACCGGTCTTGAGGTTGACCTGAACGAAGGTGAAGCCGCCCAGCCAGGCCATGTCGAGCCGGTCAGTGGCCAGTGCTTCGACCACTGCCGGGTAGTCGGCGACCGGAACGAACTCGACTTTCATGCCCAGTCGTTGTTCCAGATAGGCACCCAGCGGCTTGAACTTGCGCAGCAGTTCGGTGGGCGCTTCATCGGGAATGGCCGAGACGCGCAGGGTGTCGGCAGCGTGGCTGGTCAGGGCGGAGAAGGACAGGGCAAGGCCGGCGGCGAGCGCCAGGGTACGCTTGAGCATGGAGGTTCTCCGGTTCAATAGCGGAAAAAGGATAACGTGACGCCCGCCAGCACGAGCAGGCGGCGCTTCACAGGATTCGGTGGTGATGCGCGGGGATTATAAGAGGCATGGCGAGAAAGGCCAGTTCGGCAGATTCATCGCCCGAGTGCACGATCGGCGCACGACGCGGTTTGCGCTGATAAGGGAACAGCCCCTAGACTCCACAGCCTGTTTCCCAGTAACCGAGAGTGTCGCAATGAATGAGCCAATCCGCCTGACCCAGTACAGTCATGGAGCAGGGTGTGGCTGCAAGATTTCCCCCAAGGTGCTGGACGTGATCCTCGCTGGCAGCGGCGCTCAGAACCTCGACCCCAGGCTCTGGGTTGGCAATGCTTCGCGTGATGACGCAGCGGTCTATGCGCTGGATGACGAGCGCGGCGTGGTCTCGACCACTGACTTCTTTATGCCTATCGTCGATGACCCGTTCGACTTCGGCCGTATCGCCGCGACCAATGCCATTAGTGATATCTATGCGATGGGCGGCGATCCGCTGATGGCCATCGCCATCCTCGGCTGGCCGGTCAATATCCTCCCGCCAGAAGTGGCGCGTGAAGTCATTCGCGGTGGTCGTGCCGTCTGCGACGCTGCCGGTATTCCTCTGGCGGGCGGGCACTCCATCGACGCGCCGGAGCCGATCTTCGGTCTGGCTGTAACTGGCGTGGTGCAGAAAAAGCACATGAAACGCAACGACACCGCCCAGGCGGGGTGCACGCTGTACCTGACCAAGCCGTTGGGCATTGGCATTCTCACTACTGCCGAGAAAAAGTCGAAATTGCGCGATGAAGACATCGGTCTGGCGCGGGACTGGATGTGCACCTTGAACAAGCCGGGCAGTCGCTTCGGCAAGCTGGCCGGGGTGCTGGCAATGACCGATGTCACCGGCTTCGGTCTGCTCGGGCATCTGGTTGAAATGGCTGATGGTGCAGGCCTGACCGCTCGTCTGGATTACGCCGCTGTACCGCGCCTGCCCGGCGTCGAGCATTACATTGCCGAGGGCTGTGTGCCGGGCGGCACGTTGCGCAATTTTGAAAGCTATGGCGACAGGATCGCTGCGCTGAGCGATGCCCAGCGCGACCTGCTGTGCGACCCACAGACCAGCGGCGGTCTGCTGGTCGCGGTCAGCCCTGAAGGTGAGGCGGAGTTTCTGACGGTGGCTGCCGAACTGGGCCTGCTGCTCAACCCTATTGGCACCCTGCGTGAGCGACAGACCCACGCCGTCGAGGTGTTCTGATGGCCGACAACAGCAGCGACTACCGCACACTTTTTCTCAATGACGTGCCGATGATGGACGCTCGCGCTCCGGTCGAGTTTTCCAAGGGCGCGTTTCCGGGCGTGATCAACCTGCCGCTGATGAATGACATCGAGCGGCAGAAGGTCGGTACCTGCTACAAGCAACATGGTCAGGACGCCGCTATCCAGCTCGGGCATCAATTGGTCTGCGGTCAGGTCAAGGACGAACGTGTCAGCGCGTGGATCGAGTTCGCCAGGGCGAATCCGGATGGCTACCTGTATTGCTTTCGCGGCGGGCTGCGCTCGCAGACGGTACAGCGCTGGCTGAAGGATGCCGGGGTCGACTACCCGCGCGTTCTTGGCGGCTACAAGGCGATGCGCACGTTTCTGCTGGATACCCTGCACGAGGCGGTGAGCGAGTGCGATATCGTCGTGCTCGGCGGAATGACCGGCACGGGCAAGACCGAAGTGTTGACGCAGCTGCGCAACAGCCTGGACCTGGAAGGCATCGCCAACCACCGCGGCTCCAGCTTCGGCAAGCGTGCCACCGGGCAACCGGCGCAGATCGACTTCGAGAACCGGCTGGCCATCGACCTGCTCAAGAAGCGCGCAGCCGGTATCGAACAATTCGTTGTGGAAGATGAAAGCCGTCTGGTCGGTAGTTGCAACGTGCCGCTGGAGCTGCACCAGGCGATGCAGGGCTGCGCGATGGTCTGGCTGGAAGACAGCTTCGAGAATCGCGTCGAGCGGATTCTCGATGATTACGTGATCAACCTCTGCGCAGAGTTCATCAGCGTCAAAGGCGAATCGCAGGGCTTTGGCCTGTTCGCCGAGCGTCTGTTGCAGAGCCTGAACAACATTCACAAACGCCTGGGCGGCGAGCGTCATCAACGCTTGTCCGGCCTTATGCAGGCAGCGCTGGACGAGCAACAGCGCAGCGGTAAGGTTGATCTGCACAGGGGCTGGATCGAGGGCCTGCTCGGCGAATATTACGACCCGATGTACGCTTATCAGCGCGAACATAAAGCTGCGCGTATCGAATTCGCCGGCAACCAAATGGACGTGCTGGCCTATTTGCGCGAGCGGTCTGACAAACGTTAGGCCCCACCCTTTATCAACGTGGCCAGGGATGCCATGCATTCGATCTTCGACTTCTATCAAACCCTCGGCTGGGGCTTTTCGGCGCTGGTGATCGGCACTTTTCTGCTGGCCGGCACGGTCAAAGGTGTCATTGGCCTCGGCCTGCCCACTGTAGCGATGGGCTTACTGGGGCTGGCCATGCTGCCGGCGCAGGCTGCGGCGCTGCTGATCATTCCATCGACCTTCACCAACGTCTGGCAATTGGCGACGGGCGGAAACCTGCGACCGCTGCTGAAGCGGCTATGGCCGATGCTGGGCATGATTCTCATTGGTACTCTGGCCGGGGCTTTCTGGCTTGGCATGAGCGGCAGTCATTCGATGACGCGAGCGTTGGGTGGCGCATTGTTTCTCTACGCACTGAGCGGGCTGTTTTTGCCGACCTTCAAGGTTGCTGCCGCTGCCGAGCGCTGGCTGGGCCCGCTGTGCGGCCTTATTACCGGGGTTATCGCTTCGGCCACCGGCGTGTTCGTGATTCCCGTGGTGCCTTATTTGCAGACCTTGGGGCTTGAACGCAATCAACTGGTGCAGGCGCTGGGGTTGTCCTTCACTGTTTCCACGCTGGCGTTGGCAGCGGGCTTGTCGTGGAACGGTGCGCTGGGCGGCGCAGAACTGGGCGCATCCACATTGGCGCTGATGCCAGCCCTGTTGGGCATGCTGCTGGGGCAATGGCTGCGCCAGCGAATCAGTGCGGTGCTGTTCAAGCGCGTGTTCTTCATCGGCATGGGCCTTTTGGGGCTGCACCTGCTGATAAAAGGTTGAGCCTGATGAGGTAAACCTGTCTTCATCCGCTCACGCATTTCGCTCAATAGTCTTCGCGCCATTCGTGACTGTGAGGCAAGAGTATTTTGCCCTTCGCTGTCTTACTCACAGGCGCGCATCTCTTTACTCTCTGCTCATCCATTAATCACCTCCACCTCAGCCTCAAGACGGCCGGGGTCGGGTTGCGAGAGATCAGCCATGAAAAAAGTATTGTTCCTCAACGGCGGCAAGCAGTTCGCGCACTCCGATGGTCGCTACAACGCGACCCTGCACGAGGCGGGCGTAGCGTTCATGGACCGCGCCGGTTTTGATGTGAAGGAAACCTTCATTGACGGCGGTTACAACGTGGCCGAGGAAGTGCAGAAGTTTCTCTGGGCCGATGTCATCGTCTGGCAAATGCCTGGCTGGTGGATGGGGGCGCCGTGGACAGTGAAAAAATACATTGATGAAGTGTTCACCGAAGGGCACGGCAGCCTATACGCCAATGACGGCCGCACCCGTTCGGATGCGTCGCAGACGTATGGCAGCGGTGGCTTGCTGCAGGGCAAGCAATACATGATTTCCGCGACCTGGAATGCGCCACAGAAAGCCTTCGATGACGCTTCTGATTTCTTCGAGGCCAAGGGTGTCGACGCGGTGTACTTCCCGTTTCACAAGGCCAACGAGTTTCTGGGTATGACCGGGCTGCCGACGTTTCTGGCAGTGGACGTGATGAAAATGCCGAATATCGAAGCGGATGTGCAGCGTTACGAGGCTCACCTGGGCAAAGTGTTTGGTGCGCAGTAAGCACAACCTTTGCACTGAACAGCGCTAATATCCTCTGAGCGTTGAGCAGGGGACAACAGTGAAAGCCAGATCTGATGAATTGCAGGTGTTTGTCTCGGTCATCGAAAGCGGTTCGATTTCCGCGGCGGCAGAGAAAATGGGCCAGACGCCCTCCGGTGTCAGCCGTACCCTGTCGCGTCTGGAAGCCAAGCTTGAAACCACGCTGATCAACCGCACGACGCGGCGCATGGACCTGACCGAGGAGGGCAAGTTCTTTCTGGAACGGGCCCGCCATATTCTTGAGCAGATGGAAAGCCTGGAAGAAAGGCTCTCTTCCTCCCGGCAGACGCCCGCCGGCCGCTTGCGTATCAATGCCGCATCACCGTTCATGCTGCATTGCATCGTGCCGTATGTGGCGGAGTTTCGTCAGCGTTACCCGGATATCGAACTGGAACTCAACAGTGATGACTGGTTCATCGACCTGCTTGAGCAGAGCACCGATATTGCCATTCGAATCGGCGTGCTGCCTGACTCGACCCTGCATGCCCGCTCGCTGGGCAGTTGCCTGCTGAATATCGTCGCCAGCCCGGCTTACCTGCAACGCCACGGCACCCCGAAAACCGCAGAAGATCTGGCGCAACACGTATTGGTGGGTTTCACACACGTGGAATCTCTCAATCAATGGCCGTTGCGCCACGCTGAGGGCGATCGCCTGTCTATCAAGCCTGCCATCTCGGCATCCAGCGGTGACACCTTGCGCCATCTGGTGCTGGAGGGCGTGGGAATCGCCTGTCTTTCCGACTTCATGACCAATGATGACCTGCGCGAGGGGCGGCTGGTCTGTCTGTTGAAGGGCGCCAACAGTGGCTATCGTCAGCCGATTCATGCCGTGTACTACCGCAATTCGCGACTGGCGTTGAGGATTCAGTGTTTTCTGGATTTCATGCAGGAGAAACTTGCTGGCTACACACACTGAAGGTGCTTGAGCGCGATGGGCGTTGTGCGCAGGTAATAAAAAGCCCGTCACGCTGGACGGGCTTTTCGGCTGCGATGGCTGTCAGTGTGTGCGGGCGACCGCAAACTCGCTCAGCTCGACCAGTGCATCCCGGTACTCGCTGGGCGGCAGGGCGTCCAGACAGGCAATCGCGCGGGCGGCATAGTCACGGGCCAGTTGTGCGGTGTAGTCCAGCGCTCCAGCGCTTTCCACAGCATTGCGGATGCTTTCCAGATCTTCCAGACCACCTTTCTGGATCGCCTGACGAACCAGCGCGGCCTGCTCCGGGCTGCCTTCACGCATGGTGTAGATCAGCGGCAGGGTCGGCTTGCCTTCGGCGAGGTCGTCACCGACGTTCTTGCCCAGTGTCTCGGCATCGCCACGGTAGTCCAGCAGGTCATCCACCAACTGGAAGGCCACACCCAGATGATCGCCGAAGGTGCGCAGTGCTTCGCTCTGTTCCTGGGGGGCGTTGCACAGGGCCGCGGCGCTGTGGGTCGAGGCTTCGAACAGCATGGCTGTCTTGCCGCGAATCACTTCCATGTAGGTTTCTTCAGTGGTGCTGGCGTCGCGAATCTTCGACAACTGCAGCACTTCGCCTTCGGCAATGATACGGGTCGCCTTAGACAGGATTCTCATGACTTCCATCGAGCCCAGTTCGACCATCATTTCGAACGAGCGCGAATACAGGAAGTCACCCACCAGCACGCTGGGCGCATTGCCCCACAGCGCGTTGGCGGTGGATCGACCACGACGCATGCCGGACATGTCGACGACGTCGTCATGCAGCAGGGTTGCGGTGTGGAGGAATTCGATTGTGGCGGCCAGCAGGCGAAGGTCATCGCCTTCGCGGCCCAGCGCCTTGCCACACAGCAGTACCAGCAACGGACGCAGACGCTTGCCGCCTGCCGACGTAATGTAATCACCGATTTTCGAGACCAGCGGTACGCGCGACGTCAGTTGCTTTTTGATGATAAGGTCAACGGCACTAAAGTCGTCCGCCACCGCGCGATAGAAGGCTTGGGGTTGCATCAGCGACACGTGCTCCGGATAGGTTGCGCCGCATGCTAGGTCGCGGGGTAGAGCGTGTCAAGGTATGACGACCCGCCTCTTGCAACACACGAATGCCTTGCGTACAATCGCGCACCCTAACTTTCCTGGGCAGCACCTGCCTTACGCAATGCAAACGGGCCGTTCCAGCCCCATGCAGCCATGCCAGCCGATACTCTTCTTATAAAGAGCTGGGTGAGCAGGATTTTCGGAGAAATACCATGTACGCAGTAATTGTTACCGGTGGCAAGCAGTACAAAGTCGCCCCAGGTGAATACCTGAAAATTGAAAAACTGGAAATCGCTACTGGCGAATCCGTCACTTTCGACCGCGTTCTGCTGGTTGGCAATGGCGACGACGTCAACATCGGTGCTCCAGTTGTTGCTGGCGCTACCGTTGTGGCTGAAGTGGTTTCGCAAGGTCGTCACGATAAGGTTCGTATCATCAAGTTCCGTCGTCGTAAGCACCACATGAAGCGTATGGGCCACCGCCAGTGGTACACCGAGATCAAAATCACAGGTATTCAGGCTTAATTCAGCCTAATCCTCATTTGGAGAATTGACTCATGGCACACAAAAAAGCTGGTGGTAGTACCCGTAACGGGCGCGACTCAGAAGCCAAACGCCTTGGCGTGAAGATGTATGGCGGCCAGGCTATCATTCCTGGCAACATCATCGTGCGTCAGCGCGGTACCCAATTCCACGCTGGCTACGGCGTTGGCATGGGTAAGGATCACACCCTGTTCGCGAAAGTGGAAGGCGTGATCAAGTTTCAGGTCAAGGGCGCCTTCGGTCGCCGCTACGTGAGCATCGTTCCGAAGACTGAAGTCTCCGCAGCGTAATCACGCAGTTGCTTAAAAGCCCTGTCTTGCGACGGGGCTTTTTTGTTTGTAGAGGTAGAGAGGCAGGTGAGTCTCTTGCAAAACTGTTTGTGCGGGCTGTTGTGATGTTGACCCCTGGGGTCGCTGGTTTCTGATCGGTATCGCAACGCTCATTTTTGCAAGAGTCTTATGTAATTTATGTGGTTCTGCTCGTCCCTGTGGCGGGAGGCGTGCGTTATGAAATTTGTAGATGAAGTATCCATTCGAGTAAAAGCCGGTGACGGTGGCAACGGTTGCATGAGCTTCCGTCGCGAAAAATTCATTGAAAACGGTGGTCCGAACGGTGGTGATGGTGGTGATGGTGGCTCGATCTTCATGGTCGCCGACGTCAACCTGAATACGCTGGTCGACTACCGTTATACCCGTCACTTCGATGCCGAGCGCGGCTCCAATGGCGGCAGCGCAGACTGCACGGGTCGCAAGGGTGAGGAGCTGGTACTGCGTGTGCCGGTCGGGACCACCATCATTGACGCCACTACCCAGGAAATCATCGGTGACCTGACTAAAGACGGTCAGCGTCTGATGGTCGCCCAGGGCGGCTGGCATGGTCTGGGTAACACTCGATTCAAATCCAGTACCAACCGTGCTCCGCGTCAGACCACGCCGGGCAAGCCGGGTGATCAGCGTGATCTCAAGCTTGAGCTGAAAGTGCTGGCCGATGTTGGTTTGCTGGGCTTGCCAAACGCTGGCAAGAGCACCTTCATTCGCTCGGTATCCGCTGCCAAGCCAAAAGTCGCCGACTATCCATTCACCACGCTGGTGCCAAACCTGGGCGTTGTCAGTGTCGATCGCTGGAAGAGCTTTGTGGTGGCCGACATTCCAGGTCTGATCGAAGGTGCATCCGATGGTGCCGGTCTGGGGATTCGCTTCCTCAAGCATCTGGCGCGTACCCGCCTGCTGTTGCACCTCGTCGATATGGCGCCGCTGGATGAAAGCAGTGCTCCTGATGCCGCTGAAGTGATCGTCAACGAGCTGGAAAAATTCAGCCCGTCGCTGGCCGAGCGTGATCGCTGGCTGGTGCTGAACAAGTGTGACCAGATCCTCGAAGAGGAGCAGGAAGCGCGCAAGCAGGAGATCGTTGATCGTCTGGAGTGGACCGGCCCTGTTTACGTGATCTCTGCCATTGCCAAAGAAGGTACCGAGCAGTTGACCCGCGACATCATGCGTTACCTCGAAGAGCGCAGCCAGCGTATCGCCGAGGAGCCTGGTTATGCTGAAGAGCTGGCCGAGCTGGATCAGCGCATCGAAGACGAAGCCCGTGCTCAGTTGCAGGCCCTGGATGATCAGCGTGCACTGCGTCGCAGCGGCGTGAAGAGCGTGCATGACATCGGTGACGATGACTGGGACGAAGAAGATGTGGACGATGAAGACGGTCCGGAAATCATTTACGTCCGTGACTGATCGCTTGAAGTAAACTTGAACGCCGCTACGATTGTCAGCGGCGTTTTTGTATCCCGAATTTGAAAATCTCTGGCTAAGGTTGGAAGAAGATGCGCAGCAAAGTGACGGGCGCCCAGCGCTGGGTTGTGAAGATTGGCAGTGCCTTGCTGACCGCGGATGGCAAGGGCCTGGATCGCAACGCCATGGGTGTTTGGGTGGAGCAGATGGTGGCGCTGCATGAGGCGGGTGTCGAGCTGGTGCTGGTGTCTTCCGGGGCAGTGGCTGCCGGTATGAGCCGTCTTGGCTGGACGGCTCGACCCAGCGCCATGCATGAGCTCCAGGCTGCTGCGGCCATCGGTCAGATGGGCTTGGTGCAGGCGTGGGAATCGAGTTTTGCCGAGCACGGCCGGCATACCGCGCAAATTCTGCTGACCCATGACGACCTGTCGGACCGCAAGCGCTACCTCAATGCCCGCAGTACCCTGCGCACGCTGGTCGAGCTTGGGGTTGTGCCGGTCATCAACGAAAACGATACAGTGGTCACCGACGAAATCCGTTTTGGCGATAACGACACGCTGGCGGCGCTGGTTGCCAATCTGGTCGAGGCCGATCTGCTGGTCATCCTTACTGACCGCGACGGCATGTTCGACGCTGATCCGCGCAACAACCCGGATGCACAACTCATTTACGAAGCGCGCGCCGATGATCCGGCGCTTGATGCTGTGGCCGGTGGTACAGGCGGCGCACTGGGGCGCGGTGGTATGCAGACCAAGTTGCGCGCTGCGCGTCTGGCGGCGCGTTCCGGTGCGCATACCGTCATTGTCGGCGGGCGTATCGAGCGTGTGCTGGCGCGGCTCAAGGGTGGCGAGCGTTTGGGTACATTGCTGTCTCCCGAGCGCGGCATGCTCGCGGCGCGCAAGCAGTGGCTGGCAGGGCACCTGCAGACTCGCGGCACGCTGGTGCTGGACGATGGCGCTGTTGCGGCGCTGGCCAAGGATCAGAAAAGTCTGCTGCCGGTGGGTGTCAAGCTGGTGCAGGGCAGTTTCCGGCGTGGCGAGATGGTGGTATGCGTCGCCCCGGACGGTCGCGAGATCGCTCGTGGGCTGAGCAACTACAGTGCCATCGAAGCCCAGAAAATCATTGGTCACTCTTCCGAATCCATCGTGCGCGAGCTGGGCTACATGGCCGAGCCTGAGCTGATTCATCGGGATAACCTGATCCTCGTCTGACTCGAGGCTGCAAAAAAGGACTATTTGATGCGCTTCATGAAAAGTTTGTTGGCGGCCGCGTTGCTGATGCCGGTGTTGGTCTCGGCTGAAGAGATCGGTCAGGTGTCTACGGTGTTCAAGATGGTCGGGCCGAACGATCGCATCGTGGTCGAGGCGTTTGACGATCCCAAGGTCGACGGTGTGACGTGCTATCTGTCGCGCGCCAAGACCGGTGGCGTGAGGGGTGGTCTGGGGTTGGCCGAAGACCGTGCCGAGGCGTCCATTGCCTGTCGTCAGGTCGGGCCTATCCGCTTCAAGGAAACCCTCAAGGATGGCGATGAGGTCTTCAAGGAGCGTACGTCGCTGGTCTTCAAGACCATGCAGGTGGTGCGCTTCTTCGATAAGAAGCGCAATGCGCTGGTGTACCTGGTCTATAGCGACCGGGTCATTGAAGGCAGCCCGCAGAATGCCGTGACCGCAATCCCGATCCTGCCATGGACAACCGCGCCCGCGCCTTGATGTGGCTCAGGGTTGGACGCAGAGCGTCCAGAAAGGCATGCCGACGCGGAGCGTCGCACGATAGTTGAATTATCGTTCCTCACGCTCCAGCGTGGGAATGCCTGTCGTGACGCTCTGCGTAACAAGTTCCGTTGCACCGGCTACTTTCCAGCAGGCAATAAAAAACCGACCCTGAGGTCGGTTTTTTAACAAGCGGGTCGCTTAGGCTGCAGCAGCAAGGCTCAGAGCCTTGATGTGACCGTTCAGACGACCTTTATGGCGAGCAGCCTTGTTCTTGTGGATGATGCCTTTATCGGCCATACGGTCGATAACAGGAACAGCCAGAACATAAGCGGCTTGCGCTTTTTCTGCGTCTTTTGCGTCGATGGCTTTAACTACATTCTTGATGTAGGTACGAACCATGGAACGCAGGCTGGCGTTGTGGCTGCGACGCTTCTCAGCCTGTTTTGCACGTTTTTTGGCGGAAGGTGTGTTGGCCACCGTCGAGCTCCTCGAAAGACTTTGTGAAATAGCAAACAAAATAGGCCGCGAATCATGCCGATGAGTTGAAGTCTTGTCAAGGGCAGTTAAGGTGTTCCGCTGAGTGGTTGCTACATTTGACCGGAGGATTTATTTCCGGCCTGTGACCTGTAAACTCGCGGCCTTTGCTTCGGGCGTTTTTGCGGCGCGAAGTATCGCATAAATGGCGGGCTTAATCGCCCATCCTTTGCCAAGGCGCACAACTCTTTCAATGAATCTACTCAAGTCACTCGCCGCCGTAAGCTCTATAACCATGGTTTCCCGGGTTCTGGGCTTTGTTCGCGACACCATCATCGCGCGCACTTTCGGAGCCGGAATGGCCACCGATGCGTTCTTCATCGCCTTCAAACTGCCCAACCTGCTGCGCCGGATTTTCGCAGAGGGCGCTTTTTCCCAGGCGTTCGTGCCTATCCTGGCGGAATACAAGAGCCAGCAAGGGGAGGAGGCGACCCGCACCTTTGTCGCTTACGTCACCGGGTTGCTGACCCTGGCGCTGGCGCTGGTGACGCTGCTCGGAGTGATCTTTGCACCCTGGGTGATATGGGCCACCGCGCCCGGCTTTGTCGACACCCCGGAGAAGTTTGCGCTGACCTCGGACCTGCTGCGGGTGACCTTTCCTTATATATTGCTGATCTCCCTGTCATCGATGGCCGGGGCGATCCTCAATACCTGGAACCGTTTCTCGGTACCTGCGTTCGTGCCGACGCTGCTCAATGTCAGCATGATCTTCTTCGCGCTGTTTCTGACCCCGTACTTCGATCCCCCGGTCATGGCGCTGGGTTGGGCGGTGCTGGTCGGCGGCCTGCTACAGCTGCTCTACCAACTGCCACACCTGAAAAAGATCGGCATGCTGGTGCTGCCGCGCCTGAATCTGCGTGATATCGGCGTCTGGCGCGTAATGAAACAGATGCTGCCCGCCATCCTTGGCGTTTCTGTCAGTCAGATTTCTCTGATCATCAATACGATATTTGCCTCGTTCCTTGTCGCCGGTTCGGTGTCATGGATGTACTACGCCGACCGTCTGATGGAATTACCCTCCGGCGTACTGGGTGTTGCGCTGGGTACGATCCTGCTGCCGATCCTGTCGAAAACCTACGCGCAGCGCGATCGTCAGGAATATTCGCGGATTCTCGACTGGGGGCTGCGACTGTGTTTCGTGCTGGTCCTGCCTTGCACATTGGCGCTGGGGTTGCTCGCCGAGCCGTTGACCGTTTCGTTGTTCCAGTATGGTAGATTCGATGCGCTTGATTCAGCCATGACCCAGCGTGCTCTGGTTGCCTATTCAGTCGGGTTGCTGGGGATCATCCTGATCAAGGTGCTGGCTCCCGGCTTTTATGCCCAACAAAATATCCGCACCCCGGTGAAAATCGCGATCTTCACCCTCATAGTGACTCAGTTGCTCAACCTGGCCTTCATCGTGCCCTTGCAACATGCCGGTCTGGCGCTGGCCATTAGTGTGGGGGCGTGTATCAACGCCGGGTTGCTGTTCTGGCAGTTGCGCAAACAGGATCTGTTTCAGCCGCAACCTGGCTGGACGGTGTTTCTGTTGAAGCTGGTGGTGGCTGTTGCGGTGATGTCGGCTGTGCTGCTCGGGCTCATGCACGTCATGCCGGCGTGGGACGAAGGTCATATGCTGGAGCGCTTTCTGCGTCTGGGTGCGCTGGTTGCGGCGGGTGTCGTGACTTACTTCGCCATGCTTCTGTTGCTGGGCTTTCGCCTAAGGGATTTCGCCCGCAAGGCCATTATGTAGGCCCGGTTTGATCGTTGTTTTCTGGGGCCACGCCAAGAACCTTCATCCGGTCTTGGTGTGTTGCCTGTCGCCCACGGCCGTGTGTGGTTATAATCGGCCACTTTATGAGCAAGAAGTGCGTTATGCAGCTGGTTAGAGGCCTTCACAACCTGCGCCCCGAACATCGGGGCTGCGTCGCCACGATTGGCAATTTCGACGGCGTTCACCGCGGCCACCAGGCTATCCTGGCGCGTCTGCGCGAGCGTGCCGTCGAATTGGGTGTGCCCAGCTGTGTGGTGATTTTCGAGCCGCAGCCGCGTGAGTTCTTCGCTCCCGAGACCGCTCCGGCACGTCTGGCCCGACTGCGTGACAAACTCGAGCTGCTGAGTGCCGAAGGCGTTGACCGGGTACTTTGCCTGTCCTTCAATCAGCGACTGTGCAAGCTGAGTGCCGCGAGTTTCGTCGAAACCGTGCTGATCGACGGCCTCGGCGTTCAACACCTCGAAGTAGGCGACGATTTTCGCTTCGGTTTTGACCGGGTCGGCGATTTTGACTTCCTGCAACAGGCCGGCACGACGTATGGATTTACTGTAGAAGCGGCGCAGACCGTTGAAATAGATGGCATCCGGGTCAGCAGTACCAAGGTACGCAAGGCCTTGGCTGCGTCGGATTTTGCCTTGGCCGAACGCATGCTTGGTCGTCCGTTCCAGATCACTGGACGGGTATTGCATGGTCAGAAGCTGGCGCGTCAATTGGGTACGCCCACCGCCAATGTACAACTCAAGCGTCGTCGTGTGCCGTTGAGCGGGGTTTACCTGGTCAGCACGGAAATCGATGGCAAAACCTGGCCGGGGGTGGCCAACATCGGTGTGCGCCCGACGGTAGCGGGTGATGGCAGTGCCCACCTTGAAGTGCACCTTCTGGATTTTGCCGGCGATCTTTACGACCGGCGTTTGACGGTGGCTTTCCACCACAAGCTGCGTGATGAGCAGCGTTTCGCCTCACTGGAGGCGCTCAAGACGGCGATCAATGCGGACGTCGCCGCCGCCCGTGCCCATTGGCATGGCTAACCGCTAAACAAGAGCCTGAAATGACTGACTATAAAGCCACGCTAAACCTTCCGGACACCGCCTTCCCTATGAAGGCCGGCCTGCCCCAGCGCGAGCCGCAAACTCTGCAGCGCTGGGACAGCATTGGCCTGTACCAGAAGCTGCGCGAGATTGGCAAGGATCGTCCCAAGTTCGTCCTGCACGACGGTCCTCCGTACGCCAACGGCAATATTCACATCGGTCATGCGGTCAACAAGATTCTCAAGGACATGATCCTGCGTTCCAAGACCCTGGCGGGCTTCGATGCCCCGTACGTGCCGGGTTGGGACTGTCACGGTCTGCCGATCGAGCACAAGGTTGAAGTGACCCACGGCAAGAACCTCTCCGCAGACCGTACGCGTGAGCTGTGCCGCGCCTATGCGTCCGAGCAGATCGAAGGCCAGAAGTCAGAATTCATCCGCCTGGGTGTGCTGGGCGACTGGAGCAATCCATACCTGACCATGAACTTCGCCAACGAAGCCGGGGAAATCCGCGCGCTGGCCGAGATGGTCAAGGGCGGGTTCGTCTTCAAGGGCCTCAAGCCGGTCAACTGGTGTTTCGATTGCGGCTCGGCACTGGCTGAGGCCGAAGTCGAGTATCAGGACAAGAAGTCCTCGACCATCGACGTCGCGTTCCCGATCGCCGATGAGGCAAAACTTGCGGCGGCGTTCGGCTTGCCCGCGCTGGGCAAGCCTGCCTCCATCGTGATCTGGACCACCACACCGTGGACGATCCCTGCCAACCAGGCGCTGAACGTTCATCCCGAGTTCGAATACGCGCTGGTCGATGTCGGCGACAAACTGCTGGTACTGGCCGCCGAACTGGTCGAAAGCTGTCTGGCCCGTTACAAGCTGGAAGGCACGGTCATCGCGACCACCACCGGTCAGGCGCTGGAGCTGATCAACTTCCGCCACCCGTTCTACGACCGCCTGTCGCCAGTCTATCTGGCTGACTATGTCGAGCTGGGTGCCGGCACCGGTATCGTTCACTCCTCGCCTGCCTATGGCGTAGACGACTTCAATATCTGCAAGCAGTACGGCCTGAGCAACGACGACATCATCAGCCCGGTGCAGAGCAACGGCGTGTATGTCGAATCGCTGGAGTTCTTCGGTGGCCAGTTCATCTTCAAGGCCAACCAGAACATCATCGACAAGCTGGTCGAAGTCGGCAGCCTGATGGACACCGAAACCATCAGCCACAGCTACATGCACTGCTGGCGCCACAAATCGCCATTGATCTACCGCGCCACCGCGCAGTGGTTCGTGGGCATGGACAAACAGCCTGAGAGCGGCGAGACCCTGCGCAAGCGTGCGGTCAAGGCCATCGAAGACACTGAGTTCGTTCCGGCATGGGGCCAGGCGCGTCTGCATTCAATGATCGCCAACCGTCCTGACTGGTGCATCTCGCGTCAGCGCAACTGGGGCGTGCCGATTCCGTTCTTCCTGCACAAGGAAAGCGGCGACCTGCACCCACGCACCGTCGAGCTGATGGAAGAAGTGGCGCAGCGCGTCGAGAAAGAGGGCATCGAAGCCTGGTTCAAGCTGGACGCCAGCGAACTGCTGGGTGACGAGGCTGCCAAGTACGACAAGATCTCCGACACCCTGGACGTCTGGTTCGACTCGGGCACCACGCACTGGCACGTATTGCGCGGTTCGCATCCGATGGGCCATGAAAGCGGTCCACGTGCTGATCTGTACCTGGAAGGTTCCGACCAGCACCGTGGCTGGTTCCACTCGTCGCTGCTGACCGGTTGCATGCTGGACGATCACGCACCGTATCGCGAACTGCTGACCCACGGCTTTGTGGTCGACGAGAACGGCCGCAAGATGTCCAAGTCGCTGAACAACGTGGTAGCACCTCAGAAGGTCAACGACTCGCTGGGTGCGGACATCATGCGCCTGTGGGTATCGGCGACTGACTATTCGGGCGAAATGGCCGTTTCCGACCAGATCCTGCAGCGTAGCGCCGATGCTTACCGTCGTATCCGCAACACTGCGCGCTTCCTGCTCTCCAACCTGTCGGGCTTCAACCCGGCAACCGATATCCTGCCGGCCGAAGAAATGCTCGCGCTGGACCGTTGGGCCGTTGACCGCACGCTGCTGCTGCAACGCGAACTGCAAGAGCATTACGGCGAATACCGCTTCTGGAACGTGTACTCGAAGATCCACAACTTCTGCGTGCAGGAGCTGGGTGGGTTCTATCTGGACATCATCAAGGATCGTCAGTACACCACGGCTGCCGACAGCACCGCGCGTCGTTCCTGCCAGACCGCACTGTTCCACATCTCCGAAGCGCTGGTGCGCTGGATCGCGCCGATCCTGGCGTTCACCGCCGACGAGCTGTGGCAGTTCCTGCCAGGCGAGCGCAACGAATCGGTGATGCTCAACACCTGGTATGAAGGCCTGACTGAAATGCCTGCCGACTTCGAAATGGACCGCGCCTACTGGGAACGGATCATGGCGGTGAAGACGTCGGTCAACAAGGAAATGGAAAACCTGCGCGCGGCCAAGGCCATTGGCGGCAACCTGCAGGCCGAAGTGACCCTGTACGCTGAAGATTCGCTGGTCGCCGATCTGTCGAAGCTGAGCAACGAACTACGCTTCGTGCTGATCACTTCGACTGCCAGCGTTGCTCCATTGGTGTCTGCTCCGGCTGATGCGGTGGTTACCGAGGTCGCGGGCCTGAAACTCAAAGTGCTCAAGTCCAGCCACGCCAAGTGTGCCCGTTGCTGGCACCATCGCGAGGATGTGGGGGTAAACCCTGAGCATCCGGAAATCTGCGGCCGTTGCGTAGACAACATCAGCGGTGCAGGCGAGGTCCGTCACTATGCCTGACACCTCGTTTGGCCGTCTGGCCTGGCTGTGGTTGAGCGTGCTGGTTCTGGTCATTGACCAGGCCAGCAAGTACTACTTCGAGAACGCCTTGAGCCTGTACCAGCAGATCATTGTGATTCCGGACTTCTTCAGTTGGACCCTGGCCTATAACACCGGTGCTGCCTTCAGTTTTCTGGCAGACGGTGCCGGCTGGCAGCGCTGGTTGTTTGCCCTGATCGCCATTGTGGTCAGTGCCGTGCTGGTCGTCTGGCTCAAGCGTCTGGGGCGCGACGATACATGGTTGGCTGTTGCACTGGCGTTGGTACTTGGCGGCGCACTGGGCAACCTATACGACCGTATTGTGCTGGGCCATGTGATCGACTTCATTCTGGTCCATTGGCAGAACCGCTGGTACTTCCCGGCGTTCAATGTCGCTGACAGCGCGATCACTGTCGGCGCAATCATGCTGGCGCTGGATATGTTCAAGAGCAAGAAAACCGGAGAAACCGTCAATGACTGAGCAGTCTTCGACTCAAGGCTCGTCTGGTGAGCTGCGCATCGGTCAGAATACGCAGGTCACCTTGCACTTCGCCCTGCGTCTGGAAAACGGCGATACCGTCGACAGCACCTTCGAAAAGGCCCCGGCCACGTTCAAGGTTGGTGACGGCAACCTGTTGCCCGGTTTCGAAATGGCGATTTTCGGCTTCAAGGCGGGCGATCGTAAGACCGTGGAAATTCCGCCGGAAAACGCCTTTGGTCAGCCCAACCCACAAAACGTGCAGATCATGCCACGCTCGCAGTTTGTGGGAATGGAACTGTCCGAAGGGTTGCTGGTGATCTTCAACGACGCCGCCAATACCGAATTGCCCGGCGTGGTGAAGGCTTTCGATGATGATCAGGTCACCATCGACTTCAATCACCCGCTGGCAGGCAAGACACTGAGCTTTGAAGTGGAAATCTTCGAAGTGAAGGCGATTCTGGCTTCCTGACCTTCGCCATCAAGCCCGGCCCAGGCCGGGCTGCCCGTACCAACCATGAGGCACAGCATGCAAATCAAACTCGCCAACCCCCGCGGCTTTTGTGCCGGAGTGGACCGCGCGATCGAAATCGTCAATCGCGCTCTGGAAGTGTTTGGTCCGCCGATTTATGTGCGCCATGAAGTCGTTCACAACAAATTTGTCGTCGAAGACCTGCGCTCTCGTGGTGCGATCTTCGTCGAAGAGCTGGACCAGGTGCCGGATGATGTCATTGTCATCTTCAGCGCCCACGGTGTTTCCCAGGCGGTGCGTACCGAAGCAGCTGGCCGTGGCCTGAAAGTATTCGATGCCACCTGTCCGCTGGTGACCAAGGTGCATATCGAGGTCGCCCGTTACAGCCGTGACGGCCGCGAGTGCATCCTGATCGGCCACGCCGGTCACCCGGAAGTCGAAGGCACCATGGGCCAGTACGACGCCAGCAATGGCGGCGCGATCTATCTGGTCGAAGACGAAGAGGACGTCGCCAGCCTGCAGGTGCGCAACCCCGATTCCCTGGCGTTCGTGACCCAGACCACCTTGTCGATGGACGACACCAGCCGGGTAATCGACGCGTTGCGCAAGCGCTTCCCGGCCATTGGCGGGCCGCGCAAGGACGACATCTGCTACGCCACGCAAAACCGTCAGGACGCGGTCAAGCAACTGGCCGACGAGTGTGACGTGGTGTTGGTAGTGGGCAGCCCGAACAGCTCCAATTCCAACCGCCTGCGCGAGCTGGCCGAGCGCATGGCGACTCCGGCGTACCTCATCGACGGTGCCGAGGACATGCAACAAGGCTGGTTCGAAGGCGTCGAGCGTATTGGCATTACCGCGGGTGCGTCGGCCCCGGAAGTTTTGGTGCGTGGTGTGATCCAGCAATTGCAAGCCTGGGGCGCCACCGGTGCGGATGAACTCGCCGGTCGCGAGGAGAACATCACGTTCTCCATGCCCAAGGAATTGCGCGTCAAGTCGCTGCTCTGAAGCTGCCTACCCGCACAAAGCAACATCACGCTTCGTGTCCTCTATCCTGACCCGTCCAGTCGGCGCAACTATCACGCGATAGCTGCTGACCGGCTGGTCGTTTAGGCACACATGCAACGTGCCGTTGGTTCTGTTGCGCAAGTTGCCCAGGCCGTTGAAACTCAGTCGCTCCGTCACTTTCTGGTTGCCGACCACGCGGGTCATTCCGCCATTGGCGCGCTCTACAAGCAGCGTATCGTTTTCGTCGGGGCCTTTGCCGTCCAGGTCGAGTATGATCCGCCAGCCGTTGCTCCAGTCACCTTCAATGGCATGAATCGTCACAATCTGATTGCGCGTTATAGCGGCGACTCTTGCTGAACGGATACCGCTGGCCAGCTCCTGAGCGGCGGCGAGCCCGCGACTGGATTCGATCAGTTGCTTGAAAGAAGGTGTTGCGACGTTGGCCAGAATGCCGATCAGTGCAACGACGATCAATAATTCGATCAGTGTGAACCCTGCATGCCTCATATGCTTTCCTCCCTGGAAACCGCGGTTTCAGAACCTTGCGGGCGTTCGTCGTCACAAAACAACCGTACGTCCCGCTATGGATTTTCCTGCGGCATTGCTGCCTTATAGTCGTAACGTCTAGGAGACACTCAATGCGTCATATAGCCAAGGGATTCAGCCTCATCGAATTGTTAGTCACTGTGTCCCTGGTGGGCATCCTTGCGGCTATCGCTATCCCGAGTTTCACCAGTTCCATTCAGAGCAACAAGGCCGACACCGAGCTCAGCGATTTGCAGCGGGCGCTCAACTATGCGCGACTTGAGGCGATAAACCGGGGAGTGACGGTGCGTATTGCACCGACCAGCGGGACGGCGTGGACTGGCGAATTGCAGGTTTATCTGGTTTCCGATGCCAACAAGAAGGCGCTTCGTACAGTGGCTGCAATGAGCAGCGGCGGTACGTTGGTGGCGGATCCCAATGTGGCGGCATTCGATTTCAACAATCTGGGCGGGCTAATCGCGCCGTCTTCGCTGGTAACCATGACCTACACCCGAGGCAGTACTACCAAAACCATGAGTATCTGCCTGACAGGCCGGATCGTCCTCAGTGGAAGCTGCAATGCCCAATGAAACCCGACATCGCCAGAGCGGCATGACCCTGATCGAGGTGCTGGTTTCGGTACTGATCCTGGCGATTGGCCTGCTGGGGGCCGCCGCTATCCAGCTCAATGCCCTCAAATACACCGACAGTTCGGCCATGACCAGCCAGGCCAGCTTCATTGCCTACGACATGATGGATCGTATCCGGGCGAATGTTGATGGTAATTCGTCTGCCAATGGGTCGACCAATGTCCTGGCGAACTATGCCCTGGCGAGTCTGGCTACGGAGCAAGTCGCCAACCCGAACGATGCCAGGGTGCAGGATTTGTATGATTTCAAAACCAATATCGTTAACTTTGCGGGCGCAAGCGGCACGGGCAGTATTGATGTCAGCAAGGCTCCGGAGGTGACTATCATCATTGGTTGGAGCGATGCACGCGCTGCGGGTTCGAGCAATCATGCAACAGGGAATACGACCGTCAGCCCGACCACTCAGATCTTCAAACTGGTCTCCCGGATCGGGGTCAACCCATGAGAAAGCCGTCCAAAGGCTTCGGTCTGGTCGAAATCATGGTGGCGCTGGTGCTGGGGCTGGTTGTCAGCCTGGGTATCGTGCAGATATTCACCGCCGCCAGAGGCACTTATCGAAGCCAGAATGCAGCTGCCCGGATGCAGGAAGATGCCCGGTTCATACTGAGCAAACTGACTCAGGAAATCCGGATGACGGGTATGTATGGTTGCCTGAGTTTCAGCAATTACACGCCTGTAGCTCCCGCAGTCCCTTGGCCTGCTGCGCTGGATAATCCGATTCTCTGGGATAACCCGACCAAGACGCTCACCCTGGTGACGACCGATGTAGGTACCGCAGGCGGTACGCCGACCTGGACTATCGTTTCAAACTGCCAGACTACTACACAGCTCTACGCCAACAGTCGGGCACCTGCTGCGGGGGAAACGGCTTTTCCGCTGCGGCAGCTGGTTTACAAGCTTACCGGTACAAATTTGACCATCCAGTACGGTACGGGCGGCGATGTACAACCGCTATTGCAGAATGTCGCGGATTTTACAGTTTCCTTTGGAATGGCAGGCAACCCGATGTTCTATACCACGGCAGTCACCAAGGCCAATGCTGCTAACGTTCGTAGCGTTCGTATCAGTCTGACGCTGCAGGATGGGCAGAATGGCATCGTCAAGAGTCAGCAGTACAACGTTGTTGCTTACCTGCGTAATCGCTTGTGAACGGGCCGGGTATGAACAAGACCATGCATTTCACCTCAACACAGACTTATGCTTTCCCTGCCAGACAGCGCGGCATGGTGCTGCTGGTCAGTCTCGTGTTCCTGTTGCTGCTGACATTGCTGGGCATTTCCTCCATGCAGAACGCCACATTGCAGGAGAAGATGGCGGGCAGTGTGACGGTTCGTAATGTTTCGTTTCAGGCAGCCGAGGCACAGCTTCGTCTCGGTGAGTCCAGGATCATGGAGTCCAGTTTTGCAATGGCAGTCTGTAACTCATTTGCTGCCTGCGCCCCGCCTGTTGATTCGACAACGGTACAGAATCCGGGGCTGGGCACTTCCGGGGTGACCTGGATCGGAACTAGCGCTGCGATGTTTGGCATTCAGAATCTGGGTACAACGCCTACGCCCATAAAACGTCCTGCAAATTGTACGGGCTCGGTAACGATGTATCGGGTAACAGCCATCGCCATTCAAGGCACCTCGCGAACGGTGCTGGAGAGTATCTATGCCAATTGCTAAGGCGCTTCGTGGTGGCTTGAAATACCTCTATGGCGCGCTGCTTGCGCTGTATCTGGCAAGCCCGGTTTATGCCTTCACGCCAGCGCAAGTGCCCCTGTTGAGCTCTCCGGCGGTGCCACCAAACCTTATGTTGCTGGTCGATAACTCGGGCAGTATGTACAACATCATCTGGGATTCAGGGTTTGACGCATCGGTCAATCGTCCGGATATTGGTTACTACTCGACTCAGTGCCTGAGTGGCTTGATTACCGTAGCGTGCCCGTTCATGAGCACCATTTCGGACGACCAAACCCTGTCGGTGGGGGATATCAACGCCAACAGCATATTTACTCTTTCACTCATGTGTCCATTTGGCGGTCGTGCAGTATTTCGCAATGGCATTCAGTACTGCCTTAATTTGCCGGATCCAGCCGGTAGCGGGCTGACCCGTTATACCGCTGATTACCTGTCTTATCTCATTGATCTGGTCAGCCCCAACTTTTTTGGTGTTCGAAACTACACCAATGGCGTAATTCCCAATGACTATCGAATGAACGTCGCGAAAACCGTGGCGACCAATCTGGTGACCAACAATACATCGCTCAGGATTGGCCTCGCGTCTTTCAACCAACCCACAAACAGTGATCCTGGTCCCGGAGGCAAGATTGCCAGGGTGGTCGCGGACCTCTCTCCGGTAGCGGTCAGCACTTATCAAACCACTGGCGTCTCTCAACAGCAGGCTACGCAGAATATTACTGACCTCAAAACGGCCATTACCAACCTGACCCCGTCAGCCAATACCCCACTGGCTGAAACCTATTACGAGATCACCCGCTACTTCCGGGGGATGACGCCGTTCTATCAAAGCGGATCGACCTATGTGAGTCCGATCCAGTACCGCTGCCAGAAAAACTATGGCGTCGTGATTACCGATGGCTTGCCCACCTATGATCGTACGTTCCCCACCAACGACCCTGACGATGTCCTGGACACCACTCGCTCGCTACCCAACTGGGATTTGAACGCAGCCAATGACGGTGCCAACCTGTCTGGCGATGGTGAGGGAGATACGCTGTATCTGGACGATCTTGCCAAGTTCGCCTATGACATCGATCTGCGCCGGGATGCTGTGACTGCCGGGGGCGACCTGACCGGCAAAAGCTGGGACACCGCAGGCTTTGTGAAACAGAATATGAGCACCTATACCATTGGGTTCACTGCATCGAATCAGATGTTGAACGATGCGACCGATGATAATCATGGCCATGGCAAATACTTCCAGGCCAATGACAGCGCGGGGCTGACATCTGCCTTGAATCTGGCATTGAGCGATATCTATGCCAAGGTCGGCTCTGGCGCAGGCGGGGCGGCAAACTCATCAACGCTCCAGTCGGGGACTCAGTTCTACCAGACGCTTTACGACCCAACCGATTGGCATGGCACTATCAAAGCCTACAACCTGGATCAGACCAATGGAGCGTTGAGTGCACCGGTCTGGACTACCGACACCGCCATCGTCAGTGGGGCAACGGCACCGGTCTTCGAATCCTGGAACGTTGCCACTCCGGGGAGGATCGCTCTGGATTACAACGCCTTCAGCACTGCTCAACAGACGGCACTGAACGCTACTTTGCCAACCAATGCCACCGGAGCAGAGCTTATCGCCTGGGCCAAGGGGACCACCAACGCGAAGTTCAGGACACGTACCCGGCTGCTGGGCGATATAGTCAACTCTTCGCTTGGTACTGCATTCCCTTCACAAAAGACCGCCGCCGACCTGACAGGTGACACCACTTACACCACCTATCTGGCCACCAAGGCAAACAGCATGACTCCCAGCATTCTGGCCAATGCCAATGACGGCTTTTTCAACGTTATCAATACCAGTGATGGTTCAAGACGATACGCCTACATGCCATCCACCGCCCTGACTTCACTGGCTACCATCGCATCGACCACTTATGGATCCGGCGTGCACAAGTTCACCGTGGATGGGCAGATTGCAGTGTTTGATACGCAATTGTCAGCCGGTTCAGCGTGGCGCACCGTCGCTTATGGTGGGACCGGGGCTGGTGGCAAGGCGTTCTTCGCAATCAAGCTATTTGAGGGGACGAGTAACACCGTCAGCGCGTTATGGGAGGTCAGGGCACCTGACACGTCCGACACCAACAACAAATTCAACAATCTTGGATACGCTTATTCCAAACCGGATGTCGCGCGGATGGCGGATGGCACCGGGATTATGGTGGTCGGGAACGGTTATGGCAGTTTCACCGGCAGAGCGTCGCTGTATGTACTGAATGCCAATACCGGGGCGTTCATTGCCGAGATCCAGACGCCGGTGCTTAACAACGAAACCGATAACGGGCTTTCTTCGGTCAAATTGCGTGTCAACGCTCAGAACGTGGTTCAGGCTGCCTACGCGGGCGACCTGAAAGGGCGGCTGTGGAAGTTCGACATGAGTGGTGCAACCGCCGCCAGCTGGAAAGTGGCTTTTGGCGGCGCGCCTTTGTTCACGGCACCGCGTGGTGCCAACCAACCGATAACGGTTCAACCCTTCGTGCTCGATCATCCGCTCAACGGCAAGATCGTTTATTTCGGGACAGGCAAGTTTCTGGAAGTTGCAGACAAGCAAACCACTGCCCTTCAGGACTTTTACGCGATATGGGATGCCGACTCCGGAACGGGTAGCACTGTCGAGGCGAACCTGCAGGCGCAGGCGGTCAATGGCAGCGTCATCAGTAACGGAACTACCTATTTCACATCGACAACCAATGATGTGGATTGGTCAGTCAAGAAAGGCTGGTACATGCCGCTCTCCGCCGTAGCACCCTATCTGGGGGAGCGAATCATTTATCCCGCGCAGACCAGTAGGGGCCGGATTATTTTCTCGACTGCATCCGTAAACTCCGCCGACCCTTGTGAGAGCACCGGCACCGGTCGTTTATTCGAGCTCAATGCCGCGACTGGCAGCATGCTTAACTATCAGGTGCTCGATACCAGCGGCGATAGCGCTATCAACAGTTCAGACTTGCTTGTCGCGGGACTGGGGTACACCGGCATCCCGGTCGTCTCAGCTATCGTCTCGGGTGCCGGGAACGGCAATGATGTGAAGATCGTTAATAACTCCACGGGCAATCCGGCTGAGCCTCTGCAGGAAAAGGGCGGGAGTGGCAGCCAACGCATCATGTGGCGACAAATCCAATAGGGAAACGAATCATGCGAGCGATATCCAGGGGCTTTACGTTGATCGAACTCATGATCGTCGTGGCGATTGTCGGTATTCTGGCGGCCATCGCGTATCCCAGCTACACCGAGTACGTGAAGCGTACCCAGCGGTCGGCGATTGCCAGCCTGCTGTCCGAGCAGACCCAGGCGCTGGAGCGCTTCTATTCGCAAAAGGGAACTTATGCTGATTACAAGGGTGTGGTTGCCAGCAATGCGTACTACACGATTAATCCGGCCCTCAACGCCACCGACTTCACCCTGACGGCTACACCCATAGCCGGCACGCTGATGGCCGGTGACAAGTGCGGCAGTTTTGTGATCACCAACACCGGTGCGCGCAGCAACACTGGCGCTACCTCGGGCGTGACCACCAAAGACTGCTGGGGCCGCTAAAACCGTTTTTCTTGTCCCGAGACCAAGATGTCCAAGCAAAAAACAGTCATTGTCGGCGGTGGCGTCATAGGTCTGCTGACCGCCTTCAATCTCGCCTCTGAGCAGGTCAGCGTCGTTTTGCTTGATCGTTCGGGCGTTGGTCAGGAGTCTTCCTGGGCGGGCGGCGGGATTGTTTCGCCGCTTTACCCGTGGCGCTACAGCCCGGCAGTCACCGCGCTGGCGCACTGGTCGCAGGACTTCTACCCGCATCTCGCCGAGCGGTTGCTCGCACAGACCGGCATCGATCCCGAGGTTCACAAGACAGGCCTGTACTGGCTCGACCTTGACGACGAACAGGCCGCGCTTGAATGGGCGGTGCGCGAGAAACGCTCATTGACCAGTGTCGATATCTCGGCGGTGAATGATGCCGTACCGGTTCTGGGGGAGGGCTATTCGCGGGCCATCTACATGGCCGATGTGGCCAACGTGCGCAACCCCCGGCTGGTCAAGTCGCTCAAGGCTGCCTTGCTGGCGATGCCCAATGTCGAGATTCGCGAGCAGTGCGAAGTCAGCGGTTTTGTGCGCGAGGGTAGCAGGGTTTCGGGCGTGAGCACGCCTTCGGGCGATGTAACCGGGGATCGGGTGATTCTGGCAGCGGGGGCGTGGAGTGGTGAACTGCTCAAGACCCTTGGTCTGGACCTGCCGGTCGAGCCGGTAAAAGGCCAGATGATTCTCTACAAGTGTGCGTCGGACTTTCTGTCGAGCATGGTGCTGGCCAAAGGGCGCTACGCGATCCCGCGCCGTGACGGCCACATACTCATAGGCAGCACCCTGGAACATGAAGGGTTCGACAAGACCACCACGCATGCCGCGCTGGAAAGCCTCAAAGCGTCGGCCATCGAATTGCTTCCGGAACTGGCCAACGCTGAGCCTGTCGCCCAATGGGCAGGCCTGCGTCCCGGTTCGCCCGAGGGCATTCCGTTCATCGGGCCCTTGGCCGGGTTTGATGGCCTGTGGCTCAACTGCGGTCATTACCGCAACGGTCTGGTGCTGGCCCCGGCTTCCTGCCAGTTGATCACTGACCTGCTGCTGAACCGCGAGCCCATTATTGATCCTGCGCCTTATACACCTTCAGGGCGTCTGCATTTACCGACTGACTGAATTCAGGCGGGCTGTGTCTCCAGTCGTCGCCCGCTGCCATCCGGCCTGATCCTGAACCAGATCGAGTACATGGCCGGCAGAAACACCAGGGTCAGCACCGTACCCGCAAAGGTGCCGCCGATCAGCGTGTAGGCCAGCGTGCCCCAGAATACCGAATGGGTGAGCGGGATAAAGGCCAGAATGGCGGCCAGCGCCGTCAGTATCACGGGGCGCGCACGTTGTACGGTAGCCTCGACCACCGCTTGAAACGGGTCGAGCCCCGCCTGCTCGTTGTGGTGTATCTGGCCAATCAGAATCAGCGTATTGCGCATCAGAATGCCGGACAGTGCGATCAGCCCGACCAGTGCATTGATGCCGAATGGCTGCTGAAAGAGGATCAGCGTAGGCACTACACCGATCAGCCCCAGCGGACTGGTCAGGAAGACCATGACCATGGCGGATATCGAACGCACCTGAAGAATCAGAATGATCAGCGTGACCGCAAGCATGATCGGAAACAATGGCAACATCGCTGTCATGGCCTTGCCGGACTCCTCGATTGAACCTGCCTGCTCGATCCGGTAACCGCTGGGCAGCTTGTCGATAATCGGCTGTAACTGTCGGGTTATGGCTGTCGACACATCCGGTGGTTGCAGGCCGTCGGCTATGTCGCCTCGCACAGTGATGGTCGGCGTGCGGTCGCGCCGTCGCATCACCGGTTCCTCCATACGCACATCAACGGTACCAATCTGCGACAGCGGAACACGTTGCCCGTCGACGCCGGTGAGGGTGAAGTCCATTATCCTTGCCGGATCAAGTCGGGTGTCGCCAGCGGAGCGTGCAACCACCTGCACGGTGCGAATATCCTCGCGCACTGCCGTAACGGGCAGACCTGTCAGGAGAAACTGCAGTTGCTGAGCCACCTGACTGGAACTCAGCCCCATGGCCTGCATACGGTCCTGTTGCAAAGTGAAATGCAGCGCCGGAGTACGTGTGCCCCAGTCGGTATTGACGGTGCGCATCATCGGGCTGGCGTTCAGAACCTGTTGCACCTGCGCCGCAATGCTGCGCAGTGTTTCCGGGTCGCGTCCGGCAATACGGTAAGCGACGGGGTAGGGCGAATAGGGGCCGAAGACCAGTTGCGTGACTCTTACCTGTGCCTCGGCGGCCAGCCCCTCGGAAATAACCTGACGCAATCGGTGCTTCAGCGTTTCACGCTGTTCCTGGCTGTCGGTACGTACCACGATCTTGGCAAATGACGGGTCAGGCAATTCCGGCCCCATCGCCATGTAGAAGCGTGGCGCACCCTGACCAATGTAGGCGGTGACGATCCCGGCTTCCGCCTGTTCAGCCAGCCAGCTTTCCACTTTTGCAGCGGCTGCACTGGTTTGAGAAATCGAGGTGCCATAAGGCATCTGCAGTTCGATCAATACTTCAGGACGATCGGACACTGGAAAGAACTGTTTCTTGACCAGTCCCATGCCCAGCACGGCCAGCACAAAGAGCCCGATGACCGAGCCTGCTACCAGCCATTTGCCTGCAATGACGCGCGCCAGAATCCGACGGAAGCGGTTGTAGCGCGGCGTGTTGTAAAGCGCCTGATGTCCGCCTTCGATCTGCTTCACATCAGGCAACAATTTGACGCCCAGATACGGGGTGAAAAACACGGCGACCACCCACGAGGCAATCAGCGCGATACCGACGATCCAGAACATGTTGCTGGTGTATTCGCCTGCCGTGGAGCGCGCGAAGCCGTTGGGCATGAAGCCGACGGCGGTGACCAGCGTGCCGGATAACATCGGCGCGGCGGTGTGGCTCCACGCGTACGCGGAGGCAGCGACGCGGTCGTATCCTTCTTCCATCTTCACCACCATCATTTCGATGGCGATGATCGCATCATCTACCAGCAGCCCGAGTGCCAGGATCAGCGAGCCCAGCGTGATCCGGTCGAAATTCTTGCCGCTCATGGCCATGATCACGAAGACCACCGCCAGGGTCAGCGGGACGGCGGCAGCAACCACCACACCCACACGCCAGCCCATGCTGATAAAACAGACCAGCATGACAACCAGCAGTGCGACGAAGAACTTGATCATGAACTCATCGACCGCCGAACTGATATTGACGGCCTGATCCGTGACCTTGCTCAGGCTCATGCCCAGTGGCAGTTCGGCGTTGATCGCGCCCACTTCCTGGTCCAGTGCCTTTCCCAGGTCCAGCCCGTTCCAGCCATCGCGCATGACAATCCCTAGCAGCAGCGCAGGCTCGCCGCCGTTGCGAATCATGAACGTCGCCGGATCTTCGTAACCGCGTTTTACTGTGGCAATGTCCGCCAGCTTCAATGTCCGGCCCTGTGCCACAACAGGCGTATCGCGAATTTTCTGCAGCTCATCGAAAGCGCCATCGAGCCTGATAAATACCTGCGGTCCTCGGGTTTCGACCGAACCCGCGGCGGTCAGCGCGTTCTGGTCGTTCAGCGCGGCAAATACCGTCTGAGGGCTGATACCCAGCGTTGCCAGTCGCTCGTGAGAGAACTCGACGTAGACTCGCTCGGGCTGCTCACCCACGATATTGACCTTCTTCACTCCCGGCACATGCAGCAAGCGCTGGCGCAGCGATTCGGCGTCACGCGCCAGTACGCGTTGCGGCTCGCCTTTGGCCTTCAGCGCGAACAGCGCGAAGGTGACGTCCGAATACTCGTCGTTGACCATCGGCCCGATAACCCCGGACGGAAGGGTCATGGCCTCGTCACCGATTTTCTTGCGCGCCTGGTAAAACTCATCCGGCACTTGCGACGGCGGCGTGCTGTCGAGCAGAGTCAGGGTTGTGAATGCCATGCCCGGTCTGGTGTAGGTTTCAGCGCGGTCGTACCAGCGCAGCTCCTGAAGGCGTTTTTCGATCTTCTCCGCCACTTGATCCTGCATCTCCTGGGCGGTTGCTCCCGGCCAGACGGACACCACGGTCATTACCTTGACTGTAAATGCCGGGTCTTCGGCCCGGCCCAGTTTGAAAAAGGCAATGATCCCGGCAAGCGAAATCAGGCAAACAAGGAACAGGGTAATCGAGCGCTCGCGGACGGCCAGCGCTGACAGATTGAAACGGTCATTACTCATGGGCGCGCGCTCTGTGCCAAAGCCGCTTGAGCGGTCACTCTTACTGGCTGACCTTCGTGCAGAAGGTGCGCGCCAAGTGCGACTATTCGTGTGCCTGGCTTGAGCTGCGTACTGATGCTGGCTTGCTCGTCATCAAGCTGCTGAACCACGACTGGCGTCCAGTAAACCTGGGCTGGCTCCCCTTGAATGACCCAGATGCCCGGTCCCTTGCCTGTGTCATACAGTGCGCCGATTGGCACCCGCAACGTGCTTTGCCCGGCGCTATCTGCACTGGGGATTTTCACGGTGATGGTGGTGCCCAGTGGGGCATTTGCCATCTCGCCTTCCAGTATCCAGCGAGCTTCAAAGGTGCGGGTCTGGCGGTCCGCAACGTCCGACAGCTGTCGCAACCGTGTTGTGGCGTTAAGGTCCTGATTGCCGAACAGCGTGGCCTGGGCGGTAGAACCGATACGGGGGCGCAGGTTTTCCGGAAGTTGAATAACCGCTTCACGCGGTCCGGCGTGTGCCACGCGTACCACGGCTTGCCCTGCACTGACGACTTGGCCGGGCTCAACGAGGGTTTCCATGACAATGCCGTCGGCATCCGCCACAAGGTCTGCGTAGCGAGTTGCATTGAGAGCAACTTCTGCCTGCGCTTCGGCTGCACTGAGTCGAGCCTTGGCCGAATCCGCCGTCGACTTGATCTGGTCGTAGCTTGACGCTGAAATGGCGCCACTGCTGCGCAGGCTTCGGTAACGTATCTCTTCGTCTGCGGCCTGCTTTGCCTGGGCTCTGGCCGCATTCACTGCTTCGCGTTGGGCGTTGGCAGCGAGCTTCAGGTCGGCTGGGTCGATACGCATCAACGGTTGACCGCGCTTGACGGCCTGCCCGGTATCGACAAACCGCTCCAGCACCTTGCCGGACACCCGAAAACCAAGATCGCTTTGCACCCGCGCCGCTACGGTTCCGGTGAAGGAACGGGGCTCCAGGCCGGCCTCCTGGAGGCTCGCAACGCGCACCAATGGCGCTTCTGTGCGCGGGTCCGCTGGCGTTTTTTCGTTGCAGCCGGTCAGGACAGCCGGCAGAACACTGGCGAGAGCAAGCAAAACGAATCGGTGCCGGAGCATGGGAATCTCAATGTGCAGTGATCAGTGTCTGCACTTTGATTCCAGTGACCAATTTAGTCAATAGTCACAAGTGTTGTTTTGTTAAGGCGACAGACTGCGCAGCACCAGGCTGGATAACTGACTCGGCCCTTCGTCGGTGTGCTCGAAGCTGTATTGCAGCAGCAGCGGGTTGATGTAGGGGCGCATGACCAAATAGATCGCCATGACCGTTTCATCAAGAGGCGTCTTGCGCTCAAAGTCGCCGGTCTGTCGGCCTTCCTGCAGAATGTCCCGGAGAGTTGCCTTGAGGTGTTCCTCGTAAACCAGCGTCGCCTGCCAGCGTTCGGTAGCTGCCGATGTGGCGATTTCGTACAGCTTGCGGTCCTGCGAAAACAGGCGAATGCTGGCCTCAACGACTGATTTGAACATGCGTCGCAGCTTTTCCGGTGGTTGGTCCGTTTGGCTGATTGCGGCGCTGACTTCGGCCTCGATTTCACTCAGGCAGTGGGCGCAGATCATCTCGCCGATGGCCTGTTTGGACTCGAAGAATTTGTAGATGTACGCCTTGGAAAAACCGATAGCCCTGGCGAGATCGGACACGGTGGTCTTGCCGTAACCGTACTGGCTGAAATGTTCGGTGGCCGCAATCACGATCTGATCACGAATCTCATGGTCCACCGGACCACGACCTGCTGCGGGATTGCTGATGTTTTTGCTCATGGGGCGGAGCTTACTGACATTGGAGTAAGTGGACAATAAGTGACATTGTTGGGGATTGGTCACGAACATTACGGTCTCAACGCACCCGACATCCAACCGGGACCGGACGCAGAGCGTCCAGAAATGGTATGTCGACGCGGAGCGTCGCACGATAGTGGAGATTATCGTTGCCCAGACACTTATCGTTCCTCACGCTCCGGCGTGGGAATGCCTGGGGTGACGCTCCGCGTCACAAATCTGCGCTGCGCCGCCTATTCAGGATAGGACGCAGAGCGTCCAGAAACGCATGCCGACGCGGAGCGTCGCACGATAGTGGAGATTATCGTTGCCCAGACACTTATCGTTCCTCACGCTCCGGCGTGGGAATGCCT
>NZ_JAWHPJ010000027.1:0-173038 GCF_032587815.1 Pseudomonas syringae group sp. 26L6
CGTCAAGATTAAATTCCAGAAACCCTCATCGCTTACGCGTTGAGGGTTTTTGTTTGTCTGGGGTTCCACAAACCTCTGCATTCTCCTGAACTCATAACCACACCTTTCAGTATTGAAGTCAGAGACTCCCCCTCTAGCTCAGTTGAACGCCCCCATGCCTGCCAGCCTGCTACCGGGGCGCAGATGGAAGCTGCTCAGCACTGGCAGGCTTCCGTCCGGCTGGCGCTTCGCATCCCAACCAATATCCGAGACATCTTCAAAGTCAGCGTCGGTTACAGGCGTTTGCAGCGCCCATGAGTTGTGGGCCATATCCAGTCCTTCGCTGTTTACGGTCAACCGTCCCCTGTAGGCAATATTGTTGAGCAGGTGGCCGAGAGGGATCAGCGAGCCATTTGGCGCGATACCTGCCATGTTGTAGTTTGCGCCATTGGAAAAAGCCGTGTTGTTGATGAAGTCCAGTGCCAAGGTATGGTGATTGGCGTAGAAACCGGCGGATTTGTTGTCGAAGGCAACTGAATTACGGACGATATGTTTCACACCGTTGGGCACATACTTGCCACCGTATCCGCCCGCTTTGATGCCATTGCCGTTGCCCGCTTCGACTTTGGTGTGCGTGCCAGGCAGGTAACCTTGCTGCCATGCCCACGAGTTTTCGATGGTTACCGGCGAGAAGGCATTGATCAGGTCAAAGCCGTCGTCGGAATTAGCCCAGGCTCTGCAACCGCGAAATACGTTACCTGGATGCCCCGCCTTGATGTGTGCGCCGAAGCCGTCAGCGCTCTGACCTGCGCCGTTTGAGGTGTAAGGATCGTAGTTGTGGTGCGAGTCGGTATTGAGTACCAGGTTATAACCGCCGTTCTGAATGAACAGGCCTGGCCCCATGTTGTGATGCAAGTTGAGTTGCTCGAAAGTGTTGTGGCTGCCGCTGTTCCAGATGCCCCAGGACTCGTGATTGAGATGGTTATCCGGCTGCTGCGGCACGCCCGTTACCTCCAGCCCCTTCAGGTGCAACCAGCTACCGGTAACGTTGAAGCCTTTGACGCGACAATCGTCTTTCATGGCCGAGAAATCAAACACCGGTGTTTCGCCCGGATAGGCCCAGTAACGTATAGGTTTGTTTTCGCTGCCGCTGTTGTTCAGGGTGATGGCATTGACGGTGTCTGTGCGGGTAGCGCAGCTGTTGATGCCTGCTGTGTAGGTGTAGATTCCGCCGCGAAAATACACCGTGTCGCCGGCTTTTGCGGTTTGCTGTGCACGCATGATGGATTGCAAGGGTGCGGCTTTTGTACCGGCAGCGTGATCATTGCCATTTGGGGCAACGTAATAGTCGGTTGCATGCGCTGTTGCAGCAACGGTCAGCAAGACCGTCAACAGTATGGTTTTCATGAGGTCACTCCAGGCCAGCGTCTCGTAATCGTATGCGTGTTTGCTGCACCTCATTATGAATTCGATGAATAAAGATTCTGCTCGCCTGAGGCCCGCAACAGGGACTCACCAATTCAAAGACAATAAAAAAGGCCGCATTCTCATGCGGCCTTCTGACTACAGCTAACGACCCTTACGAAGCCAGCTCTGGAACCGCTGGCTTCACTTCATCGCGACGCTGAATGTATTTCCAGTCCGCTTCATCAATGTAGATGCCATTGGGTCCGCTGCCGCCTTCCAGGTCGATAGCAACGTGAGCCGAGACCTGTGGCTTCACACTTGCCAGAATCGGAACGAAGCCCAGTTGCAGGCTCGTTTCCAGCAGCGCAGCCTGGTTCTTCTCATCGATGTCTGCTGCTTCGTCCAGGTAATAAGGCAAGCGCACCCGACCAGCCTGATCCCGATCCATCAAGTGCAGCAACAGGTACATGTTGGTCAATGCCTTGATGGTCATCGTGGTGCCGTTGGAAGCTGCGCCGTCGATATCGGTGTGAATAACCGGCTGACCATTGACCTTGGTGATCTCGAATGCCAGTTCGAACAAGTCCTTCAAGCCCAACTGGTTATGGTTGGCAGCCACAAGTCGCGCCAGATACTCCTTGGCCTCTTCGTTCTTGTTGTCCTGCTCGGCGCTCTGGCTCAGGTCGAAGACTGACAGTGTCTCGCCTTCTTCATATTGCCCGGCGCTGTGGATAATCTGATCGATGTGCTTGAGTGCTTCCTTGTTCGGCGCGAGCACGATACGGAAGCTTGCCAGGTTAGAGACTTGACGCTTGTTGATCTCGCGGTTGAACAGCGCCAGTTGATGCTCAAGGCTATCGTAGTCGCTACGAATATTGCGCAGGGTGCGGGCGATGTCAGTAACCGCAGCGCGACGAGCCTTGCCCAGCGTAAGTGCCTCATCGGTACGGTGTGCGTAGGCATTGATCAGCAGTTGCAGGCGACGCTCCATGTCGTCCTCGCTGTCGAACTTGGCCACGCCCTTGAGGCGAACCTGGGCATACAGCGCTTCGATCTGCCCATCGCTGCGCAACAGACCTTGCCAGCTGTCCTGATAATCGTTGAGCAGTGGCAACAGGTTATCCATGGAATCATCAATCGGGTCCATGAACGGCGTGCCGAACGGTAGATCCGCAGGCAACAACTGGCGGCGACGTAGCGCGTCGTCCAGCGTGCGTTGCTTGGATTCCATGTCACCAATCTGACGGGCGATCAGTTGCAGCTTGGCCGAGAGCTGCTGGACGCGCTCAGTGAACGCATCACTGGAGCGCTTCAGTTCATCCTGAGCGGCTTCCATCTGCGCCAGCTCTTCCAGCTTGCCGGACTCCTCTGCGCTCAAGGTCTGGCAACGGCGGAAGTCTTCAAGTGCCTTTTGCGCATCCAGCACCTGCTGGTACAGCGCTTCGGTCTGGGTCTTGCTCGCCGAACGGTCGGCGGCCACAGCCTGCTGGGTTTTCAGTTGCTTGAGCTCTTTTTCCAGACGCTCTTTCTGATCGCGCAGCGCAGCACGATCGGCCAGCGCCTGCAGGGCAGGAGGCTCGATACTCGACAGGTTGATGGTCAGCCCGGGTACGGCGAATTGATCGCCCTTGAAGCCATCCAGAATGGTCTCCAGCGATTTGACCCACGCGTCGCCGTCGTCCAGCGCAATACCTTGCTCACCCAGTGGCAGGCTGAACAGCGCGCTGTTGAACAGGCGCATCAGGCGTTCTACGTCCGGCTGGGAGAACTCTTCACGCAGACGGGCGTAACTGTTGTTGTCCGCGTGGTCGAGCTGTTGCTTGACCGACTTGAGGCGTTTCTCCAGATCGCGCAGACGCTCGTCCAGGTCTTCGGCGCTGAACTGCCGCGACTGGGCCAGTGCACCGGCCAGTTCATCGTGAGCATCCTTGGCTGCGAGCAGTTGCTGCTCCAGCACCTTGACGTCATCGACCAGCGCAAAACGATTCTTCAGCACCGACAGCTCGCCGACCCAGCGCTGGATACTGCTGATCTCGCGCTCCAGACGCATCAGTTCCTGAGTGCTGCTGCGCTGATCGTTCTGCATCTCATCTTGCTGAGCACGGTAATGCTCGGCCTGAGCGACCAGTTCTTCCTTGCGCGCGCCAGAGTAGTCTGACCAGGTGCCAAGCAGTGAATCAAGGATCGGCGACAGACGATGCAGTTTGCCGCGCAAAAGATCACGCTGTTTGACCCCGGCAGCCAGTGCCTCGACCAGCGGGCCAGCCAGTACCAGCGAGTTGTAATCCTGTTCCATGCGCCGCACGTCGCGGAAAGCTTCTTCACAGGCGGCGATGTAGTCGACGCTGCCCGAACGCAGGCTGTGCTCGAACGCATCGAGAAACAGCTGCTTGAGTTTGGCTGCCGTGATTTCACGCATGTGCAGCAGGTTGATGAACAGCGCGCGGAAAGTCTTCAGGCTCTGCTCGCTGGTGGAGCGTAGCGGGATCAGGGTCAGGTCCAGCGGGATCGAGGTATGACCGCCGACCAGCAGGCGGCGCAACTCGTCCGGCTTGAGTTCGTAGGCTTTCAGGCCTTGGCTTTCCAGGTTGCTGAACAGCTCTTTCTGACGCAGGCAGGTGTCGTTCTTCTGGTAATGACCCAGGTCCAGCTCGCCGGCATAGGCAAAGAACTGGTGGCCGAAACCGCCACCCGGGCCGCGGCCTACCACGCCAATCACATGCGGGCCGTGGGGCAGGGAGACTTCCACCAGAATGTAACTGGTGTCGGTGGCAAAGTAGAAGCGCCGGGACTGCTCAAGGCTGTACTTGCCGAAGCTCATGTCCGACATGCGTGCCAGAATCGGGAATTGCAGGGCGTTGATCGAGGCGCTCTTGCCGAGGTTATTCGCGCCGTACACCGACAGCGGGTTTTCCAGCGGGAACAGGCCGAGGCTGTAACCGGCGGTGTTCAACAGGGCAAAGCGGCGGATGCCATAACGTTCCTGGCTCATGTGTCCATCTCCTGTCGTTGCTCATCGGCGATTGCCCGGGCAAGTGCCTCTTCCTCGGTTTCTTCACCGAATTCAGCCAGGTCCAGCGGGTCATCGGTTTCCAGCAGCTTCTCGTCGCTGTCGTCATCGATGAGCACAGGCGTTGGCAGTGGCAGGGCGCTATGCAGGCTGGCCGCCAGATCGCGGTCCTGTTGCACCGACAGGCATACATCGAGAAAACGGTGCATCGGCGGCAGGAAGCGGTAGATACCGACCTCTTCACTGGCAAAACCCAGTTGCGTCATGCGGCGCATGATCTTCTCTTCAAGCTCTTCCTGGGTCTGCACTTCCGCCTGAAGAAACAGGTCCCGGTACTTTTCCAGCATCGAAGGCAGTTCGTCACGGCCCAGACTGCCGCCATCCAGCACGGCCATCGGGTCACGGCCCTGATCGGCCAGATGCTCGACGAGGATGAAGGTGAACAGCGCCAGACGCTGAGCGGTCTTGTTGACCTGCGCGGCGGCCAGTTCAGGCACGAAATAGTAGAAACCGCGGGTGTCGCAGATCAGTTCGTAGCCCAATGCCTTGAACAGCGCGCGGTACTGGTCCTGGCAGTTGGAGAGTTGGGCATACAGCTCCGGGTCACGGCGGCTGATGTGATAGCCCTTGAACAGCTCGCGAAAGATCGGCGCGAGCTGGGACATTTCGGATAGATCAAGATGCATGAACAGGGCTCTCGGAATGCTCTGGCTGCTCGTCTTTTGCGGCGAGCAGGGCAAAGGAGCGCAGGCTGACGCGGTGCTCCCGGGTGAAATATTCGCGACGATCGAGGCGTTCACGGGCGAAGCGCTTGTCCCGCGACAACCGCGAGAACCAGTACAACAGCTCGTCGGTTTCGCCGGTTGGTTCCTGCTCCAGCAACCAGACCATCAGGTCAGGCATCGGCAGGGCGCTTTCGCAGCGCTCGAGCATTTCCTTGACCGTACGTGGCGCGCGGGGTGGTTCGCCCTTGCGTGTACCACTGGCCTTGGGGAACTTCGCGGGCTTGGGTTCAAAGCGCGCCAAGGCATAGACGTAAGCCTCGACCTGGCTCGCGCTGCCCAGAAAGGTACTTTGCGGGCGGGTAAACAATGGCATGGCAGCCTGTGGCACTGCGTCCAGGCCCTTGCGCCGAATCGCCGACAAGGCCAGTGCCGCGCCACGAGTCACCGCATTATGGCGACGTGCCTCCTCGCGCAGCGGCAACAGCAGCTCGCGTGCATGGCGCAAGGTCAACTGAGCGCTGGTCTGCATCTCCAGAATGCGCGCATGGGTGCGCAGCAGCATGTCGTCGTCGACCAGATGACCGAGGCGTTGTTGCTCGGTCAACAGGCGCAGCAGCACATTCTCGACCTTGCGCACACCCTGTTCGAAAGCACCGTCGGCATTGACCAGTTGAATCATCGGCTCGACGTATTCGTCCCAGGTGGCCAGAACTTCTGCATACCGCTGGCGCAAAGGGATCTGCCGGTCGCTGGTCTTGGCCCGGTCGGCGACCGCGACCAGTGCCTGTTCGTCGTTGGCAAGCTTCTTGAGAACGTCGCGCACCCGCATGTCCAGCAGCCGCAGCTGCCTGGCCAGATCATTGGCATCGCGAATATCGAACGCGTCCTGAATGTAACCGGCCAGGCGCTCCAGATGGCGCAGATAAGCCTCGATTTCCAGGCACAGGCCCAGCCGGTGCTCGCGGCGCAGGTAGGACAGGAAGTCATGGATCTGTGCGTTGAGCTCAAAGCGGTTCGGACTTTTCGCGACGGGCACCAGAATGTCCAGACGAATCCACACGTCCAGCAGGTTGGTGATGTCTTGCGGGGTGCTGTCCTGCTGCTGAGCGCCCAATTGCAGGCGCAGCTCGCTCAGGCTCAACGTACCCTGGTCGAAGTGTTCGCATAAGGGCTCGAGTAGCGCCCAGTGCTCGGCAAGGGCGCGCAGGACGCGCTTGGGTTCGATCATCGTTAGGCCGACTGTTGGCAAGTGAAAAGCGGCAATTGTACTGCATCAGTCGCCTGATATTTCACCTGCGGGCGATATGCTGCAGCGCAAAAAGGCGAACAACGCTAGAATTGCGCGCTTAACTTATCCACAGGTGGCTGACCCTTGCTCAACGAGTCCCGTCGCCGCGCTTATTTGACCGCCATGCAGGTGGTCAACTGGCTGCCGCGCACAGAACTGCCATTCGCTGCGCCCTCGCGTCCGGAGCTGCTTGCGCCGTTACCGCCGCCGGTCGAGGTGCAGAACATTGCGCCTGCTGCCGCGCCATCTGCGCACGCTGCGCCGGTCGAAGCTGCGAACGTTGTGCCAATCGCCCGGCAGCCCGAGCGCCCGAAGGTCGAGGTGCCGCGTCCGTCACTGGCCAGCACGCGCACAGTTGCCCCGGTCGAAGAGGCCGCGCCTGCGCCGCCCAAGGCCGCGGTTGTGCCGCCACCGCGTTTTGCCCTGCAATTGCTGCGTGCCGGCCGTTGCATGCTGCTGGTAGAACTGACCACCGGCCAGCCGTTTCAGAGCCGCGATCCGTCCTACCTGCTGCTCAAGGACATGCTGCGCGCTGCCGGTCTGCCCGACAGCCCGCAGATTATCGGCGAACCGGTGCGCTGGCCGTTGCTGGTGCGCGGCCAGATGGATCAGGGCCCGGAAGCGGCGCGCGACTTCGTGCAAGGCTTTGTCGGTGCCCGGCTTGAGGACGAACCCTGTGCGTGCCTGTGGCTGATCGGTTTGCCGTCGATGAAGTTCGCCGGTGAAGCCGACGCCGAATCCTATAACCGCGAATTGCAGATCGAAGGTCTGGGTACTGCCTGGGCGTTGCCGGGTCTTGAATTAATGATGGACGAGCCTGAGCGCAAGGCCGATGTCTGGAAAGCCATGCGTCGGCTGATGACGCGCTGGAAATCGATCGATGAGTGATGCCGTAACCTTCCGCCCCATGACCGAAGCCGATATGGATGCGGTGCTGAAAATCGAATACGCAGCATTCAGCCATCCCTGGACACGCGGCATCTTTCTCGATGGCCTCAAGTCCTACGAGATCTGGCTGATGTTCGAAGGGGCGCAGCAGGTCGGGCACGGTGTGATTCAGGTCATCATCGATGAAGCGCATCTGCTCAATATCACCGTCAAACCTGAAAATCAGGGCCGTGGTCTTGGCTTGCTGCTGCTGGATCATCTGATGAAGCGTGCTTATCAGCTAAACGCTCGGGAATGCTTTCTGGAGCTGCGTGACAGTAATCGTCCAGCCTATCGTCTGTATGAAAACTACGGTTTCAACGAGATAGGCCGGCGTCGCGATTACTACCCGGCAGTCGGCGGCCGCGAAGACGCTGTGGTCATGGCCTGTACGCTTTTCGAATAGTGCTGGCTGTCAGCGCTGGGTATTGCCATCCAGCGGGTCGATGATTGCCAGTTCCTCCTCGTCCAGACCGTTGCCACCACCGATGTCATCTTCATCGACTATAGTCCGCTCCAGGTCGGCAGGATCGTCTTCGCCCTGCTCATTCGGTGAACGGGCACCGTCTTCGCGGATCAGGGTTTCCGGAGACAAATCGTCATCGGTCGAATGGTGATCGTCAGTCGAGGCACCGGTCAGGCCTGCCTCACGCACACGCTGATCCGGAATTTCATGTTGCAGTTCGTCTTCAGGAATAAGATCACCGATACGGGCACGATCTTCTTCGTCGAAGTCGAGTGTTTCCATGGAGCCCATACGGTCTTCGTTATCGTCGATGGGTTCCGGTTCGGCAGCACCGAACGGACGGCGTGAATCGTTCATGGGAAATCCTCATTTCAGGTGGTCGTAAAAAATGGACCGGCCATGACTTTGAAGATTCCTTTTTGTTGACCGACGAGCTTTGGTGAATTTTGTCAGTAGTGGCAAATAGGCGTGACTTGAAGGATTCGACTCCAGTCCAAGGCTGGGCATCATTATCGAGGCGTCAAAGCATGAACGAGCTACAAGACCTGATTGATAACAATGCACGCTGGGCCGATGCGATAAAGCAGGAAGACCCAGAGTTTTTCGCCAAGCTGGCCCGCCAGCAAACACCTGAGTTCCTGTGGATCGGTTGTTCGGATGCACGTGTCCCGGCCAACGAGATCGTCGGCATGCTGCCCGGCGATCTGTTCGTCCATCGCAACGTGGCCAACGTTGTGTTGCACACCGACCTCAACTGCCTGTCGGTGATCCAGTACGCAGTGGACGTGTTGAAGGTCAAACACATTCTGGTGACGGGCCACTATGGTTGCGGCGGTGTACGCGCGTCCATGCAGGACCGCCAGTTCGGCCTGATCGACGGCTGGCTGCGCACGATTCGTGATCTGTATTACGAAAACCGTGAAGTGCTGGCCAAGCTGCCGACCGAGGAAGAACGTGTCGACCGTCTGTGCGAGCTGAACGTGATTCAGCAAGTGGCCAACGTCGGTCACACCAGCATTGTGCAGAACGCCTGGCACCGTGGGCAGAGCCTGTCTGTGCATGGCTGCATCTACGGCATCAAGGACGGTCGCTGGAAGAGCCTCGACGTAACCATCAGCGGCTTCGAGCAGTTGCCGCCGCAGTACCGTCTGCGTCCGCAGGACTGACAGCCGCCCTCAGGCTGCAGCATCGCCAGCCAGTCTGTTTTTGCGACGGCTGGTTGGCGACAGGCAGGTCATCACAGCACGAAGCGCTGCACCATCAGGTTCAGATCAGCCGCCAGCATCGATAGCGAATTGCTCGCCACGGTGGTCTGCTGCGCGCCTGACGCTGTCTGGCTCGACAGGTCGCGGATACTGCTCAGGTTGCGGTCTACTTCAGTCGCAACCTGGGCTTGCTGTTCTGCGGCACTGGCAATCAGCAGGTTGCGGTCGTTGATGGTGCCCGTTGAATGGATGATCACGGTCAATGCTTCGCCGGTTGATGCAGCTTGCTCAAGCGTCAGGCTGGCTTGCGTTGCCGTGTGGCGCAACGAGCTGGCCGTTTGCTGAGTGCTTTGCTGCACACCGCTGATCAGCCCTTCGATTTCTGAGGTCGAGGCGCTGGTGCGTTGCGCCAGTGAACGAACCTCGTCAGCTACCACGGCAAATCCGCGCCCGGCTTCGCCCGCCCTGGCTGCCTCAATGGCGGCGTTCAGGGCCAGCAGGTTGGTCTGGTTGGCGATCGCGCGAATCACATCGAGGATGCTGCTGATGCTCTGCGTGCGCTCGGCCAGTCCTTCAGCCTGATGCGAGGAGTCCAGTACGTTTTCAGTCAGTTGCTTGATCGAAAGAATCGTCGCCGACAGTTTTTCCTGTCCTTGCGCTGCCGCCTGGGTCGACGCCTGTGATTCGGTCACGGTGCTGCTGGCATTGCCTGCTACTTCGATGGCCGCCTGACTCATCTGGTTGACGGCGACTGCGGCCTGCTCGATTTCGTTGTTCTGCAATTGCAGATTGAGCGCACTGGCTTCGGCAATGGTGCCCATCTCCTGAACCGACTGCGACAGCTGCGTTGCCGCTGCGTAGATCTGATCAATCGTGCCGTGCAGGTTGGTGCGCATGCGCCCCAGGGTGATCAGCAACTGCGCGGTCTCGTCCTTGCCATCCGGTATCCGGTGCTCTGTCAGATCACCATCGGCGATGGTGCTGGCAATGTGCAAAGCCTGGCGGACCGGGTGAATGATGCTGACGCTCAGACGCCAGGCCAGCAGCAGGGTCAGAGCCAATACGACGGCGATGGCGCTCAGCGCAATGATTCTCGCCTGCTCGTAACGGGTGCCTGCTGACTCTACGGCGGCGGCAGCGCTCTGTTTGTTCAGCTCGCGCAGCAACTGCACCTGCATGTCCATCAGGTCGCCTTGCAGCGCGAGCATGGTATTGGCCAGCATTCGGGCCTCATCCAGCTTGTTCTGCTCGATCAGCGTGATCTGATTCTGCAAGCCGGGCATGAACGCCTTATAGGCATCCTGCAACGCGACGATAGAGTCATGCTCAGTGCCCGATTGAACACGCGCAAGGTATTCCGAGAAACCTTTCTCGACTTCGTTCTTGAGCTGTTCGACATTGATCTTGCTGTTGATGACCGCACCCGGATCGTCGGCATTGGCGATCAGCCGGGTGGTCTCGCTGCGCAGTTTGACCAGGCCGATGGCGATGGCATCGGCCATGGCGATACTGGGCAGCGCACCACTCTCGACAGCTTCGCCCTGATTGCGGATCTCCTGCATCTGCAGCAGGCAGAAAGCCCCCAGCGCGACCATCAGCAGGGAAGTGATGCCGAAACAGATCACCAGGCGCAGGGTAATCCTGAAGCGGCGCAATAGTGTTGGCGTTGTGGATTGCCGACGCAGGAAACGAGGCATAAATCTTTTCACGGCACACAACCCCTATAAACACGCAGACCTTCTCGGAGAGCCGTTTATAGGGCAGTTGTGTGATGTCTTTATGACATCTGATGTTTATATCGGAAACAGGTAACCCATCATGGCTGAGGCGCGCCGATTTCCTCCATCAGTTCATTCAGAAAACGCTTCAGCCGGTCGTGCCTGATCTTCGCCATCTGTGTCCCGGTGTCGGTTTGAAAGCTGTCGGCGAGGTGCAGCAGCTTGGTATGAAAATGGTCGGCGGCGAAGTTCCTGTCGTCATACGGGCGCTGGCTGGCATGCGGGTCGTTCGGTTCGTAAAGCTGTCTGCCCATCCGCCCTGATACGTAAAAGGTTCGAGCCACGCCGATCATGCCCAGAGAATCCAGACGGTCGGCGTCCTGCAGAATTCGGGCTTCCAGTGTCAGCGGGGTTATCGCCGCCGAGAAACTGTGCGCTTCGATAGCATGGGCAACCGCAGCGATACTTTCTTCGTCCCAGCCCATCTCGGTAAGCAATTCGCGGGCCCGTGCTGCCGCCAGTCGCGAAGCACTGGAGCGAAACGGTGAGTCTTTCTCGACCGAAACACAGTCGTGTAACAGCGTGGCGGCGATCAGTACGCGGGCATCGCCGCCTTCCCGGTCACGGATGGCGCAGACGTTTTTCCAGACGCGCAGCAAGTGCGAGACGTCGTGCGCGCCATCGATTTTCTCTGCATGAGTATGCGGGATCAGCAGGCTGGCCAGATCCTGAAACGGGGCGAAGCTGGCGGCGGTCATGCGGTGGTCCTCGGGCGTCTGGTCAGGCATCAGCATTACAGACAATGCCGCCTGATAAAACCCTGTCACTGGTCAAGAATATGGCTGATCTGGCCGGCAAGCAGCCCTGCGCCCTTGACGTTGAGGTGATTGAAGTCCTTGTAGTACGAGTTCATATCGCCAATCAGGCATTGCTTGTCCTTACAAAAGGCTTCATCCAAGGTGATCAACCTGATCTGCTTCGCCTGGCTGGCGTGCAGGAACAGTTCGCGAGTGAAGCGTTGCAACAGAGCATGTTTTTCGACTGGCACCGACAGTTCACTGACCCACTGCAGTTTCTGTGCATCACTGTCCCAGGCATCACAGGCCAGGCGGTAGTAGAGGCTCTCGGGATTGATCAATTGCTGCGGCACCTGCGCGACGATGAATACCTCGGTGCCGATATCGCGGTAGGCCTTTATCGTGGTTTCAAGCGCCTGCCGGAACACTGCTCGCGAGGTTTCCCGATTTTTTTCCGGGTGGCTGCGGGAGGTCAGGAAATACTTGCTCATCTTCCGTTCGCCGTAATCGCCGTCGGTGTACAGCGTCCAGCGTGCCACCAGCACGACCTTTTTGATCTGCCGCTGCTTCACGTATTCAAACTCGCGATTGGCCAGCGCCTCGCATACCCCGGCAGGGTAGTTACCCTTGGCGATGTCCACGCCGAGCAAGGGCAGGCAACCGCCCAGACCTATGTGCGCGACGGTTCTGCCTTGATCCCGCGCAGCGGCGTCAAACGTCGATAACAGGGCCTCTGAGTGGCTGTCACCAAACAGGGCCATCTCCGGTACTACGTTGCTGTCGGCAAGACCGAACAGGCAAAAATCGACATTCCAGCCTTGGCTATCAAGGTTCCGGTCGCATCTTTCGCGTATCTGCGGGTCGACAAATGCCTGATGCATCGCCGGATCGACAGCGAAGCGCTGGCTAAAGCCATTATTGAGATAACCGACCAGCCCCAGCGCGACAAATAGCGTGGAAGCACCACCTGCCGAGGCGAAGATCTGACGGCGGTTGAATGCACCGGCCTTGCGAAAGGGCTGCTCGACGAAGCGCCAGCTCAGCCAGGCCAGCAGCAGCGAGAGCACGGTCAACGCCAGCATCAGCGGCAGGCCTGGCTCAATCAGGCTGCGCTGACGAGCGAAGGCAAAGACGGGCTGATGCCACAAATAGGCGCTGTAACTGATCATGCCGATCAGGACCGTTACCCGTGAACTCAGCGCGTTGCCGACCCAGGTCTGGCCATTGGCGAAGACAATGATCAATGCCGCACCCAGCACAGGCAGCAGCGCGTTGAGGCCAGGGAGGGTGTACTGCTGTCGGAACAAACCACGGCATAACCAATCAGCAAAATCCCCAACAGCGTCGCCGCCTGATCGAGATGGCTGGCGCTATCAACGCTACGCGGGCGCCAGACAAAGTAGAAGGCGATGAACGAGCCCGTCAGCAATTCCCAGGCGCGTGCAGGCAGCAGATAAAAAGCGTTACTGGCGTTATGACGCGCCCCCAGCTCCGCCAGCGCCAGGCTTGCCAGGGCAGCTGCGATCAGCAGCACAATCAGCCACTTGCGACCCATGCTCCAGGCCAGCATCAGTAGCGGTGGGAAAAACAGGTAGTACTGCTCCTCTACCGCGAGCGTCCAGGTGTGCAGCAAGGGTTTGAGTTCAGCGGTTGCGTCGAAATAGCCGCTTTCCAGCCAGAACAGTAGGTTGGAGGAGAAGGTCGGCACCGCCACCAGGCTTTTGGCGAAGTATTTCAGGTCAGACGGATCGAGCGTCAACCACGCGACAGGCAGGCAGACCAGCATCATCACGAACAGCGCCGGCAGAATGCGTCGGGCGCGCCGTTCGTAGAAATCGATCAGCGAGAATCTGCCGTTGAGCATCTGCGCAAGAATGATCGAGGTGATCAGATAGCCAGAGATCACAAAAAAGATGTCGACCCCCACGAATCCACCGCTGAATAACGGCAAACCCGCGTGATACAGGATGACCGGGATCACCGCGAGCGCGCGCAGGCCATCGATTTCGGGTCGATAGCCGAGCGCCGGGTTATGAGGAATGCCCATGAAGTGTGCTCGATACAGGAAGTGGTGAAAGGCGATAAATGCGCGCTGCAATAGCTACCGCCAACGCAGGGCGCAGGCGTTGGGAATGAAGGATCAGAAGGGAATCGCAGGAGAGAGTGGTGTATTTTTTAGTTCAGGTATTCGCTTCTGTCCAATGGCTGAATCCGGTTTATGTCGACAGGTTTGCACCAGCGGATCAGCGTCTTCCAACCTGAAAGTGTAAAAGCCCTTTATAATTCATGGTTTTTACCCCTCGATGCGAGAACCATTGTGAGCTTACCGTCCTGCCCGAAATGCAATTCCGAATACACCTACGAAGACGGCAGCCTGCTGATCTGCCCGGAATGCGCCCATGAATGGTCTGCAGACGCTGCTGGCGCCGATGCAGCCGACGACGTGAAAGTCATCAAGGACTCCACGGGAAATGTGCTGCAGGACGGCGATACCATTACCGTGATCAAGGACCTGAAGGTCAAAGGCTCTTCGCTGGTGGTCAAGGTCGGTACCAAGGTCAAGAACATCCGTCTGGTCGATGGCGACCACGATATCGATTGCAAGATCGACGGCATCGGCGCGATGAAGCTGAAGTCCGAGTTCGTCCGCAAGGTTTGATTCTGTCGGGCAATGGCTTTAGCCTGAACGCCTCGCCGGTCCTTCGACTGGCGGGGCGTTCATGTTTCCGGGCGCGCCAGGGCTGTTTTTCCTGAACAGGTGAATACCGTGCCGACGACTACCCCCGCCCCGTATCTGAAACCCGATGAATGTGTCGTGCTGTTCGATGGCGTCTGCAAACTGTGCAATGGTGTGGTGAAGTTTCTGATTCGCCATGATCCACATCAGCGTCTGCGCTTGGCCTCCGTACAGTCGGAGCAAGGGCAGGCATTGCTGAAGTGGGCCGGGCTGCCGCTCGACGATTTTCATACCATCGCAGTCATCGTTAACAATCGGGTGTTCGTACGCTCGGATGCCTTTCTGCACATCATGGGGCTGCTGCCTGCGCCGTGGCCGCTGCTGAAAGTGCTGGGTATTTTTCCACGCTTTCTAAGGGACTGGGCCTACAACCGTATCGCGCTCAACCGATATCGCCTGTTCGGGCGCTATGATCACTGTCTGTTGCCGTCGCCCGAGAACCGCCAGCGCTTCCTTGACGGCTGACGACCGGCGGTCATTTGTAAAGTCTGTCATGACTGTACGGGTTGTGATCCACTCTGGCGGTCCGTAGAATTCGTGTCATCTGGCTTCACTCCCCATATCCACAATAATCCACTTTGCACACTGCGCCCGATTCAGAAGGTCGAGCGGAGCGTTTTTGCGTTGGTTTTTCAGTGGGGGCGAGCCGCGGTTCCATACAGGTGTCAGGCGTGCGTGTTCATGCGTGGCGATCGGCCTTCGGGTCGGAACATTTTCAGGGCGTTGCGATTCTTGATAACTTCACCTCCAAACGAGCAAGCAGGTAGCTGGCTTGGCGTATTCGCGCTGGCCTTGGCGGCCTTCATTTTCAATACCACCGAGTTCGTGCCGATCGGTCTGCTGAGTAACATCGGCCAGAGCTTCGAGATGACCCCGGCCCAGGTCGGGCTGATGCTTACGATCTATGCCTGGGTCGTGTCGCTGATGTCGTTGCCGATGATGCTGGCGACGCGCAACATCGAGCGCCGCAAGTTGCTGATGTTCGTGTTCGGCCTGTTTGTGGTCAGCCATGTACTCTCCGCAATCTCCCCCAGCTTCGCAATCCTGCTGGTGAGTCGGGTCGGTATCGCCTTTGCACATGCGGTGTTCTGGTCGGTCACGGCGTCGCTGGCCGTGCGTATCGCACCGCCCGGCAAGCAGGTTCAGGCGCTTGGCCTGCTGGCGACCGGTACGTCGCTGGCGATGGTGCTGGGTATTCCGCTGGGCCGCGTGCTGGGTGAAGCCCTGGGCTGGCGGACTACCTTTCTGGGCATCGCCGGCATCGCTGCGCTGGTAGTCTTCCTATTGGCTCGCGCGCTGCCTTTGCTGCCCAGCCAGAACTCCGGCTCGTTGCGCAGCCTGCCGATCCTGTTCAAACGCCCACGGTTAATGGCGATCTACCTGCTGACCGCGATTGTGGTGACCGCTCATTTCACCGCCTACAGCTATATCGAGCCGTTCACCCAGACTGTGTCCCGACTCAGCGGCGAAATGACCACGATTCTGCTGCTGGCCTTTGGCGGTGCAGGAATCATGGGCTCGATCATCTTCAGCCTGTTCAGCGACCGCTTCCCTAACGGGCTATTGATCACCGCCATTGGCACGCTGACCGTTTGCCTGCTCATGCTATTGCCACTCTCCGGCGATGCGACAGCGCTCGGCACGCTGACCATTATCTGGGGCATGGCGATCATGTGCTTCGGGCTGACCTTGCAAGCGCGTGTACTCTCGCTGGCACCGGATGCGACCGATGTGGCAATGGCGCTGTTCTCGGGCATCTTCAATATCGGTATTGGTGGCGGTGCGCTGCTCGGCAGCGTGGTCAGCAGCCATCTCGGGGTTGCCAATGTCGGTATTGTCGGCGGCCTGCTGGCCTTGGGCGGGTTGGGGTTGTGCTGCTTTACGACGCATTACTTCGGCAAAATCCCGCCTGCTGCCGAGGTGCAGGCCGAGAGCAAATAGGGCGCGCATAAAAAAGCTCGCTGACCGCGCAATGCGATCAGCGAGCTTTTTGTTCAGGCCTCGGCGTCAGGCTTTAAGCCGGCCCAGCCACTCCAGCGACGTTCTCCAGACACAAATTCCGAGAAAATACGCCGACATCGCCAGCCACAGCCCCATGACCACAGGACCGTTGTGTGGGTGGTTGATGATCAGCAGCGCGCTGGACAACAACCACACGGTGGTGACTGCGATGTTGATCGGCATGAAACGACGCACACGAAACGGGTGCAGAAACTTCATGCGGGTCAGGGTCAGCAATGCCAAGGCGATGATGGTGATGAACGTCAGCCACGGCGCGGGCGACAGAATGTAAAGGCACAGGGCAACTACGTTCCATGCCGCGGGAAAGCCCTGAAAGTAGTTGTCCTTGCTTTTCATGTCGACGTTGCAGAAGCAGAACAGCGACGACACCAGAATCACCGATACGCTGAGCAGCAACGTGTAATCCGGCACTGGTATGTAGCGATAGATGAACAGTGCCGGAATGAACACGTAGGTCAGGTAGTCGATGACCAGGTCCAGCACCGAGCCATCGAAGTGCGGCAGTACCGAGGTGGTATTGACCTTGCGAGCCAGTGAGCCGTCTACGCCATCCACGATCAGGGCGGCGCCCAGCCACAGCAGGCATGCTTTGGGTTCGTTGTTGAACAAGGCAATGGTAGCCAGGAACGCAAGGACGACGCCGGTGGCGGTGAAGCCATGCGCGCCCCAGGCGTTGAGTCTGGCTATGCGTTGATTGGTTATCACGGGGGCGCTCTCCAGGAAATAATGCTTGCCAGGGTGTGCCGCAAACCTGACCGGTAGCAACTATCGACCCGGCAATTGCCGATAAGTTTAGCGGTGACTATCCCTTGTTTCCCGGTTACTTTCCAGAAAACCACGATCTGTGTCAGACCGCTCGTCTCTGGAATCTTGCGGTTCGACGAAACAGGTAGGCGCGTCACCGTTGGCATTGAGTTGGTTGATCAGGGTCGGCTGGCCCTGTTCATTGAACATTACCTGACCGACACCTGCCGAGTTCCATAAGCGTTCACCGGCCTTGCTGTGCTCGGGCGTGCGCGGAACAACCTTCATCAGGCGGCGCTTGGTGAACCAGTTAAGAGGTGAGCGGGGAGAGTATAACCAGCGATTCAGCCGATCAAAAGTGTCCAGCAGACGACGGGGGAATTCATTCTTGATGCCACTGCTGGTGATTTGCCAGATGTGAGGCCCGCCACTGCGCTGACGGATCAGGATTTCGTAGACGAACGAGTAATGCACATCACCCGACAGAATCACGTAATTGCCCGGAGTTCTGGAGTGGCGAAAGATGTTCAGAATGACATTGGCTGCGCCACGATGCGCCATCCAGTTTTCCGCATCGACCAGCAACGGGTAGCCGCACCAACTGAAGACACGCTGTATCGCCTCAATCAACTTGACGCCGAACACGGGGGCAGGTGACACGATAATCGCCGATTTATGGTCGATCAGTTCCTGTTGCAGTTCACTGAGTGCTTCCCAGTCCAGCAGGCCGGACGGGTGATTGAAATTCGATTCACTGCGCCAGCGTCGGGTGCGCGTATCCAGTACCACCAGCGCCGGGCTGGTCGGCAGAACGTAATGCCACTGTTGAAACTTCAGCAACTGATCGATCAGCGCGTCCTGGGCCGTGCTGTCCAGCCAGTTATCCTTGCGCACAGCCGCTGCACTCAGTTCATGTACCTGCCGGACCAGGTCGTTGAGTGCGTCGGGATTGTTACCCCAGCCCTGGCAGAGCAGATAGGCGAGCAGGGCATTGCCGATGATGCGTTTCGAGAAGGGATGGCCGTACGCGGTTTCTTCCCAGTTTGCCGACAGGTTCCAGTCATCGGTGATGTCATGGTCGTCAAAAATCATCATGCACGGCAGGTGAGCCATCGCACGCGCCACGCCCTCAAGCCCCGCAGTGAAATCCTCGACCAGTTGCTGCTCTCTGGCATAACGCTCGACTTCGTCGGCTTCCAGATGCGGCTTGCCTGGCTCGATCAGGGTCCAGGGCGTGGGTGACCAGACCAGCAGGTACATCGCCACCACTTCCGCCAGAGTGACCAAATGGTTATCCGCAGTGCTGCTGGTAAATACCGGCTTGCTGGTGCCACCAAAGAACCGCTCACGCAGCGTGTCGTTGCTTTTCAGGGCGGGTAGCAGGTCGGCACGCTGGTAATAGCTGGCCGGGTGCGCATAAAGGCTGGTGCTGTCGTCGACAACAGCACCGTCGAGTTGCTCATCGAACAACCCCAGCCGTTCGATCAGCACATGAATGGCGCGCAGCATCGGCCCGGCGACATCGTCGACGTAGATCTGATCGCCGCTCATCATCAACAGCGCAGGGCGTTGCAACGGGTCCTGGTTGTCGGCCAACAGGCGATCCACGCAGAGCAGACCCTCGGCCGCGCTGTGATGTGGCTTGCGACACGAGCCATGCAAGAGCTGATCAATGCTGCTGCGCACTACGAAATTCGGATAACGGGCACCGTCGTACAGCAGGTGCGGCGCCCACTCGGCGATACCGCCCGGTTGGCCATCTACCAACAGGTCGTAATCGATCCAGGTGTCCAGGGGCAGTTCTGCCTCCAGTTGCAGGTCGATCAGGTGAATGAACGCATGGCGACCCACTGCAACAACCTGACACTGCCGGCCGGTCAGAAGGTAATCGATAAAGCCGCTTGATGAATCAGCCGCCGCGCTATGACGCAGACTCAACGTCAGGTTCAGCGGGCGCGAACCTACCAGCCACAGCACAAGACGGCCGGCTTCCTGACGGCGTAACAGCGGGCCTGCGAGGATGGATGGCAGTGATGCGGAGTGTTCGGCGGACGAAGAGGACATCCTGATTCAAAGCTCTGATGGATCGTAGGCCGGATAGTAACGCAGTCAGCGTGGAAAGTTCTTGTTACACATCGAGTGAAATAACGTCAGCGTGTTTCGGAACGTTTCAAGCAAGCAGAACTTTTTCAGATAATTGAATCTGTTGCATAACTATTGAATTGGAATAAAAGCTCCAAAATACTTTTATAGGATTGTGTGACAGTGCCGATACACGCTCGTGCATGAAACTTTGAACTCCGCGAGTTTATCCGGTTGCCATGCCCTGTCTTCCAACGAGGGTTCTCGCTATGAAATGGTTTTATAATGCAAGCCTGTCCGCCAAGCTATTCATCTCTTTTGCCCTGTGTGCACTTTTCACTCTTGGAGTGGGTGTAATAGGCAGTCGTGGTATCAGTATTTTGTCTGAAAGTCTTGATAACGTGTTTAATAATAACCTGCTTTCGATCACAAAAACCAATGAGGTCAAAGCCAATGTGACCGCCCAGAACCGCGACCTCTATCGGTTATTGTCTGCGGTAGCTGACAATGAGGCGCAACGTGCCAAAGATGATATCGTCAAGAGTATTATGGAGAACCGGGCTCAGGCTGAAAAAAGTTACGCTACTTATCGATCCACACCCCTTGACGACGATGAGCGTGTCGCGGGGGATCAGATGGACAAGGACTGGCCCGCCTATCAGGCGCTTATCGAGCGCGCAAAGGCCACCGTATTGTCTGGCGACGTCGCAGCAGCAAGAACGTTGATTGATCGTGATGTTAGCGCAGGCTATCTCAAAGTTATGGATGAGTTGAATACCATCATTAACTCCAATAATCGCCAGGCAGCTGAAGACTCCGTTACTTCTGTGCATGCGCAGGCGTCAGCGCAACAAAATCTTTATATAGGGATAGGTATTTCATTTCTTGCCGCCTTTATCATGGGGATGTTTATCAGCCGAGCGATCAGCACACCGATCAACTCGGCGGTCGTTCATGCTCAGCGAATCGCCAATGGTGATCTGACCCAGTCGATCGCCAGCCCCTACCATGACGAGGCGGGTGTGATGCTCGTCGCCTTGAGTGGCATGCAGGATAACCTCAAGAGCACTATCGGGCAGATTTCCAGCGCTGCAGACCAACTGGCTTCGGCGGCTGAAGAACTGAATGCCGTCACAGAAGAAAGCAGCCGCGGTTTAATACGCCAGAACGATGAAATTCAACAGGCCGCCACAGCTGTCAACGAAATGACCGCTGCGGTGGAAGAGGTTGCGCGCAACGCCATGTCCACCTCCGACGCTTCACGCCAGACCAGCACAGAGGCTGCCGCAGGCCGTGATCAGGCTCGCGACGCAGTGACTGCGATCAACAACGTCAGCAACGAGATCAGCAGTTCGACCACGATGGTTGAAGAGCTCGCCGGGCGTGTTCGCGAGATCGGCAAGGTGCTGGATGTGATTCGCGGTATTGCCGAGCAGACCAACTTGCTGGCGCTCAATGCGGCCATCGAGGCTGCGCGAGCGGGCGAGCAAGGGCGTGGTTTTGCCGTGGTAGCAGACGAAGTACGCGCCCTGGCGGCCCGCACTCAGGCGTCCACTGGCGAAATCGAAGCCATGATTGGCAGCGTCCAGACCAGTGCCGATCAGGCTGTGCGGGCCATGGGCAACAGCCGTACCCTTGCCAGCAATACTCAATCCCTGGCTCAGGCCACTGGTCAGTCGCTGGAGCGCATTGCGCAGAGCATTGCCGAAATCAACGATCGCAACATGCTGATTGCTACCGCGTCCGAAGAACAGTCCCACGTTGCGCGCGAGGTGGATCGCAATCTGATCAACATTCAGGACCTCTCCACCCAGACCGCTGCTGGCGCTCACCAGACCAGCGCTTCAAGTCAGGAGCTGTCTCGTCTGGCGATTTCCTTCAACAACCTGGTAGGCAAGTTCAAGGTCTGACGCAAGCGTCAGGACGCTGATACCGGCAGGCGCTTCTGGAAAAAGAAGCGCTTGCTGCCGGGCGGATAGTCGTCAATCTGCCCGAACTCGGTGTAACCGTGGCGGCGATAGAAATCCGGAGCCTGGAAGTCGAAGGTATCCAGCCAGATCCCTGCACAGCCTTTCTCGACCGCAAGATCCTCAGCCATCTGCATCAAACGCGAGCCCATGCCTTGCCCCCGGGTTTGCTCCGGCACCACCAGCAACTCGATGAACAACCATTGATAAAGAATGCGTGCGTGCAGGCCACCGAGAATTTCCCGGGTCTGATCATCGCGAATGAACATCGCCACTTTCTCTGACTTGCCGTCACCCGCTTGCTCGGCGTTAAAGCGCTTCAGTGGTTCCAGAATCGCCAGGCGATCTTCTTCTGTAGGGTTGTTATTGACATCAATGTGAACGCTCATGCGCTGGCTCCTGGCCTTGGTTTGCGCGACGAGCTTAAAGCGGCCTGGATGTGGGGTAAAGCCAGGCCCTGCAAAGCGTCATTTCACGCAAAGCAAACGCAGTTACGTCCGGCGCGCTTGGCGGCGTAGAGGGCATTGTCAGCAGCGCTGATCAGATGGTCGGCAGTGGTCTGCGGCGCGGTTGCACACGCGACCCCCAGGCTTACAGTAACGAACGCGCTTTCGCCCAGCACCGGGTGCGGCAACTTGAGTGCCGCGACCGCGGTCTGCAGGACGTCGGCCATTTCTCTGGCCTGTCCGGCATCGCCATTCATTAAAACCAGAACCTCTTCACCGCCAAAACGAAACGCCACGGCACCGTTTTCATGTGCGCTTTGTTGGATTTTCTGACAGAGCAACTTGAGGCAGGTATCACCTTGTGGGTGCCCATAGTTGTCGTTGTAGGATTTGAAGTGATCGATGTCCAGCAGGATGATGGCCACGTCCGCCGGTGTTTTACGCGCGCGTTCCCAAACCGAGGTCATCACTTCGTCCTGATAGCGTCGATTGAACAGGCGGGTCAAACCATCGGTGCGTGCGAACTCCATCAACTGCACTTGCAGCAGGCGTCCGCGAAGCGCGAACAGATAGCTCATGCGGCTGGCGCGCTCCAGAAAATACGAAGCCATTAACAGCAGCGCTACCGTGGAGACGAACAGCACTGCATTGGCCTGCCAGATCACAAAATCTGCGAAATTGGCAATGTAGGTTGTCACCAGCTGGATGATCAGCATGCATGACATCGCGACGGCTGCATGGCGCAGGGGCAATTGCTGGATCATGGTGCAATAGACCATGATCAACAGCATGCCCAGTTGATAAAAGATTTGATACGGGCTCTGACTGTGAATCATCACCAGCATGGGCATGAGCGAGCACAGTACCGTCGCGGTCGCAGCGGTCGTTTCCATTGCCCAGCGAGTGGAAAAGCGTTGCGCCAGCACTAACAGCACAATAAACATCGGCGTGATCAGGCACAGACGCCCCAGCGCCACGTAGACAAACACATCCCGCAGAATCAACCAGTCACTGATCAGAAACAGGTTGTAGATCAGGCTGCCACCAACCCCCACCGCCGTCAAGAATTCGCGCCGCTGTGGTCTGGTTTCCGCTTGGTAGCGTTGCTCAAGCACCCGGCTGAAGCGCAACGCACCCACACCTGAAGTAATCGTCTGCTCTACCTCCGCAAGGAGTTGTGCATCTTCAGGATTGGGGCGTTCAAGGGCAGAAACGAGCATGTGACACCGGTACATTAACATCGAGAGACATTAGGACATCATGAATGATGTCTTAGTGCTATCAGCGTGTGGTGTGTGTGTCCTGAAGGCGACCGGCGGTTCCTCTCGACTTTCCGGCAAGGCGTCAGGACGACTGCTGTTCTCCTTTTGGTCATCTGCACTAGGGTAATCGCACGGTGAGAGTGGTAAACCGCACGGCCTACTTATCCTGTTCTGATATTTGTTCGGAGGAGCTCGCAAACATAACTTACTGAAAATGACTGCTTGCACATCAGATTCCGCATCTATAGTGATCATATGCTTCGACTCAAGCGCTGTGGGTTGCCTTCGAAGCGAGCGTGCCGAGCGTCATGAATGCACCTCGGCGTAATAAATGAAGTCGCGTCAGCCCGGACCGGAATCCCCTATTTATGAATGCACCTAGAGAATCTGTAATTATCACGGGTATCACTGGCCAGGATGGCGCTTACCTGACTCAGTTGCTGCTGGAAAAAGGTTATACGGTTTACGGCACCTACCGCCGTACCAGCTCGGTCAACTTCTGGCGTCTTGAAGAACTTGGCGTGGCCAGCCATCCGAATTTGCACCTTGTTGAACACGACCTGACTGACTTGAGTGCCAGTATTCGCTTGCTGCAAAAAGCCGAGCCCACCCAGATTTACAACCTGGCGGCGCAGAGCTTTGTTGGTGTTTCCTTCGACCAGCCGATAACGACTGCTGAAATTACCGGCCTGGGCGCAGTCAACCTGCTTGAAGCGATACGCATAGTGAACCCGAAAATACGCTTTTATCAGGCGTCCACTTCTGAAATGTTCGGCAAGGTGCAAGAAGTCCCACAGGTCGAAAGCACCTCGTTCTATCCTCGCAGTCCTTATGGTGTGGCCAAGCTTTACGCGCACTGGATGACGATCAACTATCGGGAGTCGTATGGGATCTTCGGTGCCAGCGGCATTCTGTTCAATCACGAGTCTCCTCTGCGGGGAAAAGAGTTTGTCACCCGCAAAATTACCGATTCTGCCGCACGTATTTCACTGGGTATGTCACAACTTCTGGAATTAGGCAATCTGGATGCCAGACGTGACTGGGGTTTTGCCAAGGAGTATGTCGAAGGCATGTGGCGCATGCTGCAAGCTGATGAGCCCGACTCATTCGTACTGGCCACCCATCGATCCGAAACCGTTCGAGACTTTGTGGCAATGGCCTTCAAGGCTGTCGATATTGACCTGGAGTGGAAAGGTAGCGCAGAGAACGAACAGGGCATTGATGCGGCCACGGGCAAAGCCCTTGTTCAAGTCAACCCAAGATTCTATCGCCCCTCTGAAGTGGAGCTGCTTATCGGCAACCCTGAAAAAGCCAGGAAGGTGCTTGGCTGGGAAGCGAACACCAGTCTCGAGCAGCTATGCCGGTTGATGGTGGATGCCGATCTGAAGCGTAACCAGCAGGGAACATCGTTTTAAGCGTCCCTCTTTCATACTCTAGTAGGTATAGGTTGGGTGTTTCAGGCGTTGTTGATCGCAACGCCCCTCACGCATAAAACCGGTAGCTCAAGCCGTTGCAGCTATCTCATCGCGCCAGTAATTCAGCAGTGTCGTGAGTGTAGACTGCAGCGTTGTGGTGGGCGTCCAGCCAGTGATTTTCTGGATAGCGGAGTTATCACCGAACGCGCAGGGGATGTCAGATAACCGCATTCGTTCGGGATCGTTTATCACATCGATCCTCTCTGAGCTCAGTGCCATGAGCTGACTCAGTATTGCCTCTATACGGACGGGCTCGCCGCTGCAGATATTCAGGCATTGAGGATAGGCTTCCTGCCTGGTGGCCATGTCCAGCAGGGCGACGTAGGCATTGCACACATCACGCACATCGAGAAAGTCTCGCGCCGCTTGCAAGTTGCCGACTTTCAACTGTGGTGCTTGCTTGCCTGCTTCTATCAAGGCGATCTGACGAGCAAATGACGCGGTCGCGAAATCAGCCGATTGCCTGGCACCAATGTGATTGAACGGACGTACGACAATACCGTTCTGGCCACGACGAAAGTACTCATAAAAGGCCGCTTCGGCGGCAAGTTTGCTGGCGGCATAGGGGTTCATGGGTTTGCAGACACTGTTTTCATCGAGCGCAATACCCTGCTTGAATGCCTCGCCGTAGACTTCCGATGAGCTGACAAACAACACAAATGCCTGAGGGGCCTTGCGTTGCAATGCCTGTAGAAGGTTCACGCTTCCCATGACGTTGGTTTGCCAGGTGGCCAGAGGGTCCTGGAAACTGGTAGGCACATGCGTAATAGCCGCCAAATGCACAACGTGAGTGGGATTTGCCTGAGACACCACTTGCTCAAGGCCAGCGGCGTCGCGAATGTCACAATGCAGCGATTCGGCAGCATAAGCGGAGGGGGGAGAGTCAGGGCTCACCAATGCAATAATATGGTGCCCGGCGTGCTGCAGCTTACGGCACAGCATCTGCCCGACAAAACCGTTTGCACCGGTGATCAGAATGCGTCGCATCATTGAGGGTCCTTAATGGCGTTGCTGCAAGCAAGTGAGTCTAGCAGGCAATAGCTGGTCAACCCGTTGTGACCTATGGCTCCTGCATTTTGTTTCGCCTTGCACATTCGTTATCAGCCTGCCCATTCAAGGTTCCGCAATTGCAGGCCCCGGTTATGCGGGCAACCCACATCAATTCAATCTGCCATCATCAGACGAAACGCCTTAATCCCGTCTACGCTTAGGCCGATACATACGTACAACCCACTACTGGTGCCGTCATGTTCAACACTCGCTTGAAAAAGGAATTACAGGCACAACACGCCGAGTTATCTATGTATCGGCAAATGCAGAAAGGGATGGACGCGCGGATGGTGTCGCTGAGTCTGGACGCCAACAACCATATCGTCCATGCCAATGACAACTTCCTGAGGGCGCTTGGTTATTCTGCCGACCAGTTGCTGGGCAAGGATCTGGACCAGATGGTGCCGTCCTACGTCAAACAGCTCGATTGCTACCGTAACCTCAAGCTGGCGGTGCAGAAAGGCGAGTCGGTGATCGACAACTACCGTTTTCTGCATGCCAACGGCAGTCTGGTGTGGATTCGTGCCATGTGGCAGCCGGTTCTGGATGACCAGGGCAAACTGGTGACCTTGCAATGCTACGGGTCGGACATCACCCAGACAGTCGAGACCGCTGCCGAGAACTCTGCGTTCATTCAGGCATTGCTGCGCTCTACCGCCGTGATCGAGTTCGATCTTGGCGGCCACGTGCTCACGGCCAATGACCAGTTTCTGCGTGGCATGGGTTACAACCTGGCGCAGATCAAGGGCAAGCACCACAGCATGTTCTGTGATCCGGCTGAAACTTCACTGGCACCGTACCGGGAGTTTTGGGCGATGCTCAACCGCGGCGAGTTCGTCGCAGGGCGCTTCAAGCGTATCGACAACAGCGGGCGTGAGGTCTGGCTGGAGGCTACTTACAACCCGGTTCATGATGCTCAGGGCAAACTCTACAAGGTCGTCAAGTTCGCCACGCTGGTGACCGATCAGGTCGCCCGCGAAGATGAAGTCAGCCAGGCGGCCAGCGTGGCGTTTGAAATCTCCCAGCAGACCGACGTCAGCGCCCAGCGCGGCGCGGATGTGGTGCAGAACACTGTGCAGACCATGCGCAAGATATCCGAAGAGATGCAGTCGGCTTCCTCAGGCATCGAAGCACTGGGCAAGCAGTCCCTGTTGATCAGCTCCATCGTGCAGACCATCGGCGGCATCGCCCAGCAGACCAACCTGCTGGCGCTCAATGCCGCCATCGAGGCCGCGCGCGCTGGTGAGCAGGGCAGGGGCTTTGCCGTGGTCGCCGATGAAGTCCGCCAACTGGCCGGCCGCACCAGCGCCGCGACCGAAGAGATCGTCAGCGTCGTGCAGCAAAACCAGTCGCTGGCCGATGAGGCGGTACGCGGCATGGCCAACAGCCGCACTCAGGCGGAACAGGGTCTTTTGCTGGCCAACGAGGCCGGCGCGGTGATCGTCGAGATTCAGGAGGGGGCCAAACAGGTGGTGGGTGCGGTGGGGCGGTTTGCCAATCAGTTGAAGTAGCAGCTGACGTCACTGTCGGTATTTCAGGTGTTGCAGGGCATGGACGACCGGCAACACCTGATAGCTCTGGCATCATTTTTGGACGGCAGGCAGAATGCGCCGCAGTTGGTCAGTGATCACCTTCGCACTCAAGTGTTGTGAATCACTGGTTCCACTCTGACAAGGATTGGTTGGATGCTGCTTGCTGTACTTACCGTTCTCAATGCCCTTTGCCTGATCGGTGGCTTGCTGTTCAACGCAGAGTTGTTGAACAAGGCAGGCGCCGATATTCCCCTCAAAAACCTGCAGGCGCTGGAAATATACGGGCAGAGCCTTGCCGCAGTGAGCGTGTGCCTGGCGGCCTGGCGCCTGTGTATCTGGGCTCATGGGAAATGGGGACATCAGCAGCATCTCATGCGCTCCATCCTGCTCAGTACCGTGGTACTGGCCCCGCTGACCTGGTGGGTTCAGGGTGTGGTCCCGGACGCGATTGCTGAAGCGTTTCCGGCCGATCTGCGGGTTTACAGCCTTTACGCCTACGTGACGAAAAAAGGCCTGCTCTACGATTCGGTGCAGATACCCGGCATTCCCTATCAGGAATATCGCGACAAGGGCGAGGGCAAGGCCTTCATCGCCAATCTTGGCGTACTCATGAGTGTTCAGGGCTCGTACGTCGAGCAGATTGGCCACAATTTTCAGGGCTTCGCCCAAACCGTCTTCAAGGGCTATACCCGACGCAACGCCGATAGGCTCTACAGCCGGCTGCAAGCGGAAGTCCTCCCGGTCTTTGACGATATCGCCCGTGAATACGCAAAGGTAGAAGCCTTGCGGCGCTCTGGCGTAGCGGGCAATAAACGCAAACCGCTTGCGCTCCCGAACGCAGCCCTGCAACAGGACCCGCCGAGCGCCGAAGACTACGCGTTGGCGATGCCTTCAGGCCTGCGTACCCGTCAGGCGATGGCCAATACTGCGCAGGTGCGCGGCATGGCGCGTCAGGTTCTGGGCCCGCTCTACGTGGAAGGAATGGACCTGCTTGTCACGCCCAGTCAGTTCAACACGTACCTCAATGGCATCGCCAGCAATATGGCCAGCGACGTTGCGCGCACTGATGTGCATGGCGCACAGAGCCTGAGCGTCCTCAAAAACATGTGGTTCGTACCCTGGTCGTTGCTGAGTGGTCTTTTCATGGGCGCGCTCAATATCGTCGGGTTGTTGTTGTCGACCGTCGAGCAGCGCGCGTTCATACAGAAGAGGCTTGTCGCCGTCAGAGCGGCAGCGGTGGCCCTGATCGTGATGGTTCCATTGCTCGCCGGTAACGCAATCATTCAATCGCCAGGCTATCGCACTGCGTTCAAGGACATCGAGGCCGGCCCGACCCTCATGGCCGGTGTCTTTCATTGGGCGATGTCTGCAGAAGCCATGTTGTACAACTTGACCAGACCTCTGCTCAACGCCGAGTAAAACGTTTCAAAAGGGAGTAAGCCCCGTGCGCAAGAAATTCGTTGCATCAATTCTGGCGGTAAGCATCGCCACCTCAGTCACCGGATGCGCGCAGATGGGCATCAGCAAGGAACAGGCGGGTACTGTGATCGGCGGTATCGCCGGTCTGGCGGTCGGTGCAACGATGGGCAAGGGTAACGGTCAGATCGCAGCCGCGCTGATCGTTGCAGGCATCGGCAGCTATATTGGTAACCGCATCGGTCAGTTGCTCGACGACAGGGATAAACAGGCACTGGCGCTGCGCACTCAGGAAGTTCTGAGTCAGCCCGCATCTCCTGTAGCGCAGCCCACGGCCATCTGGCGTTCCGATCACTCCAATGCAAGCGCCCGGATCACGCCAGGCCCGGAGTTCAAGGCGGTCCGGACCATCGATGTCAAACGCACGCCCAACATTCAGGGCGTGCCGTCGATGAAGCTTATCAATCAACCCTATGTCACCCGGTCTACCCTCAACGTGCGCTCTGCACCGAACATGAACGCTGACAAGGTGGGCAGCCTGCCGGGCAATACGCAATTCACTGCCGTGGGTTCTACCGGTGACTGGATTCTGGTGGGGCGCAAGGGCGTTACCGTGGGCTACGTGCACAAGGACTACGTGATGACGCAGTCCGATGCCGATACCAGAAAGAGGCTTGCTTCAGTCAGGTTCGATGATATGAATGTGTCGGCCAGTAAAGAGACTGAAGCATTCGATCTGGGCTCAATCTCTTCCTTGCCCTCCGGCAAAACAGCGGCCGAGACTACTTGTCGACCGCTTTCTGTAAGCCTGGAAGCCAACGGTGGCACCACTGAAAAGCAGGACAACACATTCTGCAGGCAGGCCAATGATACGTGGGAGTTGATTTGAAGCCGGGCCTCTACCGAGCAGTCAGTGCCGAATAACTGTTCATCAGGTTACGGTAGTTCGGGATCCGCTCGGACAGCAGGTTGCCCAGCCCTTCGATATCGTTGCGCCAGTCACCTTGCAGCTCACAGGCCACCGAGAACCAGTTCATCAACTGCGCACCTGCCTGGGTCATACGCGACCAGGCGGCTTGCTGGACAGTGGTGTTGAAGGTGCCCGATGCATCGGTGACCACGAACACTTCAAAGCCTTCAGCCAGTGCCGACAGGGTCGGAAAGGTCACGCACACGTCAGTCACTACCCCGGCGATGATCAACTGCTTGCGGCCGGTCGCCTTGATCGCCTTTACAAAATCTTCGTTGTCCCAGGCGTTGATCTGGCCTGGACGGGCGATGTATGGCGCATCGGGGAACATGGCCTTGAGTTCCGGCACCAGCGGGCCGTTGGGGCCTTGTTCGAAACTGGTGGTGAGGATGGTCGGCAGTTCGAAGAAGCGGGCCAGGTCAGCCAGGGCCAGGACGTTATTCTTGAACTCGTTCGGCGAGAAGTCCTGTACCAGCGAGATCAGGCCTGTCTGATGATCGATCAGCAGCACGATGGCGTCATCTTTGTTCAGGCGGCTGTAAGGGGCGTTTTTCATGGTCAAGTCCTTTCGTTTGGGTAGGTAAGGTGTGGCGTTCAACGTGGGTTCAGATTAGTAGCTCACCGGAAAGGGAAAAAGCGCCTGACGCGCGTTTTACTGTCTCTTCACAGTGGACAATACTGTCCCAAGTGCTGCCCTCCCTACGAGTCGCCTACCCAGAAACCGCCCCGGCCTTGCCAGCCTCCACCGCAAAGCGTTTGAGCGTCGACACACTGGCAGCGGGGTCGAGCACATCCGACACTACTTGGAAGCGGGTCAGCATCTGCTGCTGGCTGAGGTCCACTGCCACATAGCCACGCTGGCGGCTGTCAAAGAATTTCACGTGGGGGTTGAGCCCCAGAATACTGTTGAAGGCGTCGAATGGCGGTCCGCCGGATGTCACCGAGGTGCCGACGAATTCAGTGGCGACGACGGCTGAGTCCGGATTGCCCGCATCGGCGTGCAGGTCGGTGGTCCAGAACGAATGGATATCGCCACCCCAGAACACCGGGTTGCGGGTCTGCTGGCGTTGCAGGGATGCCAGCATGCGCTCGCGGGTCGCCGCGTAGCCGTCCCAGCCGTCGGTCCAGTGGCCCAGCGCCTGCGTTTTGAGATTGCGCTGTTCCAGCGGAGCGACCAGCAAGTCCTGGGCAATGACATTCCATTGTCCAGGTGATTCAGCGAAGCTGCGGTCCAGCCAGGCTTCCTGTTCCCAGCCGAGCATGGTGCGTTTCGGGTCACTCAGATCCGGGCAGTCGCTGGGCGCTACGTAGCCTCGGCGGCTGCCGTTGGCCTGGATGCACGCCTGTTCGGAACGATACTGCCGACCGTCGAGTACATGGAAGCGCGCCAGGCGGCCATAGTCCAGGTTCCGGTAAATACGCATGTCCGGTCCTTTGGGCAAGCTGCTCGCGCGCAAGGGCATGTGCTCGTAAAACGCTTGATAAGCGGCGGCTCTGCGACGCAGAAAACTGTCCACCGGAACGTTCGGGTCCTGGGACCACTGCGCGGCGTAGTCATTCTGTACTTCGTGATCGTCCCAGGTGGCCACGCTCGGCGCGCAGGCATGCAGCGCTTGCAGGTCCGGGTCAGTCTTGTACTGGGCGTATCGGTTGCGATAGCCCGCCAGGTCCATTGGTTCAGGCGTAGCGTGGTAGCGTGGAGCCCGGTTCCTTTCAGATGCGTCTGACTCGTAGATGTAATCACCCAGAAAGAACACCATGTCAGGTCGCTCTGCAGCCAGGTGCCTGTAGGCGCTGAAATATCCCGCCTCCCAATGCGAACATGACACGAAGCCGAACCGTGCCGAGACCATGGCGGTTGCCAGCGGCGCAGTGCAGGCCTGACCCACGGCGCTTTGCGCGCCCAGACTTTCGAACTGATACCAGTAGGGACGTCCAGGCTGCAAACCGCCCACTTCAACATGTACCGAATGGGCAAAGCGCGGTTGGGCGGTCGCTTGTCCTGTACGTACTACACGAGTCATCGCTGCATCGCTGGCGATTTTCCAGCGCACTTCGACGGGTTTTTTCAGGCCGCCATCGCCCGTGGCTGTCATCACCTGTGGCGCCAGGCGTGTCCAGATCACGAAGCCGTCAGGCAGCGGGTCGCCGGATGCCACGCCCAGCGTGAACGGATAATCGACACCCGCGCTGCGGGCAAACGGGCTGAGGATCGATAGCAGCGTGGCACCGGCCACGCCGGTAATGATGCGTCGGCGATCCTGATTGAAGTCAGTCATTGCGCGGCCTCTGCTGGTTCGTACTGCGAGCGCAACAGCCCGAACAGCAACATGTCTTTGAAAACACCGTTCTTCAAAAATGCTTCTTTCATACAGCCTTCATACGACAGTCCGCACTTCTCCAGCACCCTGGCGCTGGCCATGTTGTCGGCAAAGCACTGACCGGCGATGCGGTTGAGGTTCATGACGGTGAAGCCATGCATCAGCAAACCCTGCACCGCCTCGCTGGTGTAGCCCTGATTTCGGTAATCGGCACCGATCCAGTAACCCAGGTTGCCGCTGCGATGCGAGGTTGACAGGCGCAGTGAAACGACCCCGGTCAGTTCCCCGGTTTCCTGGGCATGAACCCCCAGGCTCAATGTTCGTCCAGCGGCGAATTGTTCCGGTGCATCGGCAATGAAAGCCTGTGCATGCTCCAGGGTATAGGGCGAGGGGACTGTGGCCGTCATGTTCGCAATCACGGGGTCGTCAGCCAGTCGCGACAAGGCGCTGGACTGCTCGGCTCGCAACGGGCAGAGCAATAGTCGTGAGGTGCGGATACTGGGCATATCGAGACGCATCCCGGGTTTTCCGTTGAGTTGAATACTCAAGAATTGCCGCGTTTCCATGGCGTTTTTATGACGGCTGCGAGAAACATTTTAGTGCCATCAAAAGAGCTTACAAAGGCCATGTAACAGTCATTTAAACCTAACTGATCGGTCATATTCGGTTGCTAGATTCTCGGCCTCTGACAAGAAGGGCGGATGGTATGAGAACGTGGGACGAACCTAAAAAACGCAAGGCGCACATCGAACTGATCCCGATGATCGACGTGATGATGTTTCTGCTGGTTTTTTTCGTACTGGTCAGCTTGAACGTGATTCCGGCTCTGGGGATGAAAACCCAGCTGCCGAGCGCCAGCAGTTCACAGCAGCTCAAGCCGCAGAACAAATCGATCCTGACCCTGGGCCTCAACGGCGAATTACAGCTTGATGGCAAGGCGACCACAGTCGAGTCTCTGGTGCCTGCCTTGAAGGCGCTGGAAAAGCCCGATACTAAAACCACCATTATCGTCAACAGCGACAAGGGCGTTGAGGTCGCACGTCTGGTCGAGATCATGGACACCTTGCGTCTGGGTGGCTTTACCTCGGTTTCCATTGCCACGCGTAAATCCTGACCATGTATGTCCTGTTTCGTGTACGTCAGTGGCTCGCAGGCCTTCCAGCGCTGGTGGCGCTCATCGTGATTGTGATGGGGGTGCAGACGCGGGCCCTTAAGGTAGAGCCGGTTTATGACCAGTCAGCCGTGGAGCTGGCGTTGATCGAGCCTGAGCCTCCAGCGCCAGAGCCCGTGGTGCCGACCGAGCCGCTTCCGGTTCAGCCTGAAGAGCCGCCACCACCGCCGCCCGTGGTGGAAAGCGAAGACGCCGAGCCTGCTCCGCCACCGCCCAAGCCCATGCCTAAACCTGTCCCCAAGCCCGTGCCCAAGCCCAAGCCGGAACCCAAGCTGCGCCCGGAACCTGTACCCAAGCCAGCCCCGGCGGTAGTAAAGCCCGCCGAGCCGGTCCAGGCCCCCAGTAAGCCTGTGGCCAGCGCTGCCGTCGCGCCGCCTCAGCCACCGGCGCAGCCGAAAGTAGACACGCAGGGCCTCGAAGGCGGCTACCTCAAAGGGCTGCGTAACGATCTGGATGGCTACAAACAGTACCCGACCGGACGCCAGGCCTCGCTGGAGCGCCCAAGCGGCGAGGTAGTGGTGTGGTTATTGGTTGATCGCCAGGGGCGAGTGCTGGACTCCGGCATTCAGACCCAGGCGTCCAGCATGCTGCTCAACCGCGCAGCAGCCAACAGTCTGCGACGCATCAAGCAAGTCAAACCGTTTCCCGAGCAAGCCTTCGGCGGGCGTAGCGAACAGCGCTTCACCGCCACTTTCAACTACAGCGTGCAATAGCACTGACAAGGAACAGAGTGATGAAGTTTTCCAGAATTCACCTTGCGTTGGTCGCCGCTGGCATGAGCCACGGCATGGCCATGGCTGATTCGAGTGCCAGTGACGTTGGCACCATTGGCGTACAAGGGAAGGCGACGGTGGGCGGTGGCTATATGGTTCAGGAGGAGAGCATCAAGGCGCGCTCCACGGTGACCAAGGAGGCGCTCGACAAGCAGACCGCAACAGGTAACGCGATCGACAAACTCAAATACACCCCGGGCCTGAATATCTCCAGTGAAGATGCCACCGGCCTGTCGGGCTTTCGCTTTACCATGCGCGGCCTCAACTCCGATCAGGTCGGCATGTCGGTAGATGGCATGCCCATCAACGACTCCGGCAACTATGCACTGTATTCCAACCTGCTGGGCGACCCGGAAAACATCGATCAGATCTTCGTCACCCAGGGCTCTGCCGAGAGTGACGGCCCGCACATCGGTTCCAGCGGTGGCAACATCGGTATTGTCACCATTCGGCCCACGAAGGAAACCGGCGCATTCGTCAAGCAAAGTGCAGGCAGCAACGGTACTTACAAAACCTTTGCGCGGCTCAATACCGGCGAAATCAACGGGCTGAGCAACTGGCTGTCGATGTCTCATACCGAAGGTCAGAAATGGCGCGGTGACGGTGCCGTGCGCGCTGACAAGGTGGAGTGGAACAGCTTCTTCGACATGGGCTCGGGCAATACGGCCAACCTGATCCTCAAGTACCACGAGCAGGATAACAACAGCTACAGCCAGCTCACCAAGAGCCAGTTCCAGCAGAACGGGCGCAAGTTTGACCCCTATCCTTCGACGCCCGCGCGGGGCAGCAACGGCAAGCTGTCCAGTTATTACGAACTGGCGCAAAACCCGTTCCAGACGTTCACCGCCGTGCTCAATACCCAATTCAAACTGGCCGACAATCTGGCGCTTTCAGTCATCCCCTACTACTTCTGGGGTAACGGCAGCGGAGTAAACAGTTCCTCCTATGCGCTTAACCGCGGCTCGAATCAGAACGGTGTATTCGACCTGAGCAACTTGCCGACGGCTGCCGCTTATAACGCTGATGGCTCATCGACCACCGGCGTGTATTACCGACCTTCGCGCACCCAGACCTGGCGTCCGGGGATCACCACCAAGCTCAACTGGGATGTCAACGACGAGCACAGCGTGCAAGTCGGCTACTGGTATGAGCGCGCGCGTCAGTTGCAGACTCAGCCTTTCATTCGCCTGAAGAGCAACGGCAAGCCGGAAAGCATCTGGCCAGACTCGGATTACATGGTCGATGCCAACGGCAATGAGATCCAGGGCCGTGATCGCTATACCGTGACGCCTGCACAAAAAGTATGGGCTCAGGACACCTGGTATTTCGCCCCGGACTGGACGCTGATCGGCGGCCTGGCCTACATGAATGTCGAGCGTGAAGGCAATAACCACGGCAGCCTTACCGAGCGGCCGGAAAAACGTGACCAGACCTACAACAAGCTGCTGCCGAACGTAGGCCTCAAGTATCAGCTGGATGAGCGTGACCAGTTGTTCTACAGCCTGTCGCGCAACATGCGCATACCGCAGAACTACGTCCTTTATGACCCAGGCACCGGTTCCATCAACAGCAAGCCGGAGACCAGCTGGAACCACGAACTGGGCTGGCGCTTTACCGAACAGGACATGACGCTGGCCGCCACCCTGTTCTACATGCAGTTCAAGGACCGTCAGGTGTCATCAAGAGACATCAATGGTGACTTTGCCGACATCAATGCCGGTGCAGTCGATAACAGCGGGCTGGAACTGGAGTGGAGCGGCCTGCTGCCGCACCATTTCAATTACTACACCTCGTACACCTACACCCGCGCCAAACAGAAGGATGACCTGACCGTTTTCAATAACGGCGCCGCCATCGAGCTGCCTACCAGCGGCAAGCAGTTTGCCAACGTGCCGAAGAACATGCTGGCCGCCAACATCGGCTACGACGACGGCAGTTATTACGGCACATTCGGAGCCAAGTTCACCAGCAAGCTGTATGGCGACCTGACCAATGACGAAAGCATTCCGGGGCGCACCATCTTCAATCTGGGCGCGGGCATCTATCTGCCGGTGGACAAGAAAATCGTCAAGGATGCCACCTTGCGTCTGAACGTCGACAACCTGTTCGACAAGGAGTACCTGGACGGCGTGTACACCACCAAGACCAACGCAGGTACATACAGCGGCTTCCGCGATGGCGACCCGGCGTACATCGTCGGCGTCGAGCGTACCGTTACCGTTTCTCTTGAAGCCAATTTCTAATCTTCATTGACCAGAGGTCTGTGCCATGGACATGAATCAGCTTCACGACATCACCTTCTATGTGATGTACGCCGCCATCGCGGTAGCGATCTTTGTCGCGATCGAACGGGGTATCTACTTTGCTTACGTACGCCGTCAGGCACGGGCGCTGCAAACGGCACTCAGTGCTTCGGTGCACAGTGAAAAGGATCTGCCGGAGACGCTGACACGCCGGGCCGGTTTGCCGCTGAGCATGGTCCTGCCGGTGCTTGCGCAAAAAAATGCTCAGGGCTCGCGCAGGGATCTGGATGATGTCATCGAAACCCAGTACCTGAGCACTCGCGCGCCGCTGGCCCGCAGCCTCTGGCTGATCGAGACCATCACTACCGCTGCACCTCTGTTGGGGTTGCTGGGCACCATTCTGGGCATCATCGACACGTTCAAGGCGCTGGCCAGTGCCGGGGTGTCCGATCCCGGGCAGATTTCTGCCGGTATTGGCACGGCGCTGTTCGCGACCGGGCTGGGTATTGCCATCGCCTTGTTCTGCGTGGTCTTCCACAACTACTTTCAGGACAGCCTGGAACGCATCAACGATCAACTCAAGATCCTGTTGATCCGCGCTTCCAGCGGCGCACAGGTGCAGGATGAAACCGAGCATTCGGCTGCCCCGGTCCAACCGAAATACCGCACTGCCTGATCAACCTGCCGGCGTGTGCCCTTGGCATGCGCCTTCCTGCCTGCGTCCGGCGATGAGGCCCGCATGTTCTTTAATCTTCCAGGTCGTAGGGTACTTGCACGCTCCCGCGCCGTGATCGTAGCGTTACTGCTGACGAGTTCGTTTGCGCAGGCCGACTTCGCTATTCCAGGTTTCGAGCTGGTACACACCGTTCCGCTCGGAACCGACCTGCAGACGCCTGACCTGCGAGCGCCCGGCGAGGTCTGGCGTGAACTGTTCGATGGGGCCCGCAAGGGTATCGATATCGAGCAGTTCTATGTCGCAGACCAGGCCGGCTCGGTGATGGACAAGGTGCTTGAAAGCCTGACTGCAGCGGGGCAGCGCGGGGTGAAAATCCGTTTTCTGCTGGAGGAAAAAGGCCTGAAAATGTCCGATCCGCAGACCCTTGAACGGTTGCGGGCGATACCCAACCTCACCTTGCGCGTACTGCCATACGCCAAGCTCACGGGCAGCGGCATCATTCACGCCAAATTCATCGTCGTGGATGGTCGGCAGGCGTTCATAGGCAGTCAGAATTTCGATTGGCGCTCTCTGGAGCACATCCATGAAACCGGCCTGCGCATCGACGAGCCGAATGTCGTGCGCCAGACGCAGGCCGTGTTCGATCAGGACTGGCTCGCCCAGGCCGCCATTGCCGAAGGCAAACCGATTCCGGTGCCACACTCGAGCAAGAATGCTTTGCCTGCTGGCAACTATCTGGTCGCCAGTCCGCAACGCTATAACCCGCCCGGGGTACTCGACTCCCAGGCCGAACTGCCGCGTTTGCTGGCGCAAGCCAGCCGCGAGGTTCGCGTCCAGTTGCTGGATTACGCACCCTTGTCCTACGGACCTGACAAAACCCGGCCTTACTATGCGGTCATCGATAACGCCATCCGCAGCGGCGCCGCCCGTGGCGTGTCAATCAAACTCATGGTGTCGGACTGGAACACAGGCATGCCCGAAGTAGCCTATTTGAAGAGTCTGGCCCTGGTGCCCAACGTGCAGGTGCGCATTGTCACACTGCCCGTAGCCGCCGAGGGGTTCATCCCGTATGCACGCGTGATTCACAGCAAGACCATGGACATTGATGATCAGGTCGCATGGGTCGGCACCAGTAACTGGCTCGGCGGCTACCTCGACAACTCGCGCAACCTGGAAGTGGTGATGCACGACAGCACAATGGCCAAGCGCATCGGCGTTCTGCATGAGCAGCTATGGGATGGGCCGTATGCCAAACCAATCGACATCAACCGCGACTACCCGGAATCGCATCCGGGCCGGCCTTGAAAGTAAGCAGGCCAGCAGCCGGAAGGGCAATGCCGGGCCTTAGGCATGGCGGGTTGTATCGACAATCAGAATGCGTCTGGGTCTGGACGGAACAGGTCTGGCAAGGAGCGCTATGCCCGACTCTGGTGATGAATGAAGCTTCCCACTAGGCCCCTCTGTCCGCTTCAGCCACAATGACGCCTTTTACCCTCCAGCCTGCTGTGGGCTGTAAAAGGATTGCTGCTGATGATGCTCTCTTTCAAGCCATGGTTCCTTGGGCTGGCGCTGGCTTTGCCACTGGCCGCTCTGCTGACCGCGTGTGACAAGTCCGACAAGCCGGTAACGCCGCCTGCACCGCCGCATACCACTTATAGCCAGGCTGGTTGGGACGCGCTGCCAGCCGTGTCGGACGCCGACTTGCAAGCCGGGTTTGCCTCATGGCGCAGTGCGTGTGCTCGTCTGAAGGCTGATGCCGTGTGGGGACCGACCTGTGCGGCGGCGGGCAGCCTTGTGGCGGCTCCGGATGCGGCGCAGATCCGTACGTTTTTGCAGAGCCAGTTGCAGGTCTACAGCCTGCGCGCTGATGGCGGCAGTGCCGACGGCCTGATCACCGGTTATTACGAGCCTGTCTACCCTGGCAGCCTGACTCAGACCGCCACGGCTAACGTGCCGGTTTACGGCATTCCGGACGATCTGATCGTGGTCAATCTGGACAGCATTTATCCCGAACTCAAGGGCAAGCGCTTGCGCGGTCGGCTTGAGGGGCGGGTGCTCAAGCCTTACGACGATGCCGCGACGATCAACGCGCAGGGGTTGAATGCGCCGGTGATTGCCTGGCTGACCGACCCGATGGATGTGCAGTTCCTGCAGATTCAGGGCTCCGGGCGGGTGAGTCTGGAGGATGGCTCGCAGCTGCGTCTGGGCTATGCCGATCAGAACGGCCGCCCTTATCGCGCGATTGGTCGCTGGCTGGTGGAGCAGGGCCAGTTGAAGAAGGAAGACGTGACCATGGGCAGCATCGCAGCCTGGGCCAAAGCGCATCCGGAGCGGGTCAGCGAGTTGCTGGCCAGCAACCCCAGTTATGTGTTTTTTGCCCGTAACCCCGACAGTAATGAAGGCCCGCGCGGCTCGCTCAACGTGCCGCTGACACCGGGCTACAGCGTAGCCATCGATCGCAAGGTGATTCCTCTGGGTAGTCTGCTCTGGCTCTCCACCACACGGCCGGATGGAAGCAGCGTGGTGCGCCCGGTTGCGGCGCAGGACACGGGCGGTGCGATTGCCGGTGAAGTGCGCGCTGATCTGTTCTGGGGCACTGGCGATGAGGCCGGGAAGCTGGCAGGTGACATGAAACAGAAAGGCAATATCTGGTTGCTGTGGCCCAAGGGTATGGCGTTGCCGCAGACTGTCGATGCAGTATCTGCGCCCGCTGGCCACTGATTTAATTCGACCCTTCCCATTAGCGGCTATATATCCGATCCACTGGATATATAGCTGCTGGTGAGAAAAACCCTCGATTCAGTCCCGTTTGCCGCCGATTGTGTCCAGATCCACAATTTTTTAACGCCAATAAAATGTCGAAAAACGAGTGATTTACCGCTCATCGGTAAATTGTGGACGTCATATATCGGTTTCCTGACACTGTCACAATGACATTACACATTAGTATTAACGCTTTTCCACAGGGGGTGTGCTTGGCGGCCCCATTTGAGGTCGTACAGAATGAGTCGTGCTGACGATGTGGCCAATCTGTTTCAACGTTTCGGCGCGAGCTCTGACGGTTATCTGGAGATAGACAACAGCCTGGATTATCAGGAATCGTCTGTTTCCAGAACCCCGTCTGCTGCACTGCAACGCGCGACCTCTCAGCCGTCTCTTGAGCAACCTTGTTCAACGCTGCCGGCGCAAAACAACTCGACTGCACCTGATTTGATAGCGCCCGATAAAACCAGGCGCATAGCCGCTGACACATTGGCGAAACTGCTCGCCGAGGCTGCTCAGGCGCGGCAGGCCGAGGCGCAGGCGCGTAACAACGAGGCACTGGCTCAGTCGATGGGCAAAGGCCAACTTTCCAGAACCCCGGCACACGTCATCGCGGTGGTGTCAGCCAAAGGCGGGGTGGGTAAAAGCACCTTGAGCGCGGCGCTGACCAGCCTGGTCAAAGTGCCAGGCGGGCAGACGCTGGCCATCGACCTCGACCCGCAAAACGCCTTGCAGCACCATCTCAACGCCAGCCCGGATGTGGCAGGCCTCGGTGGTGCCAGCCTGAGCGGCGAGAACTGGCGGGCCCTGTTACTGAGCGGGTCTGCTGACACGCAGCTGCTGGCGTATGGCGCGCTGCAGCTTGACGAGCGTCGTTCTCTGGAGCGTTTTCAGGAAAATGACGCGCACTGGCTGGTTCGCCAGATTGCGCGCATGCAATTGAGTGCGCGCGACGTGGTGGTTCTCGACGTGCCGTGTGGTGATTTGCTCATGCTGGAACGGGCACTGAATGCCGCCAGCCAAGTGCTGGTCGTGCTCACCGCCGATGCGGCGTGCTACCTGACGCTGGACCAGATGCAGGGCTGGCTTGAGCCTGTGCTGGCCGGTCCGCAGCCGCCGGTCTGTCATTACGTCATCAATCAGTTCGATGCATCGCGCACGTTCAGTCGCGACATGCGCGATGTCATGGCAAAGCGTCTTGGCGGGCGTTTGCTGGGCATCGTGCATAAGGATAACGCGCTCGCAGAAGCGCTGGCTTACGGACACAACGCGGTACAGGTTCCGAGCGCCTCCCCAGGCACTCAGGACCTGCGCGTGCTGAGTCACTTGCTGATCACCAAACTGCTGACTCAGGACGTAGAAGAGACCCGATTGTCATGACTAACCTGTCGCTCGACGCGTCCCCACCCCGGACGCGCTCATCGCTGTGGCTGAATGCTTTGTCGGCAAGGTTCGGCCAGCAGTCCAGAACCCTGCGCCGCGCACTGAAAACCGTGGCCATTGTTGTCGGCCTGCTGCTGATGGCGCTGGTCGTCACCGTGCCTCTGGACCTCTACGCGCAGTGCTTTTTTGCCTTGGCCTGTTTTGCCGCGATGCTGGTGATTCGCAAGATGCCGGGGCGCATTTCGGTGCTGGCACTGGTGACGCTGTCGTTGCTGGCGTCGTTTCGGTACATGTACTGGCGGCTGACCTCGACTCTGGATTTCGATAACTGGCTGGACAGCCTGCTGGGCTACGGGCTGATCGTCGCCGAGTTCTACACGCTGATCGTCATCGTGCTGGGTTATGTGCAGACCGCCTGGCCGCTGCACCGCAAGCCTGTGATCATGCCGAGCGATTCCAGTCAGTGGCCGACTGTGGATGTGTTTATCCCTTCTTACAACGAAGCGCTGAGCATCGTCAAACTGACCATTTTTGCGGCGCAGTCCATTGATTGGCCGCGAGACAAACTGCGTGTCTACGTACTTGATGACGGCCGCCGAGAAGACTTTCGCGAGTTCTGCGAGCAGGTCGGTGTTGGCTACCTGACCCGTGAAAACAATTACCACGCCAAGGCCGGTAACCTGAACGAAGCGCTCAAGTCCACCGATGGCGAATACATCGCCATGTTTGATGCCGACCACGTGCCGACCCGCTCTTTTTTGCAGGTCGCCATGGGCTGGTTCCTCAAGGACTCACAGCTTGCGATGTTGCAGACGCCGCACTTTTTCTTCTCGCCTGACCCGTTCGAAAAGAACCTCGACACCTTCCGCAGTGTGCCCAACGAAGGCGAGCTGTTTTACGGCCTGTTGCAGGACGGCAACGACCTGTGGAACGCGACCTTCTTCTGTGGTTCCTGTGCAGTGCTACGGCGTTCGTCGCTGCTGGAAATCGGCGGCGTGGCCACCGAAACCGTGACCGAAGATGCGCACACCGCGCTGAAGCTCAACCGCGCCGGTTACAACACCGCTTACCTGGCAATCCCGCAAGCGGCGGGGCTGGCGACCGAAAGCCTGTCGCGCCATGTGGCCCAGCGCATTCGCTGGGCGCGTGGCATGGCGCAGATCTTTCGCACCGACAATCCGTTGCTGGGCAAGGGCCTGTCGATAGGCCAGCGGCTGTGCTACGCCAACTCCATGCTGCACTTCTTCTATGGCTTGCCGCGTCTGGTATTTCTCACTGCGCCACTGGCCTACCTGCTGTTCGGTGCCGAGGTCATGCACGCCTCGGCGCTGATGATCACCGCTTACGTATTACCACACCTGGCGCACGCCAGCCTGACCAACTCCAGGATTCAGGGGCGTTTCCGCCATTCGTTCTGGAACGAGGTCTACGAGGCCGTGCTGGCCTGGTACATCATGGGCCCGGTATTGATGGCGCTGATCAACCCGAAGTTCGGTGGTTTCAACGTGACCGACAAGGGCGGCGTGGTCGAGGAGAAGTTCTTTGACTGGACGCTGGCGCGGCCCTACATCGTGCTGCTGACGCTCAACGCCGTGGTTTTCGCGCTCGGTATCTACAGCCTGTATCAACTGGGCTGGAACAACGATGCGATCACCCTGACCATCATCATCAACATGGCCTGGACGATCTACAACATCATCATCACCAGCGCTGCGATTGCGGTGGCCAGCGAGATCCGTCAGGTGCGCACCGAGCCCCGGGTCCAGGCCAGACTGCCGATTCGCGTTACCCGCGCCGATGGCGTGGTATTCGACGCCGTGACTCAGGATTTTTCCCAGACCGGCCTCGGACTGGTGATGCCCGCCGATTCGGGCATCGACAGTGGCGACAGCATCACGGTGTCGCTGTATCGCGGTACGCAGACCAGCCATTTCCCTGCCACGGTGATGTTCTGCCGCGACGGTTATCTGGGCACTCGTTTTGATGATCTGTCGCTGCGTCAGCAGAGCGAGCTGGTACGCCTGACCTTTGGCCGTGCCGACACCTGGGCGTCGACCTGGGGCCGCGGCAAGCCGGACACACCGCTGTCTGCGCTGCGCGAAGTCAGCCACATCGGTGTTCGTGGCGTCGTCGAGTTGCTCAAGGCCACTCGCAAGGATTTCAGCCGGTTACTGCCGACCCGTAAAAAAATCTCCCCACCTCCCGCAAATTGATGGATTGAGTAGTCATGACTAAACGGTATTTTCTCGGTGCCGAACGCTTCGCCGTTCGCCGCTCATGGGCCCTGTTGGCTTGTGCGTTGTCCGTGCTCTCCACCGGGATGTGGGCAAGCGCTGCTGAAACCACGGGTGCCAACGAGGGTTACAGCGTGACGCTGCAACAACTGGGGCGCAATTACCCGATGAACCTGCGCGGTGTGGAAGCCACCGACAGCGTCAACTTCAATGTGCGTGCCGATCAGGTGGTGACCGGCGCAAGCCTGTCGCTGAGCTACAGCTATTCGCCGGCGTTGCTGGCGGACCTGTCGCAGATCAACGTCATGATCAACGACGAGGTGGCCGCGACCCTTCCGTTGCCCAAGGAAGGTGCCGGCAAGCCGCAGACGCAGGTGATCGAGATTCCGCCGCAGATGATCACCGAGTTCAACCGCCTGAGCCTGCAGTTCATCGGCCATTACACGATGAGCTGCGAAGACCCGAAGCATTCCAGCCTCTGGGCACGGATCAACAACGACACGCGTCTGGATATCCGCGTGACGCCGTTCGCGTTGCCCAACGATCTGGCCATTTTGCCGCTGCCGTTCTTCGACCGTCGCGATGACCGTGACGTAAACCTGCCGGTGGTGATGGGCGCGGCACCCGATAACGCCACGCTGGAAGCCGCCGGTGCGCTGGCTTCGTGGATCGGTGCGGCCAAGACCCGCTCGCGCATGGCCAGCTTCCCGGCGCACTTCAACGAACTGCCGGCCAAGGGCAATGCGCTGGTATTGCTCAAAGGCGACGGTCCGCTGCAACTGGGCGCTTTGACCATGCCTGCGGCAAAAGGCCCGACTCTGACGATGGTGACCCATCCCAACGATCCGAACGGCAAGTTGCTGGTGATCACCGGGCGTAATTCCGCCGAGCTGAAAAAAGCGGTCAACGCGCTGGTGGTCGGCGGGCAGAGCCTGGTCGGCAGCAGTGCGTTGATCGAACGGGTTGACATGCTCGCGCCGCGTAAGCCTTACGACGCGCCGAACTGGCTGCCGAGTGATCGACCGATCAAGCTTGGCGAGCTGATGCCTGCCAACAAACTGAATGTGTCCGGTTACGATCCGGGTGACATCACTGTGCCGCTGAACCTGCCGCCGGACCTGTTCAGCTGGCGCGAAGACGGTGTGCCGCTGAACCTCAAATACCGCTACACACCTCAGAAGCGCTCCAACAATTCGTCGATCATGGTCAGCCTCAACGACACTTTGATCAAGGCCGAGCCGCTGCCGTCGATCGATAATCTGAGCAATTCGATCCTGGCCCGGCTGACCGGTGGCAACGACACGGTCAGCCGTGAAGCGCACGTGTACCTGCCGCTCAATTCGGTGGCGCTGCAATCGCGTCTGCAACTGCGTTACATGTTCGATTACCTCAAGCAGGGCGAATGTGGCGACATCATCATTGACAACATGCGCGGCAGCATCGACCCGGAATCAACGCTGGATTTCAGCGGCTACGAGCACTTCATGGCGATGCCCAACCTGGGTGTGTTCAAGGACTCGGGTTTCCCGTTCACGCGTCTGGCTGACCTGTCGCAAACGGCGGTGGTGCTGGCTGACCAGCCGAGTACCGAAGACATCAGCGCGTACCTGAACGTGCTGGGTCGTTTTGGTGAGTCCACCGGTTACCCGGCGACCGGCGTCACAGTGATGCAGGCCGCACAGATCGCCAGCGCCGCCGACAAAGACATTCTGGTCATGTCTTCCGGGCCCGATCAGCCGTTGCTCAACCTGTGGGCCAACCGCCTGCCGACCTCCGGCAACGGTCAGCAGCAGAGCTTCGAACTTTCCGATCTGGCGTTCCGCCTGCGTGACTGGATGAGCCCGGACCCGGATGAAAACCTGCGTCGGGCGCGGGTGGCGATGGCGTTCTCCAGCGATGCGCGCAGCACCTTCCTGACCGGCTTCGAATCGCCGCTGCAAAAAGGCCGCAGCGTGGTGCTGATCTCTAGTGGCCAACCCGGCGGCATGAGCGACGTGGCCCGTGCGCTGAGCAACAGCGACAAGGTTCAGGGCAGTCTGGTGGTGGTGCGCGGCGATTCCGTCGAAGCACTGGTTGCCGAACAGAATTACTACGTCGGTGATCTTGGGCCGATCAAATACGTGCAGTGGCTGATGTCGCGCAACGTGCTGTGGTTGTTGTTGGTAGTCGCCGTGGGTGTGGTGCTGGTCACCGGGGTGGCTTACCTGACCCTGCGTTCGCTTGCCAAACGCCGACTGGAGCATGAATAAATCATGCCGGCCCTGGTAATCAATTTGCGCCGCGCTGTTGGCTGGATGACCGGTGTGCTGGCGTCGGCGACGCTGACGCCGGTTCTTGCGGCCAGCACCTGCGACAGCCCGGCCTGGCCGTTCTGGCAGGACTACGCCACGCGCTACGTGCAGGCCGACGGGCGCATGCTCGAATCCAGCCTGAAAGCCAACCACAGCACCTCCGAAGGCCAGTCCTACGGCATGCTCTTCGCCTTGGTGGCCAATGATCGCGAGCGCTTCGACACGCTGTGGACGTGGACTGCCGAAAACATGACCGGCGCCGACCCCAGGACACGCCTGCCCGGCTGGTTGTGGGGGCAGGGCGAAGATGGCAGCTGGAAACTGCAGGACGCCAACTCTGCGTCCGACGCCGACCTGTGGATCATCTATGCGCTGCTGGAAGCCGCCCGCATCTGGCAGCACCCGGCGTATCGAAACGATGCGCTGGCGCTGCTCAAGACCGTTGAATCACGGCTGGTGGTCAACCTGCCGGGGCTGGGCAAGATGCTCCTGCCCGGCCCGGAAGGTTTCGTGCAGCCTGACCACTTATGGCGTTTGAACGCCAGTTACCTGCCGGTGCCGCTGTTACGGCGTCTGGCCAAGGAAGAACCGGCTGGCCCGTGGAAGGAAATCGCCGACAACACGGCAAAACTGATCGACGCATCCAGCCCGAAAGGCTTTATCGCCGACTGGGTGGGTTATCGCGGCACATCACCGAAAACCGGGCTGTTCGTGGTCGATCCGGTCACCGGCGAGCTGGGCAGCTATGACGCGATTCGCGTCTACCTCTGGGCGGGCATGACGCCTGCGTCCGACCCGTTGGCCGCGCGCTTGCTGGCGCGTCTCGACGGCATGGCGGTCAGCACGGCCTCCAGCGGCACGCCCCCGGAAAAAGTCCAGGTGATGAGTGGCATGAGCCAGGGCCAGGCTCCGTTTGGTTACTCGGCAGCGTTGCTGCCGTACTTCCAGGCCAAGGGCCAGACGTGGCTGGCGGAACAGCAGCAGCGCAGGGTCGAAGCAGGCGTCAGCACGGCGCTGGCCCGCGACCCGACAGATCGCACTGAACCGGCCTATTACAACCTCATGCTCAGCCTGTTTGCCTTGGGCTGGGTCGAAAAACGCTATCAGTTCCGTGAAGACGGAACCCTCAAATTATTCTGGGAGACGTCATGCCCGCGCGCCGCCACACGTTAGTCATCGGGTTGGTTGCCGCGATCGCAGCCAGCGTTTCTCAGGCTCAGGCCGCCACCGCCGAGGCGCAGTTGATCGAGCAGGGCCAGTACTGGCAGGCTCGCTCGAACCCGGTGCGGGCTGCCGAGGTCTGGCAGAAGGTGCTGCAGATCGACCCCAATCAGATCGACGCGTTGTATGGCATGGGGCTGATCGGCGTCAAACAGAACAAGCCGCAGCAGGCGCAGACTTACCTGGCTCGTCTGCAGGCCCTGTCGCCAGTGCCGTGGCAGTCGGTGCAACTGGAGCAGGACATCGCCCTCGCTCAGCCGCAGAATCAGGCCTTGCTGGATGAGGCCCGACGCCTCGCCGATGCCGGTGAGCGCGACAAGGCGACCGGGGTCTTTCGCCAACTGTTCAACGGCCGTTTGCCCGAGGGCACGATCGGGCGCGAGTACTACACCAACCTGGGGTTCAACAGCGCGGACTGGCCCGAAGCGCGCAAAGGCTTCGAACGCCTGATCCGGCAGAATCCGGACGACTCGATTCTGGCGCTGTTCTTCGCCAAGCACCTGGCCCGCCGCGAAGACACCCGGGCCGAAGGGATCGCTGCGCTGGCGCGCCTGAGCACTCACCCGGACATCGCCGGTGATGCGGATCAGAGCTGGCGCATGGCGCTGGTCTGGATCGGCCCGCCTGCGGCTGCGCAAGTGCCACTGTTCGACGCGTTTCTCAAGATTCATCCCGACGATCAGGAAATCCGCGACCAGTTGAACAAGGGCCGCCAGCAGAACACTAGCGGCGCTGCCTCAGGCTGGCAGCAGGACCCGTTGGTGGCGCGTGGCTTGAAGGCGCTGGAAAGAAATGATCACGCGGCGGCCGAAGAAGCCTTTGCCGCCCGCTTGAAAATCAAGGCGGACGATGTCGATGCGCTGGGCGGCCTGGGCGTGGTGCGTCAGCAGCAGAACCGGCTGCCTGAAGCCGAACAATTGCTGACCCGCGCCACGCGCCAGCCGGGCGGTGCGCGCTGGAAAAACGCGCTGGAAAACGTACAGCTCTGGACCTCGCTGCAACAAGCCCGTGATCTACAGGCCAAAGGACAGACCGGCAAGGCTCAAGCGTTGCTGGCGCAGGCGCAGCGGGAAAACCCTGACAACATCGACGTGCGTTTGACCCTGGCCGACGTGCAGGTGCAGGCCGGGCAACTGGACGCCGCGCAGGCAGGCTATCGTCAGGTGCTCGCGAGCCAGCGCGGCAATCCGCAAGCAATACGCGGGCTGATCAACGTGCTGGCTCAGCGTGGTCAGGCCGATGAAGCGCTACGCCTGCTCGACACATTGTCGCCGGGCGAACAGGCCAAACTGGGCGACAGCGGTCGCTTCAAGGCGCTGTGCTCCACACAAGTGGCGCGTCTGGCCGAGCAGCGTGGCGATGTTCGCGCTGCTCAGACGGCCTTGAAAGACGCGGTGAAGAGCGACCCGGACAATGTCTGGACGCGTTTTGACCTGGCGCGCCTGTACCTCAAGACCGACGAAGCGCCCAAGGCGCGCGTGCTGATCGACGAGCTGCTCAAGGCCCAGCCCAATAACATCGATGCGCTTTACACCAGCGCACTGCTGTCGGTGGAAATGGGCCAGTGGCAGGACGCGCAAACCACGTTTGCGCGCATCCCGGTGGATCAGCGCACGCCGGACATGAAAGCGCTCGCTGACGAAATCACCATGACCGTGCAGATCAATCTGGCCATCGGCATCGCCCGGCGCGGTCAGCGCCAGGAAGCGTTGGCGCTGCTCGATCGCCTGCAACCGGTCGCCAGCGGCAGCCCGGAGCGTCAACTCACGCTGGCCAACGCTTACATTGATGCGGGCGAGCCCGCGCGCGGTCAGGAAATGGCCCTTGCCGCCATCGCTCAGGCTCCGGCGCCGTCGGCCGATCTGATGCTGCAATACGCCGGTCTGCTGCTCGCAGCGGGTGATGATGTGCAGGTCAATGCGATCCTGCGCAACGTGCAGGGTCAGCCGATGAGCGCGCAGACCCGCAAACGCTTCGATGACCTTTTGTACCGCTACCGCATTCGCCAGGCCGATCTGCTGCGTGAGGGTGGTGATCTGGCGGGCGCGTACGACACGCTGGCACCGGCTTTGGCGCAGCGTCCGAACGACATTCAGGCGGTGTCGGCCTTCGCCCGGATGTACACCGCCAATGGCGACAGCGCTCGCGCGTTCGAGCTGTACAAACCGTTGTTGCAGCGTCAGCCCAACGATCCGCAAGTACTCCTGGGGGCTGCTGACGCAGCCGTGAAGGCTCATGATTATGCCTTTGCCGAAAAGGCCTTGAGCCAGTTCCGCGCGTTGCAGCGCAACGACCCGCAGACCCTAACCGAGGCCGCGCGCATCTACCAGAGCATGGGCCAGACCGGCGCGGCCACCGAGTTGCTGCGCAAGGCCGTGGCCATCGAACAGAGTGAAAAGCAGCGCGCGATGGCTGCGCAGGCTGTGCCGACCAGCATAACGTCGTCCAACCCGTTTGCGGCGGGCGGTTCACGTAGCCTGGCGGCGGCTTCGGCGATTCCCGCCCCGGCTCAGGTGTCGTTGAGCGGTGGGAGAGCACTTGAAACAAGTAATGCGCTTGAAACATCTGCACCGCGTGACACGGCTTACCCCGGCCAGATCGCCGCACAACAGCCGCTGTCTGCCGCACGTGCGCAAAGCGTGCGCGGCAATCCGTTCATGGCAGCCACCGACCGCGATCAGGCCAGCAGCGCGCAGCAGGCGCTCAATCGTATTCTTGAGCAGCGCAGTGGCTTCGTCAGTCAGGGCCTGAGCGTGCGTAGCAATAACAGCGAGGCGGGTCTGAGCAAACTGACCGTGGTCGAGACCCCGCTTGAGATCAACGTGCCTGCCGGTGATAACCGGGTGGCCGTGCGCGTCACGCCGGTGTCGCTGAATGCTGGCAGCGTGAAATCCGATGCAAGTGCCCGTTTTGGCGGTGGCACCAGCGGTGCTGCACGTTCGCAGAGCGACAAGGGTGTCGGTCTGGCGGTAGCGTTCGAGCGCCCCGAAGAAGGCCTCAAGGCCGATATCGGCACCACGCCGATGGGCTTCAAATACACCACGGTCGCGGGTGGCGCGAGTGTCGACCGGCCGTTGGGTGACAACCCGGACCTGCGCTACGGCCTCAACGTGTCACGGCGTCCGGTGACGGACAGCGTGACCTCGTTTGCCGGTTCCACCGACGAGCGCAGCGGCCTGTCCTGGGGCGGCGTCACGGCCAACGGCGGCCGCGGGCAGATCAGCTATGACGACCAGACCATCGGCGGTTATGGCTACGGCTCGTGGCACAAGCTGGTCGGCAACAACGTGAAATCCAATACCCGAGGCGAAGTGGGTGGCGGCGTTTACTGGTACCTGCGCAATGCCGAGGACAGCAAGCTGACCGCAGGCCTGAGCCTGATGGGCATGAGCTATGACAATGACCAGAGCTACTTCACTTACGGCCATGGTGGCTATTTCAGCCCGCAGAGCTTCTATGCCATCGGCGTGCCGGTGATGTGGGCACAGCGCACCGAGCGTTTCAGCTATCAGGTCAAGAGTTCGGTCGGGGTCCAGCACTTCAAGCAGGACGGTGCCGAATTCTTCCCCGACGATAGCACGCTGCAGGCCGCGTCCGGCCAGCGCTACACAGGGCAGAGCAAAACCGGAATTGGCTACAACCTGAGCGCGGCAGGCGAGTACAAGCTCGATTCCAGCCTGTTCATGGGGGCCAATCTGGGCCTGGACAATGCCCGTGACTATCGCCAGTTCAGCGGCGCGCTTTACCTGCGTTACATGTTCGAGGACATGACCGGCCCGATGGCACTGCCGGTCAGCCCTTACCGTTCACCTTATTCCAACTGATTTCTGGAGAATTCGATGCCTTCCGTTCTTGCCGGTATGACCCTTCTGGTCCTGGGAGAAAGCCACATGAGTCTGGCCGATCATCTGATGGAACCGCTGCACGACAACTTGACCAGGCAGGGCGCTATCGTGCATTCGATCGGTGCCTGTGGCGCGAGTGCCGGTGACTGGTTGATCACCAAAAAGGTCGATTGCGGGGCCGAGCAAAAAGGCAACGGCAAGATCGTCATCAAGGGACGTGACGCCACGACCACGCCCATCGGCGAGCTGATCGCGGCCGACAAGCCTGATCTGGTGGTGATCGTGATCGGCGACACAATGGCTTCCTATGACAAGCCTTCGTTTCCAAAGGCCTGGGCATGGCAAAGTGTCAACGGCCTGACCAAGGCGATTGCGGCCACCGGCACCAAGTGCGCCTGGGTCGGCCCTGCGTGGGGCAAGGTGGGCGGCATGTACCAGAAGAATGATGCGCGTACCCAGTTGATGTCGCAGTTTCTGGCCAGCAACGTGGCGCCCTGCACGTACATCGACTCGCTGAGTTTCTCCAAACCGGGACAATGGATCACCACCGACGGTCAGCACTTTACCGTCGCCGGTTATAAATCCTGGGGCACCGCGATTGGCGATGCCTTGGGCAAACTCCCGGTCACCAGCGTCAGCGCAGCCGGAGCGAAGCAATGATCGCCCTGCGCCTGATGGCCGCTAACGTCGCGGCCCTGTTGATCGGTGCTCAAGCGCAGGCGGCCGACATCGCCCTGTACCCGACAGGCCCGGCGCAGGATTCGGCGTTCATTCGCTTCGTCAATGCCACTGCCGCGCCGCTGCAAGTGGTTGCCCGGGAAGGCCAGGCACCGTTGCAACTGGACGCGGCAAAACCGGTGTCGCTGTTCTTTGCGGTGCAGGCCAGCAGCTCGATAAAAGGCACATTGATCAGCAGTGAGAAAAAGCTGCCGATGGACGTCAGCGTCGAGCCGGGCGAGTTCGCCACCGTCGTCCTCACCGTGCAGGCCGATGGCAGCCTTGCGCCGGTGACAGTGCGTGAGCAGCCTGATGATTTCAACGGTTTGAAGGCTTCGCTGGCGTTTTTCAGTCTGGATGCCGGCTGTGTGGAGGCAAGCCTGCGTCCGGCCGGTCGCACGGCTGATTTGTTCAAGGCGATCCCGACCGGTACGTTGCAGCGCCGCTCGATCAATCCGGTGAGCCTGTCGGTACAGCTGGTTTGCGCCAACGCCACTGTCGGCGCACCGCTGGATCTGGGGGAGCTCAAGGCCGGTGAACGCTACAGCGTTTTGCTGGTGCCATCCGCCACCGGACCGCGCCTGTTGTCGGCCACGGACACGCTGTCCAACTGATCGGGTTCTGTGGTCGTTATGGTATTCGCCTCGCTCGAGTTTCTGATGGTGTTCCTGCCGGCTTTTTTGCTGGCCTATGCCGCAAGCCCTGCGGCGTGGCGCAACGTCGTTCTGTTGATCGGCAGCTGGCTGTTCTACGGCTGGCTGAGCCCGCTGTTTCTGAGCCTGCACATCGTGTTGACGATCGTGGCCTGGGTCGGCGGTTTGCTGGTCGATCGGGCGCGGCAAGGCTCAACAGGGCGGGTGCGTCTGCTGGTGGCACTGATCGTGTTCAACACCGCCGTGCTGTGCTGGTACAAATACGCCAACATCGTCGCCGGCAGCTGGAATCAGCTGATCACGTATTACGGAGCTATGCCGCTGCAATGGCAGCGCGTGGCGTTGCCGGCCGGGCTGTCGTTCATCGTGTTGCAGGCGATTTCCTATCTGGTGGATGTACATAGGCACACCGTGCCGGTCGAGCGCAGTTTCATCAATTACGCGACCTACATCTCGATGTTCGGCCACTCGATTGCCGGGCCGATCATCCGCTATGACTGGGTGCGCCGCGAGTTGGTGCAGCGTCATTTCAACCGCCTGAATTTCGCTCTGGGCGCACGCCGTTTCATGATCGGCATGAGCATGAAAGTGCTGGTGGCCGACACCTTGTCACCGTTGGTCGATGTGGCGTTTCACTTGCCCGAGCCGTCTCTGGCCGATGCCTGGATCGGCTGTCTGGCGTACTCGCTGCAACTGTTCTTCGACTTTGCCGGTTACAGCGCCATGGCCATCGGTCTTGGGCTGATGCTGGGCTTTCACTTTCCCGAAAACTTCAACCGGCCGTACCTGGCCAGCAGCATTCAGGACTTCTGGCGGCGCTGGCACCTGTCGCTGTCCAGCTGGTTGCGCGACTACCTGTACATTGCCTTGGGCGGCAACCGGCATGGCGTCTGGAACACCTATCGCAACCTGTTTCTGACCATGGCCATCGCCGGTCTGTGGCATGGCGGCGACAGCTGGAACTACCTGTTGTGGGGCGCGGCACATGGCGTGGCGCTGTGCGTGGATCGCGCCTGGTCGCGCTCCAGCCTGCCCACTGTTCCCAAACCATTGGCGCACGTGTTGACGCTGCTGTTTGTGTGCCTCGCCTGGACGCTGTTCCGCGCCCCGGATTTTGCCACTGCGCTGACCATGTATGCCGGACAGTTCGGCCTGCATGGCCTGGGGCTGGGCGATGCACTGGCCGTAACCCTGCGCCCGGCGCACGGCATGGCGGCGCTGCTGGGCGTGGCCTGTGTGCTCGCGCCGTTGTTGCAGGTTCGCGTTGAGCAGCGTTTCGCCAACCACCCTCTGTTCGTAGCGGGCGCCGCATTGTGGCCGGTGGCCGGCTTTCTGTTGTCGTTCGCGCTGATTGCCAGCCGCGAGACAGTTCCTTTTCTTTACTTCCAGTTCTGAGGTCAGTGGCCATGACTGCTCCGTCTGCTGTACCGCCTCCGCCCAGCGAACTGGCCGTGCGCACCTGTGGCGTGGCGGGAATCACACTGGTGGCTTTCATCGGCGTCGGCTTGCTGGCCTCGTGCATGCTGCTGGCCAGCGGCAAGGTCGAGTTGCTGCCCAAACCCCTGACCCTCGATGCAGCGCTGCATGGCGAGGTGACTCACAAACTGGCCAAGCAACTGTCAGGGACTTTTCTGGCGCAGCGTGCAGCGAATATCGAGCGTGGCGCAAGCTGGTTGCTGTTTCACGACACCGGTCCGCGGGTCCGTCAGGGGTGTCCGGGCTGGCTGTTCCTGACCGATGAATTCAGGCTCAATCGCGACGCGCAGGCCAATGCGCAACACAAGGCGCAGGCGGTTATCGATGTGCAACGCAGCCTGAAAAAGCGCGGCATCGACCTGCTGGTCGCCGTGGTGCCAGACAAAAGCCGCATTGCTGCCGCCCAACTGTGCGGGCTTTATCGCCCCGAGGTGCAGCAGGCCCGTGTTGTGCAATGGACCAACAGCCTGAAGGACGCCGGTGTTGATACGTTGGACCTGACCACTACCCTGCAACCGCTGGGTGACACAGCCTACCTGCGTACCGACACACACTGGAGCGAAAGCGGTGCCAACGCGGCCGCCAGAGCGCTGGCACTGCACCTGCGCAAAGCCGGCTTTCAGGCCACTCCGCAACGGCAGTTTCAAACCAGCATCGCCCCGATTGCCGAGCGCCCCGGTGATCTGGTGCGTTTAGCGGGTCTCGACTGGCTACCGCTGTCGTTGCAACCCGCGCCGCAAAGCGTAGCCGCCACGCAAGTCACCGAGCTTGCCAGTGAAGCAGCGTCAGGCGGCGACAACCTCGACGACCTGTTTGGCGACAGCAACCTGCCCAACGTCGCCTTGATCGGCACATCTTTCTCACGCAATTCGGGCTTTACCGGTTTTCTACAGCGCGAACTCGGCGCACCGATCGGCAGCTTCGCCAGGGACGGCGGCGAGTTCTCGGGTGCAGCCAACGTCTATTTCGACAACCCGGCCTTTCGCCAGACCCCGCCAAAGCTGCTGATCTGGGAAATCCCGGAGCGGGATCTGCAAACGGTTTATGAGGTGATCAACCTTCGGCCATAACGCTATCAAATTCGCACCTGACGCTATCGAACAACTGGCTGCCCTGTATCAATCTCATTTCAACCGCGGATCAACCACAAACTCCAGCTCCTTGGCCGTTGCCACAACGGCCAGGAATTCCGGGTGCTGGACGTTGAGCAGGTAATTCGATTCACGCGGGATGATCACGCTGGGCACGGCCAGTGCCAGGCTCTGACCCGAGGCAAGCCAGTCGTCGCCGAACGAGGCTGTTGCCGGTGGTGCGGGCTCTTCGCGCCAGTCGGGAGGCAGGGTGTCCGGCCGTGCATTGAGGATGTGCTCTTCGCCAATCTGCAGCTCAAGCATGGCGTAATGCCGGGCCACGCCAGCGTTGCCCAGGTGCACCAGCACTTCCAGCAGCGCCAGCGATTCGCTGCCTGCGCAGTACACACAGGCGTTGCCTTTGCTGTTCCAGCGTCCGCCATAGAGCTTGGCGCCTTCACCGTCGAACGCCTGAGCCAGCCATTTGCGCTTTACCAGTCGATAGACTGCAATCACGCCACGACACCGTGTTCCAGCCTGCCGATCAGGTCAAGCACTGCCTGCGCCTCGGCCGAGGTAGCGAGCATTTCCAGCGGCCTGCGATTACCCAGCCCATAGACCGGGTTGGCCAGCCACAGACGGGTCGCTTCGGCATCGTCTTCGAACAGGTCCAGCGCCGCTTTGTAAACCGCTGCCAGGCGGAACAGACGATCGCTTTCCTCGGCATTGAAGCGGCGCACCTTGAGGCGTCGCTGCAAGGTGGCGGGAGCGATGCCCAGATGCTCGGCCAGGGTCGAGCGGTTCAGGTCGGTGTAATGCGCCAGACGCTCGAATACTTCATACGGCAAACCGTCGTGCAGCGCCGAGTACAGGCGCGTGCCACGGGCCGGAATACCCAGATGCTGCCAGAAATCGTCCTGCCGGGGCAGGGCCGGATGGTAGTCGCTTATGGGCAGAGACATGGACACACCTGTCTATCGAGTGATTACTATTAAATCTATCACTTGATAATAGGCTGGTTTGGGTGGTCGCGGTAGTGATTTGCAGCAACAGAAAGCGACTTAAATTACAGAAACTGCAAACATCGCCGACTTAAGGCTATAGGTTTAGTTTGAATGTTGCTGATCGAGCGTTATAGGCTCAGTGTCAGTCGATTTCGATAGTGCTGTCGAACGTATACGTGCTGTCCGCCGTTGTCAGCCTGATTTTTTTGCAGTGAGAACCACACGATGTCCACGCTTGCACTATTGATATGCGATGACTCGAACATGGCGCGAAAGCAGCTTTTGCGTGCCCTGCCTGCTGATTGGGATGTATCGGTAACGCTCGCTACCCAGGGGCAGGAAGGTCTGGAAGCTATCCGTAAAGGCCAGGGCCAGGTGGTGCTGCTCGACCTGACCATGCCGGTGATGGACGGTTACCAGACCTTGACGGCGATTCGTGCCGAAAACCTCGACACCAAGGTGATTGTGGTGTCGGGTGACGTGCAGGACGAAGCGGTGCGCCGGGTCATGGAGCTGGGCGCGCTGGCGTTTCTGAAAAAACCTGCCGACCCGGACGAACTCAAGAGCACGCTGGAACGCCTGGGCCTGCTGGGCAAGCCGGCGGTGTCACCTGTTGCGCTGCCGGCCCTCAACAACAAGGGCGGGGTGATCAGCTTTCAGGATGCCTTCCGCGAAACCATTAACGTTGCCATGGGCCGCGCTGCGGCGTTGCTGGCCAAGGTGCTGGGCGTGTTCGTGCAGTTGCCGGTGCCCAACGTCAACATGCTCGAAGTCGGCGAGTTGCACATGGCGCTGGCCGATGCCCACGCTGATCAGCGTTTGACGGCGGTGTGTCAGGGCTACATCGGTGGCGGCATTGCAGGTGAAGCGCTGCTGATTTTCCATGACTCGGAAATCTCCGGCATGTCGAAACTGATGGGCGACGATAACTCCGACAGCTCCAACATGGAGATGCTTCTGGACCTGTCCACGATCCTGATCGGTGCCTGCCTGAGCGGTATTGCCGAGCAGATCGACATCGCGTTTTCGCAAGGCCATCCACAGTTGCTGGGCGCGCAGGGTGGCATCGACGAGCTTATTCGTATTAATCAGCAGCGCTGGAAAAAGACCCTGGCGGTTGAAATCAGTTACAGCGTAGAAGGCCATAACATTCATTTCGATCTGTTGATGCTGTTCACCGAAGACTCGGTCGAGCTGCTTACCAAAAAACTCGCCTACATGATGAGCTGACCCATGAGCAACGCTATCGAAATCAACGAGCTCCATTGGTTGCTGGCCGTCACGCAGAACATTGACGTAGGCATTGTGGTGCTGGACCTGAACTATCGGGTGACGGTCTGGAATACTTTCATGGAAAACCGCTCTGGCGTGGTGCCTTATGTGGCCATCGACAAGACCTTCTTCGAGTTGTTTCCGGAGGTCAACCGCCAATGGCTGAGCAAGAAAATCGATAACGTCGTGACCCTTGGCACACCGGCATTCACCATCTGGGAACAGCGGCCGTATCTGGTGCGCTTCAAGAATTACCAGCCGATCACCGGGCACGAAGAGTTCATGTACCAGAACACCACGCTGTTTCCGCTGCGTTCAACCACCGGGGCGATCAGCCATGTGTGCCTGGTGATCTATGACGTCACCGACGTGGCAGCCAACCGCAATCAATTGCAGGCAGCCAATGACAAGCTGCAGCAACTGTCGGGTGCTGAACAAAAGTAAACGGCTGTCTGGCTCGTTGGGGCAGCAAAACCGCACTGCGGGCTTGATCCCGCTCGTGCTAGGATCGCGATTTTTCCGCTGACGCTCAGGGACATCATGCGACCTCAAGCCACCCTCACTGTTTTGCCTGTCGAGCGCCCGCTGGTCGGGCGCGTCAGCCCGCCGGGCTCCAAGTCGATCACCAACCGCGCATTGTTGCTGGCCGGGCTGGCCAAAGGCACCAGCCGCCTGACCGGCGCGCTGAAGAGTGACGACACCCGCGTGATGTCCGAAGCACTGCGTCTGATGGGCGTGCAGGTCGACGAGCCGGATGACAGCACCTTCGTGGTCACCAGCAGCGGCCACTGGCAGGCACCGCAGCAGGCACTGTTTCTCGGTAACGCCGGAACCGCAACGCGCTTTCTGACCGCTGCACTGGCCAACTTCGAAGGCGACTTTGTGGTCGATGGCGACGAGTACATGCGCAAGCGCCCGATCGGCCCGCTGGTCGATGCCTTGCAGCGCATGGGTGTGGAGGTCAGTGCGCCCAGTGGCTGCCCGCCGGTGGCGATCAAGGGCAAAGGCGGTCTGGAAGCCGGACGTATTGAAATCGATGGCAACCTGTCCAGCCAGTACGTGTCAGCGTTGCTGATGGCCGGAGCCTGCGGCAAGGGCCCGGTCGAAGTCGCCTTGACCGGCAGCGAGATTGGCGCACGTGGTTACGTCGACCTGACCCTGGCGGCTATGCAGGCCTTCGGCGCCGAGGTTCAGGCCATCGGCGAAACCGCCTGGAAAGTCTCGGCCACTGGTTATCGCGCTACGGACTTCCATATCGAACCGGATGCATCGGCGGCCACCTACCTGTGGGCCGCCCAAGCATTGACCGAGGGCGATATCGACCTCGGCGTGGCGAGCGACGCATTCACTCAGCCTGATGCCCTGGCCAGTCAGATCATCGCAAGCTTCCCGAACATGCCTGCTGTAATCGACGGTTCGCAAATGCAGGACGCGATTCCGACGCTGGCGGTACTCGCCGCCTTCAACCGTCAGCCAGTGCGCTTTGTCGGCATCGCCAATCTGCGGGTCAAGGAATGTGACCGTATTTCAGCATTGTCCCACGGCCTGTGTGCCATCGCGCCGGGCCTTGCTGTAGAGGAGGGCGACGATCTGCTGGTGCACGCCAACCCGGCGCTGGCAGGCACCACGGTAGACGCATTGATTGACACCCACTCCGACCATCGCATCGCCATGTGTTTTGCGCTGGCAGGCTTGAAGATTGCCGGTATTCGCATTCTCGACCCCGATTGCGTCGGCAAGACCTACCCGGGTTACTGGGATGCACTGGCTTCGCTGGGGGTGCGTGTTCAGCGCTGAGAGCAGCTATGGAGCCGTTTTTCAGATCCCGAAGAACGGCTGCATCATCCGCGCCAGCAGCCCGTGAAAGCGCAGCCTTGATTCTGTCGCCAGTACGCAGATGCATTCCCGGTCAGGGTAAGCGATGGGCTGGTGCTGGATGTGGCTGTCCAGATCGGCCACATCATTGAGCGCGAACGCTCCCTGTATGTCGTGATACGCGCCCTTGAGCACCATAGTCATCTCGCCGCTTTCATGGCTGTGCACCGGCATGCTGACGCCGGGAGCGATTTTCAGCAGCATCAGGTTGCCTTGTTCAATACCTTGCGCACGTACTCGTTGCACGCCAGGAACCAGTGTCTTCCACTTCAGTGTGCTCAGTTGCCGACCGAAATGCGCGTGCATGCAGACAGGCAGCAAGTCCGGGTCCTGATTGGCTGCCGGCGTCGAATACATTGCCGGCTCAGCGCCCGTTTGCCGTTCATCGAGGCGCGCCAGCATTGCTGACCTGCCCTTGAGCGGCACCACGCTGCTGGTGTGCTGCTGCATCAATACACCGCCAATCTCTTCGGCTTGCCTGAGTCGCGCACGGCACTCGGCACAGCGTTCAAGGTGCGCCGCAGTCACCACCGCAAGGACCTGCGACAGCGCCCCTGCTGCATAGCTGACCAGCGTCGCGTCATCCGGATGATGTCGTGGGCTCATCATGATTCCTCTATCCGCGAACGCAATTTTTGAAACGCCAGGCGCAGGCACGATTTCACCGTGCCCAGTGGCATACCAAGGCGTTCGGAAATTTCCCGATGGCTGAGCGCTTCAAAATAAGACATTCGCAATACCCGGGCCTGATCGGTGGGCAGGTTCTGAATGGCAATGTTCAGTTGTTGCTCCTGGCGCTGGCTGTAATCGAGCGTTCGATCTACCGGGGCCTCCAGGCGCTCGAGTTGTTCCAGCGAATTCTGCACCTGCACCCAGCCGCGGTCCTTGCGCACGCTGTCGATGTACAGGTTGCGGGCGATGCGAAACAGCCATGTCCCCAAGCTGGCCTTGGTCGGGTCGAAGGAATCGGCCTTGTGCCACAGCTTGAGCAGCACTTCCTGCACCAATTCTTCGGCTTGCCCCTCAGGCACATTCAGCCCGGTCAGATAACGTAACAGGCGCGGCGCGAAGTGATCGTAGATGCGCATGAAGCTTTCGCGGTCCCTCTGGCGGGCCACGGCGGCGACTTCATCAATCCAAAGTCGGGTTATTGTCGATTCGCTGTGAGGGGGGGACAAGTGACAGAAGGTCCTGAGACTGGCAGTAGTGCGCATGATCCACCTTCTGATCACCATTGTCTGGTTTTGGTTCGCAATGCAGAGGTGTTACGCAACGGGATGGGGAGTGGATCACAGGATATGACGAGCGGCGTGGAGGAATTTTACAGGTGCTGCCATGACAATGACCACGGGCCAGTCATGCAGACAGTCGCTGTCATTTCTGCCAGTAGCGCTATGAGCAGCTGGCTGCTTAACCTGTGATCTGGATGCTATCAAGGTCAGGGAGACCATTATGGACACTCACGTTGCACGTGCTTCATCTACGCTGGCCAAGCTGGCGTGTGTACTGCTGGTTATCATTTGTATGGGGCTTCTTTTTGCACCTTGGCGAGCTCAGGCTGAGGCTGTAAATCTGGTTACCTGTACAGGAACCCATACTACAAACTGGTCGCCAGGATTGACCAACACCAGTAAGACGATTGTTGTATCGACGACGAGCAGTTGGAACCCGTGTGTTTCGCTCTCATTCCCTTTGGTTACCAGCGCTTCGTCCAGCGAAAGCTTCCAGTCTACGTTTTCCTGCAAGTCGTTACTGCTACCAACGTCCAGCAGAACATGGGTCATTAGCTGGAGCGATGGAGTCACCAGCACTTACAAATTCAACGCGACGATCAATAATATTGGTACTTTGAACACGACCATTGTTGGTGTCGGGACAATTGTGGATGGCCGTTATAAAGGCGCCAATGCGACAAGTACATTTTTACTTGGCAATCTTCAGTCAACGTTGGACAACAGCTGCGACACCGACACCGGCGTTACCCTCGTCAGCGGTCTTTCAACACTGTTGATTACCCCGTAACGAAAGGCATGGAGCATGCACGCATAAAGCCTGCTACAAGGGCTTGTAGTGCAGACTGACCCTCAACTCCATCGACTCGCCTTGCCGCAACAGCTTCAAACCAGGATGCCCAGGCAAATGATGGGCATTCACCGGGTGGCTGACCGGCTCGAAGCAGAAGAAACCCAACCCCGGTGGGCAGAACACCAGAAAGTAGTCGCTGCCAGTGGCCTGACAGTGCAGTTCATAGCCCAGGTCCGGCTGGCTGATGATGCTGTGGCCGTCCCAGCCGGTGAAACCGTTGTCCAGTCGTGCTTCAGGCAGCGTATTGCTGTGCCGGAAGTCCCACTCGGCGGGTAAGTCCTGCAACTCGGCAGGCAAGCCAGCGTCGTCGCACATCCATACCTGCGCAGCCTTGGCCTGCAAGCGTGTGTGGGGCGTGCGCGGCAGGTAAGGGTGCAAGCCCAGCCCGTGCCAGGCGGCACGACTTTCCAGGTGGGTGGTGGTCAGTTCGATGCTCAGCTTGCCGTCTTGCAGGGTGTAGCGCAGTTGCGCGCGGTAGGCGAACGGCGTCTGGCTGTCGAGTTGCAGGCAGACCTGCTCTGCGGTCTGCTCGATAACACTCCAGACCTGTTGCCAGGCGCTGCCATGAATCGGCAATGGGTCGTTGGCGCTGTTGGCGGCCAGTGCGAGCCAGCCATCCGGCGTGTCGAAACCGCCGTTGCCTATCCGGTTAGACCAGGGTGCCAGCGGGTAGCAGGCCAGTCGGCGAGGTGTACCGGCAGCCAGTGCCAGTTCGTCGCTCGGGCGCAGCAGGGGGTGCCCGCTGGCCAATACGGTCCAGTTGACGATACTGCCACCGATGTCGGGAGCCAGAGTGAGGCGGGTCAGGCCATCTTCAAGGGTCAGTACGTTCGCGGGCATGATGCAAAACCTTCTTGGATGATGGGCTGGATGGTTGAGAGGCAGATGGCGTGGCGCGCCGCCAGGTCAGCAGGACGATACCGCTGACGACGATCAGCCCGCCGATGACCTGGCCGCTGCTGAGTAACTGATCAAGAATCAGCCAGCCGAACAGCAGGCTCGCCACCGGCTCGATGTTCATCACCGGCGCATTGCGGGCGATGTCCAGCCGCGCCATGCAGATGAACAGCAGCGAAAAGCCCAACCCGTAGAGCACCACCAGACTGGCCAGCGCAGTCCAGCCGATGCGGCTTGACGGCAGATCCACGCCACCGGGCAACAGGCCACTGGCACCGGCCAGCGCAGCCGCCGCGAACACCACGACCATGGTCAGCATACTGCGCACAGTGCCGCGCATGCTGGCCAGTTTGTTGTCGGTGATCCATAGCGCAAAGGCGAACACCACCGCTGCGGTAAACGCATAGGCGATACCTTCCAGCCACTGCGGTTCGTTGCTGCCAGGGTTCGACAGCCGCTGCGGCACATCCAGCGCCAGCGTCAGGCCGAACAGAATCAACGCCATCAGGCCTGCGGCACGTCGTGTGGGCCTTGCGCCGCCCAGTGCCCAGGTCAACAGCGCCAGCAGAATCGGCGAGACGTTGACCACCAGCAATGCCAGAGCCACCGGAATACGTGCTACCGCCGAATAAATGCAAAAACTCTGAGTCGCGATCAGCAAGCCCAGAAGTAATTGCCAGCGCCAGGTGCTGGCAGGAAGACTGAGCTTTTCACGTTGCCAGAGCACCAGACTGACCAGCACCAGCAGGGTCACGCCGGAGCGGCAGAGAATGGCCAGCAGCAAGCCGGTGTCATGATCGAAAGCGATGCGTGCCGCAATGTGGTTGCCGGCAAACGAACAGGCCAGCAATGCCAGGATCAGCACGGCAATGTGGCGGGGGAACAGGGCAGGGGCAGACATACGCAACCAGCCTCCTTGGCTGGACAACAGAGGTGCATACCGGAGCGGTTTGAGCGCTCCGGTAGCGTTGCAACTGATGACGTTAGAGCACGACGCTCGGCAGCCACAACGAGATGGCGGGAATGTAGGTGACCAGCATCAACACCAAAAACAGCGCGACGTAGAACGGCAGCAAAGCTTTCACGGTGGCTTCGATAGTGACTTTGCCCACCGCGGCACCGACGAACAGCACCGCACCCACCGGCGGTGTTATGAGCCCGATCCCCAGATTGACCAGCATGATCATGCCGAAATGCACTGGGTCAACGCCGACACCGACGATGACCGGCAACAGGATCGGAGTCAGGATCAGAATCAGCGGGGCCATGTCCATCACAGTGCCCAGCAGCAGCAACATGACGTTGATGCACATCAGGATCACGTAGCGGTTGTCCGAAAGGGTCAGGAACGCCGTGGTGATCTTCATCGGGATTTCCATCAGCGTCAGGATGTACCCGAAGCTGGCGGCAAAACCGATGAGGATCATCACGATGGAAATGGTCCGTGCGGCCCGGTGCATCAGCTTGGGCAGATCGCGCCATTTGTAGTCGCGATAGATGAACATGGTGACGAAGAACGCCCAGAGCACGGCAATGGCGGCCGACTCGGTGGCGGTGAAAATACCCGACAGAATGCCGCCGAGAATGATGACCATGGCCATCATGCCCCAGAGCGCTTCACCGGCAATTTTCAGCGCCTTGCGCAGCGGAATCACTTCACCCTTGGGGTAATTGCGCTTGCGCGCGAAAATCATGCACAGGCCCATCATCACTGCGCTGAGCAACAGACCCGGCATGATCCCGGCCATGAACAGCGAAGCAATCGATACCGTACCGCCTGCCGCCAGCGAATAGAGCACCGAGTTATGGCTGGGTGGCGTCAGCAAGGCCTGAACCGAGCCGCTGACGGTCACTGCCGTCGAGAAGTCCCGAGGATAGCCGTTGCGTTCCATTTCCGGGATCAGCACTGAGCCTACCGAAGCGGTATCGGCCACCGAGGAACCCGAAATCGCGCCGAAGAAAGTGGATGCCACAATGTTGACCAGCGACAGCCCACCGCGCACGAAACCCACCAGCACAGCAGCAAAGGCGACCAGCCGTCGTGACATGCCGCCTTCGGCCATGATTGCCCCGGCCAGCACGAAGAATGGAATCGCCAGCAGCGAAAACTTGTTCACGCCGCCCGCAATCTGGATCATCAGCGCATCGGCTGGAATATCGATCCACCAGGCGCCTATCAGGGCCGAAAGCCCCAGCGCATAGGCGACAGGCATGCCGATGAGGATCAATGCGATGAAGCTGCCCAGCAGTATAAAAGCGTCCATTTATGCGGCACCTTCGCTTTCTTCAATGACATCGAAGCGCATCACCGCGCGATGACTCTGGTCGCCCAGAAACAGTCTTTCCAATACGAAAATCAGGGTTACGATGCCGCCGATGGGGATTGGCAGGTAAGTGATGCCGACCCTCAGAAACGGTAGCTCGCCGACAAACTGATTCCACGTGGTAGCGCACAGCTTGAAGCCCTTGAAGATCATGAACAGGGCCACGATTGCCATCAGGATCTGCACGACCATCGAGGCGCTGCGACGCACCTGTTGCGGCATACGGTCCACGGCCATCGAAACGGCCATATGTGCACCGGCGCGGTAACTGGCGGCAGCGCCGAAGAAGGTAAATACCACCATCAGCAAAATGGCCGTGGGTTCCGGCCAGCTGGAGCCGCTGCCGAGTATGTAACGGGCAAAGATGCCCCACGGGATGATCAGGGTCATGATCAGCACCGACAGACCGGCAATGCCGATGCAGACCCGATAAATCGTGTCGTTGATGCGCAATAGCGTATTTTTCATTGGGCTCACCACTGCGGCGGCGAACGAGCTTTCACTCATTCGCGCAGCATAATCGGACAGGCTTATTGGGCCGCTTGGGTGCTCGGTGCAGCCAGTGCCGGATTGGTCTGGACCGCTTCGATGCGGCTGATCAAATCCTTGTAGGGCGCACCGAATTTGTCACGCACCGGCTGGGTGGCGTCGTAGAAGGCTTTCTTCTGCTCCGGCGTCAGGGTGATGAACTCCACGCCTGCTGCCTTGAGTTTGGTTTCTGCGTCGGCCGAAGACTTGTCCCACAGCGCGCGCTCTTCCATCTGAGCTTCACGCGCGAGCTTTTTCACCAGCGCCTGTTGTTCCGGCTTGAGCTTCTCCCAGGTGGCTTTCGCCATCACGATGGGCTCGGGCAGAATCAAGTGCTCGGTAATCGTGAAGAACTTCGCGTTCTGGTAGTGGTTGTGCTGGAAATAGGTCGGCGGGTTGTTTTCCGCACCATCGATTACGCCGGTTTGCAGGGCGCTGAAGATTTCGCCAGTGGCCATGGCGATACCGTTACCGCCCATGTCGTTGATGGTTTCGATGAATACCGGGTTGCCCTGAACACGGATCTTCATGCCTTTGAGGTCGGAAATCTGGCGTACCGGTTTCTTCGTGTACAGGTTGCGGGTGCCGCCATCCATCCAGGCCAGTGCGACCATGTTGAATTGCGAGTTGGTGATCTTGTCGAGAATTTCCTGGCCGATCTCGCCGTCGATAATCGTGCGCATGTGCGCTTGATCACGGAACACGAACGGCAGGTTGAAGACGTTGACGTCCGGCACGACCGGGCCGACGATGCCCAGGCTGACACGGGTCATCTGCACGGCACCACTCTGGACCTGTTCAACGACTTCCTTCTCGGAGCCGAGCACGCCGCCAGCGTACATCTTGAAGGTAATCTCGCCCTTGGATTGCTCTTCGAGTTTCTTGCCCATGTTCTGTTCCGCCACGACCGGCGCGTAGCCTGCGGGGTGAACCTCGGCGAACTTGATTTTGACTTCTGCCTGAGCCATGCCTGACACGCAGAAGGCCAACGGAAGTGCAGCGATGAGAAGCTTGCGTTTGAAATCCATGGATATCTCCGATTTTGTTATTTTTGGTCGAGCTATGGGATTTTCGTTGGGCACTGTCAGCCCTGAAACTCGGGTTCCTTCAGGCCTTTGACACCAGGGCGCAAAGCGAACAGACCACCGGCGAATGGCTGGTCGCTGATATCGCCACCCGGGCGAATGGACGTTACGAACAAGGTATCGAGATTGGGGCCGCCAAAAGCGCACATGGCCGGTTTTTTAACCGGCACGACCAGCGAGCGGTCGAGTTTTCCGTTGGGCGTAAAACGGTGGATCAGGCCCGCGTCATTGCCGCAGATCCAGTAGCAGCCATCGGTGTCGATTGCTGCACCGTCAGGGCGGCCCAGGTGGTGGTTCATGTCCACGAACAGGCGACGGTTGTGCGGCGTGCCGCTATCGGCGTCGTAATCGAAAGCCCAGATCTTCTGCACGCTGGGATGCGAGTCGGACAGGTACATGGTCTTGCCGTCCGGGCTGAACGCCAGGCCGTTGGGGACAATGAAGTCCTTTAAATGTGCATCGAGTGTCTTCTGCCCGGTGCTGTAGCGATACATCGCACCTACCCCTGCGCCTGCTGCCATGTCCATCAGCATGGTGCCGGCCCAGAAGCGTCCTTGCCGGTCGCATCGGCCATCGTTGAAGCGCATGCCTGTCTGTGCATGTTCGACGCTTGCCAGAAGAGTACTGATCAGGCTGCCGTCTTCGCAGGGCTGCAGATGATAAATGCCGTCTTCCATCCCCGCAATCCAGCCGCCGCGGCTGTCGGCTGCGATGCAGGCCAGCATCTGCGGCGCTTTCCAGCTGCGTATGCTGCCATCGGCGAAGCTCCAGCGCAGTAAGGTGCCCTTTGGAATATCCACCCAGTACAACGCTTGGTCATGTGCACTCCAGACCGGGCTTTCGCCAGTGGCGTTTTGTGCATCTACAATCAGTTCGGCATCCATGACAGGTCGTATCTCCAACGTTCTGCAACCAGAGTTCTGTAGTCGGAAGGGGGTGTTTATTGATCGCCGAAGGGGCCGGAGGCCACAAACGCACCGCCCTGATAAACCATCGCCGGGTCGTCAGCCGCAGGCTCCGGTTGGGCTTCAACCTTGGCGCGGAAAATTTCCGAGCTGTCTTTGGGGGTGTAGTCCAGTTTGCTGGCGAAACGGTTGTCCCACCATACGGTTTTGTTGTCCGAAACACCGTAGACCACTGTATGACCGACGTCTGGCGTGTACAGGGAGCGCTCGATCAACTGGGTCAGGTCGCCAAAGCTCAGCCAGGTGCTCATCATTCGACGGTTCTGCGGTTCAGGGAACGACGAGCCGATGCGGATGCTGACGGTTTGGATGCCGTAACGATCGAAGTAGAAGCTGGCCATGTCTTCGCCGTAGGACTTGGACAGACCGTAGTAGCTGTCCGGGCGGCGCGGGGAGTGCGCGTCGATGGTTTCGGTCTGCTTGTAGAAACCGATCACGTGGTTGGAACTGGCGAAGATTACGCGTTTAACGCCATGACGACGGGCCGCTTCATAGATGTGGAACACACCGCAGATGTTGGCACCAAGGATTTCCTCGAACGGCCGTTCGACTGACACACCGCCGAAGTGCACTATCGCGTCCACACCTTCGATCAGGCGGTATACGGCGTCCTTGTCAGCCAGATCGCAGACCTGAACTTCTTCACTGTTATCTACCGCCGGTGCCATCTCGGCAATGTCGGACAGGCGTAGCACGTTTGCGTAGGGGCGCAGTGTTTCGCGCAAGACCTTGCCCAAGCCACCTGCCGCACCGGTCAGCAGGAGGCGATTGAAGGGAGTTTGAGTGGTATGAGCCGATGCCATGAGAAAAGTCCCGATTGTTATTTTTGTCATCTGTTGTCGTATGACTTGCCGAATTATCGGCACCGCATACGCTGATTGTCAACGCGGCCAAAGTATAAAAACGACCTGTGTGCCCGCCTGTGCAGACACATTTGTAACAAGGCAAAACCTGCCCCTGTAGATGGGCTTTCAGGCAGGCTTCGCCACAGGTTTCACAGCAGCGAAATAGGGTAGCTGATGAACACGCGGTTCTCGTCGAACTCATTGGTGCTGAAGTCGCGACGCAGGCTGGAGTTGCGCCATTTGACGTTCAGGTTCTTGAGTGCACCGCTTTGTACGGTATACGCCAGTTCAGATTCTCGTCCCCATTCCTTGCCGTCGGTGATGTTGCCGGTATGCACATTGTCGCCGCTGATATAGCGGTTCATCAGGGTCAGGCCGGGTACGCCGAGCACTGCGAAGTTATAGTCATGGCGTAACTGCCAGGACCTCTCCTTGGCGTTGTCGTAGCTGGAGTTGTAACTGTCGTTGGCCAGCGTGCCGCCGCTGGTGCCGTTGACGCGCATCCACGCCGTATCGCCGGTGAGCTTTTGCAGGCCGACATAGAACGTGCTGCCGCCATAGCGCGCCGAGAGCAATGCGTAAGCGGTCTTGTTGTCGAGATCGCCGGCCAGTTTGTTTCCGTCTTCCTTGCCGATGAAGTAACCCAGGTTGGCCCCCAGGGTCCAGTCGCCGACCGGCTGGCTGTGCAGCAGGTTGAAAAACTGCTGCTGGTAGATGTCCTGCAGCTCCGAGTACCAGACACCTACCTGGGTACGCTTGTCGTTGAAGACATACTCGCCGCCGCCGAAGTTGAAGCGATCGGACGTGAAAGCGCCTCGGCCGTTCATCGACATGTCTTCCATGCTTGCATCGTTGCGCGGGCTATTGCCGCGGAATTGCCCGCCATACAGCGTCAGGCCGTCGATCTCCTTGGACGTCACCTGGCCACCGCGGAAAGTCTGCGGCAACGAACGACCGTCATCGGAGCGCAGAATTGGCAGCACCGGCATCCATTCACCGACTTTCAGTTCGGTTTTGGAAACCCGCGCCTTGCCTGCAACGCCGAGACGGCCGAAATCATCGGCCGGGCGACCGTCGCTGTGGATCGGCAGCAACTGAGTGCCCCCTGTGCCTTTGCCACCATCGAGCTTGAGCGAATACAGGCCCAGCACGTCAACCCCGAAACCGACCACACCCTGGGTGAAGCCCGACTTGGCGTCGAGAATAAAGCTTTGTGTCCATTCCTCGGCTTTGCTCTGCGGAGCTGCGCTGTTGGGAAAGGCCGGGTTGGTGAAGTTGCGGTTGAAGTACGCATTACGCAGCGTAAGTGTGGCTTTGGTATCGTCGACGAAACCCTCTGCCATGCCGAGCATCGGGAAAATCAGTGTCATGCCGCCAATACCCAGCAGGATGCGTGAGCGGGAAGTGTGAGATGTCATTATTGTTTTGCTCCCTTGTTTATCGAAACCGTCCTCTTTTCTGGCCGCGCGCAAGCAGCAGCCGACACCTTTGAGGATTACGTGATGCCTGTTGCCAGGCATGGCCTCGACCGACAGACGGCCGAGTACCGTTCGCCATGTATCAGCGAATGTTATGAATCTGAAAGGATGTCGGGTGCTGCGAAACTGTCGGAACAGATGAGGCTTCGATAATCGGTGGAGCAGACGTACAGACGAGAGTTTTCATGGTTGGCCCAGTCTTGTTTTTATTTTTGGCGTTATAGGTTGTCGTACAACCGCGGTGATATTTGCAGCGCGGCCTCGGTTTGTCAACGCGCTGTTAGTCGAGGTTTACCGATTCACCTGATTTTTAACCCCTCGTAAGGCAGTGAATGATTTGGACTGAACGCTGTGTGCAACCGGGCAGTCCACCTCATAACCCCATTATTTTTTTGGAGCTGCTGCATGAATCGTTTCACCCAGAAAGTTGTTGTCGTGACCGGGGCTGGTTCCGGGATCGGCGAAGCCACCGCCAAGCGTTTTGCCCAGGAAGGTGCAAGCGTTGTACTGGTCGGCCGTAATCGCGACAAACTCGACAAAGTGGCCACGCAGCTGGCGGGCGGAGGGCATTTGGTCCGTGCTACCGATGTGGCGGACCCCAGCGATGTGGAAGCGCTGTTCAAGGAAGTCGCCACGCATTTCGGCCGTCTGGATGTATTGGTCAACAACGCCGGTATCGTCAAATCCGGCAAAGTGACGGAGTTGGGCGTAGACGACTGGAAAGAACTGATGTCAGTGGATCTGGATGGCGTGTTCTATTGCACCCGTACCGCCATGCCGGCGCTGATCGCCAGCAAAGGCAACATCATCAACGTCTCGTCGGTTTCCGGCCTGGGCGGCGACTGGGGCATGAGCTTCTACAACGCGGCCAAAGGCGCAATCACCAATTTCACCCGCGCGCTGGCGATGGACCACGGTGCCGACGGTGTGCGCGTCAACGCCGTCTGCCCGTCACTGACTCGCAGCGAACTGACTGAAGACATGCTCGGCGACAAGGCACTGATGGCCAAATTCATGGAGCGCATCCCGCTGGGGCGTCCAGGTGAAGCTGAAGATGTCGGCGATGTAATCGCCTTTCTGGCAAGTGAAGACGCACGCTTCGTGACCGGCGTGAATTTGCCGGTGGATGGCGGATTGTCCGCGTCCAACGGACAGCCGCCGCAAGCTTGATGCCGTCGACGAGAGTCATATGCCCGCAGCCCGGAAACGTTCCGGGCTGCTTCGCTACGTTGAATGCAAACCTGTGTTTACACCTGCCTGAAACAAACAAGCCCGGCAAAAGCCGGGCTTGAAGGTTGCTACGGGAGGTCAGATCCGGAAGTGGCTGACCATCGTTTGCAACTGCCCGCCAAGGCGTGCCAGTTCGACGCTGGAGGCAGCGGTTTCTTCGCTGGCCGAGGCGGTTTGCTCGGACACATCGCGGACGTTAACGATGCTGCGGCTGATTTCCTCAGCTACGGCACTCTGCTCCTCGGCGGCGGCAGCGATCTGCTGGTTCATTGCCTGAATGTTGGAGACCGTCTGGGTAATACTGCCCAGCGATGTACCCGCTTGACGGCTGAGCTGTACGCTGCTGACGGTCAGTTCGCGGCTGCTGAGCATGATGCTGGACACCTGGCGCGTGCCGCTTTGCAGGGCTGCAACCAGTGTTTCAATCTCGACTGTGGACTGCTGCGTGCGTTGTGCCAGGCCGCGGACTTCGTCGGCAACCACGGCAAAACCACGCCCGGCTTCCCCGGCGCGGGCCGCTTCGATGGCTGCGTTGAGGGCCAGCAGGTTGGTTTGTTCGGCCACAGCCTTGATGACGTCCATGACCTTGCCGATCTTGTCGCTTTCCTGCTCCAGCTGGTTCATGGCATCGGCCGAGCGACCCACTTCGTTGGCCAGACGCTCGATCTGCACAATCGCTTCGCCTACGACTTTGTCACCGTCACGCGCTTCGCGGTCGGCGTTGGACGCTGCCTGCGAGGCCTGTTCGGCGTTACGAGCCACTTCTGCAACCGTTGCCGACATCTCATGCATGGCGGTGGCCACCTGGTCGGTTTCGACTTTCTGGCTGTTGACGCCGGCGCTGGTCTGCTCGGTAACCGCTGACAGCTCTTCGGCGGCACTGGCAATCTGCACAACGCTGTCGCGGATACCGCCAATCAGCTCGCGCAAGGTGCTGCCCATGCGTTGAATGCCTTGCTGCAGAACGCCCAACTCGTCACGACGAGTGACTGCCAGGGTCTGGGTCAGGTCACCTGATGCAATACGGTCGACCACTGCCAGAGTTTCCTGCAATGGACGGGTAATCTGCCGGGTGATGATCACCGCTGCAATCATGCCCAGAATAATTGCCAGCAGCGTACAGGTGATCTGCGTGGTGCGAGCCTGTGCGCTTTCCTGATCGCGGCGATCCAGTTGCAGTTGGTACATGGCTTCGCTGATCTTGACGATATCCTGGCCCTGTACGGTCATCTCCTTACGAGCCTGAGCGATGTCGGCAGTTGCGGCCTTGAAGCTCTGCAGGGCTTTGCGGTACGCGGCCAACGAGGTTTCCAGCTGCTTGAGCTGATCAGCCTGGGTGCCGCTGAACGTCGTTTTCAGCGTGTCCAGATCCTTGATGGCAGAATCCAGCCTTGCAACGGCGGTCTGTTCAGTTTCTGCCGTAGGGTTGGTGGTGTAGCCACGCACCTCATAACGCGCGAGCCTGAGGTTTTCCTTTGCATCGGTGACGATCTGGTATTGCTCGAACCGATTGGCATCGGCAGGGTCCATTTTTTTCACTTCAGCCTGAAGCAGCTCAAACACATCAATGCTTTTGCCGGCATTCGTGCTCAGCTCATCACGCGCCACAATGCTGGCCTTGTACCCGCCGCGCATGTTGTTCAGCGATTTCTGGTAGTCAGCGATCACCACTCCCAGTTGCTCGAGCATTTTCACGTTTTCGGGACTTTTGAACGAGGTCAGCAGCTTTTGCTGATAGTTCTTGAAGCCGTCCAGCGAGACCTGAACGGTCTCTGCGACTTTCTCGTCGCCGTCAGCGACCATGTATTGCAGACGGGTCACACGCAGTTTGGTCAACTGGGAGTTGAGCGAAGTAATGTCACTCATCCAGTTGCTGCGATTGATCAGTCCGCTCATGCTGGTCCAGCCAGTCAGCGCAAGAATCGCAGTAAAAACAAGTACTAGACCGAAACCGAGGGCCAGTTTCATATTGACGCTGATGTTTGCAAACCAGCTACTCATTGAATTCTCCAACAACAGCCATTTAAAAGCAGTAGAGCCCCTGAAAGGCATGGCATACAGGTCAGGGGCAGGGGGTGGTATACAGACACTATCGGCAGGTGGTGGCCAAGCTGAAATAAAAAAAAGAGAAAGTTTCAAAACGCTTGAAATACTTTTTCAGGCCCTATCGTTCACGGCAATGCACCGCTATAAAGAGTCGCTGAAAAGACTGAAATAGAGCGCCGCCTCTCATGGGGTGCGGCAAAATATTGTCTATGCTCGCGACAGTGGAAACCTTACCCGCTTCAGGTTCATTGCTTTTGCAGTGCGTGACATTTTTACGTCACAAGTTGTTCTGGCATCTGAGCCTTCTTCCCGTCACGTTGAGATGCCTTGTCATGAATTTGAAGTTTCGTCATAAAATTCTTCTGGCTGCGGCCGGTGTTGTGGTGTTGGCCTTTGCCTTGTTCACCCTGTACAACGACTACCTGCAACGCACCACCATCAATCAGAACCTTGAGTCCTCGGTGGGCCAGGCGGGTCAGTTGACGGCCAGCAGCGTTCAGAACTGGCTGAGCGGACGCATTCTGGTGCTGGAAAACCTCACCCAGAACGTAGCCTTCCAAGGGGTCAATTCCGACCTGAGCGGGCTGGTGTCGCAGTCTTCGCTGGTGTCGACCTTTCAGTTCACCTACGTCGGTGACAGCAAAGGTGTGTTCACCCAGCGGCCCAATGTCGATATGCCGGCTGGCTACGATCCACGTCAGCGGCCCTGGTACAAGTCCACCGTCGACGCCGGAAAAACCATTCTCAGCCCGCCTTATCTGGCTTCCGTGGGCGGCCTGGTGGTGACTATCGCCAGCCCGGTCAAGACTGCAGGCCAGATAACTGGCGTGGCTGGCGGTGACCTGAGCCTGGACACGCTGGTCAAGATCATCAACTCGGTGGAGTTCGGCGGGCTCGGTTACGCCTTTCTGGTCAGCGGGGACGGGCAGATCATTGTCAGCCCGGACAAGGAACAGGTGATGAAAAACCTCAAGGACGTCTACCCGGGCCAGCCCCTCAGTCTGGATGCGCGCCTGCGTGAGGTCACGCTCAATGGTCAGCAGAGGTTGCTGTCGTTTACCCCGATCACCGGGCTGCCTTCGGCCGACTGGTACATTGGTCTGTCGATCGACAAGGACAAGGCTTATGCACCGTTGAGCCAGTTCCGCAGCTCGGCGATGGTCGCCGTACTGATTGCGGTGGCCGTGATTGCCTTGCTGTTGAGCCTGCTGATCCGTGCGCTGATGCGGCCGCTGACCGACATGGGTCGTGCGATGCAGGACATCGCCCAGGGCGAGGGTGATCTGACTCGTCGTCTAAGCATTCAGGGCAAGGACGAGTTTGCCGAGCTGGGTGGCTCGTTCAATCAGTTCGTGGAGCGCGTGCACGCGTCCATCGCTGAGGTCTCCTCCGCAACACTGCAGGTGCATGACCTGTCGCAGCGAGTGGTCAATTCCTCCAACTCTTCAATCGTCGGCTTTGACGAGCAGAGCGCCCGTACCAACAGCGTTGCCGCTGCGATCAACGAACTGGGCGCAGCCACTCAGGAGATTGCCCGCAACGCCTCGGACGCTTCGATTCAGGCCAGTGAGGCCCGCACCCAGGCTGAAGACGGTCAGGTGGTGGTCGAAAAAACCATCCACGCCATGAGTACGTTGTCCGCCAAAATCAGCGACTCGTGCACGCAGATCGAGCAGCTTAACGCCAGTACCGACAACATCGGCCACATTCTGGACGTGATCAAAGGCATCTCGCAGCAAACCAACCTGCTGGCGCTCAACGCTGCCATCGAAGCGGCCCGTGCAGGTGAAGCCGGACGTGGTTTTGCCGTGGTTGCCGACGAGGTGCGCAACCTTGCTCATCGCACGCAGACATCGGCTGATGAAATTCACAAGATGATCGGCGGGCTGCAAACCGGGTCTCAGCATGCCGTGCTCAACATGAATGAAAGCCAGGTGTCGAGTCAGGAAAGTGTCGAAGTTGCCAATCAGGCGGGCAGTCGTCTGCGCGATGTAACGCGCCGCATTGGTGATATCGATGGCATGAACCAGTCGGTTGCCGCTGCCACGGAAGAGCAGACCGCGGTTGTGGAAACACTCAATATCGATATCAACCAGATCAACACACTTAATCAGCAAGGTGTGGCCAACCTTAATGAAACCCTCAAGGATTGTGCCGCGCTTTCGCAACAAGCCGGTCGTTTGAAGCAACTGGTCGACAGTTTCAAGATCTGACCGTACATCCAGTAACAGAGGTCGGACCCTTTATACGGGGTCCGACTATAAAAGCCTGCTCGATGGCAGGCTTTTTTTCACAGATCTTTTTTAACCTCTTTATCGACATGCTTGTCAGCCTTGTGACGTTCCTTGTCATCATGCTTTGCACCTTTGTCGACCTCGTCAGCATCATGCTTGACGCCCTTGTCCACTTCTTTGGCGTCATGATCAACACCCTTATCCAGTTCACGGTTATCGTGTCGGACGCCCTTTTCCAACTCACTCTCTGCAAAGGCCGCGGGCGCCACAGCGCCAGCGAGGAAGAGAGCGGCAGTCATTGAGAGTACGAGTTTGCGCATGCTTTGCTCCTTTTGAAAAATGCTGGCCCTTCATGAACCATCAATTTCCAGCATAGACCAGACAGACGACGTTGAGGGCTGTGATTCAGCTTCGCAAGCCAAGGAGTTTAAGGACCGTCAGTCCACATAAACATTCGGACTGTAGCTTCATTGCATCCTCGGCAATGCTATTGGTTTCAAGCGACGAAATAGCCCTCCTTCAAAGTTTGATTTATTTTGGAAACGGCTCATCTGCCAATGGCGCAGCTTTCAAGGTGGCCCCATACTGATGGGCCTTACACTTACACGTACTCTCACATTCTCCCTTGAGGCTAAAATGACTCTACCTCGTCCGATTGTCTCGACGGGCAATGCCGGATTTGACTCGATCCTTAAGGGTGGTCTGCCGAACAACAGGCTTTATTTACTCGAGGGTACACCTGGAGCAGGCAAGACAACGCTGGGTCTCCAGTTCTTGCTCGATGGGGTGAAGGCCGGTGAGTCCGTGTTGTACATCACGCTTTCAGAAACCAGCGAAGAGCTTGAAAGCGTCGCTCACTCACATGGCTGGTCATTGGACGGCATTGATTTGTTCGAGTTTTCCTCAACAGAGGAAGTACTGGGCGATGAGTACGAGCAGTCTATTCTGCATCCGTGGGAGGCGGAGCTGGGCGATACCATCAAGCTTATTCAGCAGCGAGTCGATAAACTTCAGCCCAGGCGGCTAGTATTCGACAGCCTCTCCGAGATGCGGCTTCTGGCTCAGGATCCTCTGCGTTATCGTCGCCAAGTGTTGGCGCTCAAGCAATATTTTGCAGGTCGGGATATCACGGTCCTGCTTGTGGACGATCTCACGGCTTCCACGGGGGAACGCGATAACCATCTGCATAGCTTATGCCACGGTGTGATCACGCTTGAGAGGCTGACGCTGGATTTCGGTGCCGCCCGCAGGCGACTTCAGGTGCAAAAGTTACGAGGCGTTGACTTTGTCGCAGGCTTTCACGACTTCACTATTCGCAGGGGCGGATTGGAGGTGTATCCGAGGTTGATTGCGGCCACTCACCATGTCCCATTCAAAGCGGAGCCTGTGCCTAGCGGTGTCAAGGAGCTGGACGACTTGTTGGTCGGTGGTCCGCTCAGGGGAACCAGTACCTTGGTCACAGGGCCTGCTGGCTCTGGAAAGACCACCGTTACCCTTGCCTATCTGGCGGCAGCCTGCGCACGAGGTGAAAAATGCACCATCTACGAATTCGATGAGCGCATTGCTACTTTGATTTCCCGGGCAGACAGCATGGGCATGGAGTTAAGTCGCCACGTATCGAGCGGTCAGTTGATCATCCAGCAAATCGATCCTGCCGAGATTTCTCCCGGGGAATTTGCGTGGCGGGTTCGCACAGAGGTCGAAGAGCGCGGCAGTACCATGATCGTTGTCGATAGCCTTAACGGCTATATGGCGGCGATGCCACAGGAACAGCAATTGATCTTGCAGATGCACGAGTTGCTTTCATACCTGAGCCAACTGGGCGTCGTTACGTTCTTGATCAATCCCCAGCATGGGCTGGTAGGGTCGATGTCAACCAACCTGAATATTTCCTATGTCGCGGACTCTGTCATCCTCATTCGTTTCTTCGAGGCGCAGGGGCGTCTGCGCAAAGCCATCTCTGTTCTGAAACATCGCACCGGAGCCCATGAGGACGCGATTCGCGAACTCCGGATTGATTCCAGGGGTATTCGTGTCGGTGCGCCATTAGTCGATTTCCGCGGCGTGTTGACGGGTACTCCAGAGTACTTCGGTGCCAACCTTCCGCTGATGGAAGAGCGCAAGCGTGGCGACTGAGCAATTCTTTGAACGCAAAACCCTGATGATTGTGGCTCCCTTCAAGGGAGATGCAATCAGCCTCGGTAAACTGCTTGGCGATATTTACCCCGTTCAAGCTCACCACGACCTGGCCTCGCTTTCAATCGCTCTGGGTGAAAGCACTGGTCTGGTGATACTCACGGAGGAGAGCCTTTCCGGGGATGTGCTGAGTTTCGGAAACGCTTTGGACCGGCAACCGGGATGGTCGGAGATCCCCGTCATCCTGCTCGCGTCGAATAAAGGTCGTTCTGGGCGAGACACCGAGATGGCCAGGCGCAGGCTGCCAAAATCGGCAGGACATGTGATCGTCCTGGAGCGCCCTCTCAGCTCGTCCTCGTTATTGAGCGCGATTGCCGCGGCCTGGCGAGCCCGTGAGCGTCAGTTCGAGATGCGGCAAAGTCTCACTCAATTGGCTGAAGAAAGAACCCGGTTGCAGATCCTGCTGGAAAATATTCCGGTTGGAGTGTGCTTCATGGACACACAAGGGACCTCCCTGGTGAGCAATCCCTTGTATCGCCAATATGTGCCGGACAATGTGATTCCTTCCAGACAGACAGATGGCGCTGCACGGTGGGTAGGGCTCGATGCGCAAGGTCAGCGCCTGGAGCCCGACATGTTTCCTGGTGCCAGAGCTCTGAGAGGCGATGCGGCAACCGGCGTGGACTTTTATCATCGCCGGGATGCAGGTCGGGAATCATGGATGCGTGTCAGTGCTGTACCTCTGTATGACGAAAAACACCACATAATTGGTGCGGCCTCCGTCATCGTTGATATCAACGATGAAAAACAGGCTGAGCTGAATTTGCGCAGGTTCAATGAAGAGTTAGAGATTCAAGTCAAAGCCAGAACGCAAGAGCTGAACGCTGCTGTTGAGCAGCTCAAGGCCGAGAGTGAAGAGCGAGCCCGCGCCGAAGAGCAGTTACGACAGTCCTTGAAGATGGAAGCCGTAGGTCAATTGACCGGCGGAATTGCCCACGACTTCAATAACATGCTGACCGGGGTAATTGGCTCGCTCGACCTGATCAAGCTCCGAATGGCCAGTGGGCGACTGGAAGGCGTTGAGCGATTCATGGACGCCGCACTCATTTCAGCCCAAAGGGCCGCGTCACTCACGGATAGATTGCTCGCATTCTCCCGACGCCAGTCCCTGGATGAAAAAGCAGTATCGGTCAATAACCTCATCACTGCTCTTGCCGACCTGCTCCAGAAAACCGTCACTGAAAAAATTATTATCAAGTTCGATTTGAGCCCCGAAGACCCCTGGGTTTTTGCAGACGCCAACCAATTGGAGAACGCCGTACTCAACTTGGTGATCAACGCAAGAGACGCCATGCCGCATGGCGGTGGTTTAACCATTGCTACATGCGTGGAGCAGGAAGCTCAGGACGAGCCTTTGCGGCATGTATGTGTGCAGGTGCGCGACACAGGGCATGGTATCCCCAAGGATATGCTGGACAAGGTAACCGAGCCCTTCTTCACGACCAAACCTATTGGTCAAGGCACAGGCTTGGGACTGTCGATGGTTTACGGGTTTGCGAATCAAAGCAATGGACGTCTTTCAATCGAAAGCACAACCGGAGTCGGGACGACTGTTTCAATCTGCTTGCCCAAATATAAGCAGGTTGAATCGGACCCACCGTTTACGTCCTCGGAATTCAGCACGGGTCAGGGTCAGGTTATTCTTCTGGTCGAAGATGACGACTCTGTGCGCTTGATCAACCAAGAGGTTCTCGAAGAGCTTGGATACCGGGTTCACGTCGCACGTGACGGTGAAGAGGCCTTGAGGGTTTTTAACGACCTGGAAAAGGTCGACTTTCTGCTCACGGATGTCGGATTGCCAGGAATGAATGGTCGTCAACTGGCCGAGATTCTCCAACAACTCAGTCCGCGTCTGCCGGTTTTATTTCTCACGGGGTATGCGGAAGGTGCGTTGACCAGGGCTGATTTTCTCGGCCCCTATATGCAGCTTCTGACGAAGCCCTTCACGCTGGAGTCGCTTGCTATCAGGGTGGCAAGCATGCTGGAAGGCGATGTTAGTGCGGTTCTGGAGTAGGCGTTCCGGCATACGTCTGTAGTCGGTGAATATGCCTTGTGTCGTTAGCCTGTTACCCACTTCCTGGGTCAATTTTTATTGAAGCATTGGAGAGGGCATACACGGGAGCGATGGTCGGGGGTAGACCCGGATGGAAGCCAGAAACAAGAAAGCCCGCACGAGGCGGGCTTCTTGTTGAATGACAGGCTTCAGCTGAAATCTGTCATTCGGTACTTGGTGGCTACACAGGGACTTGAACCCCGGACCCCAGCATTATGAATGCTATGCTCTAACCAACTGAGCTATGTAGCCAAGTGGCGCGCATTATTCTCGGAGAACGCATGTGTGTCAAGCGTTGTTGTGAAAAATAATTGCGTGCGATCAACCGGTTAGCTGGCTGCCCTCGCGCAAGGCACGTTTTTCGGGCTTTTACCGGAACAGGGTGTCCAGCAACTCCAGATCATCGAATTCTTCTACCCGCTCCAACATCTCAGCCATGTCGCGCTGATCCCTGAGCCAGGCTTTAAGGCTTTTCGGGTCAGTCAGTGCGTCCAGTTCATCCTGCGCGTCGTCGAGGTGTTCACGTATGGCCTTGAGCTGCTTCGCACATTTTGCATTGACCGTCTTGGGTCGGATGTCCTCATAGGGGTCCATCAGGAATTGTTCCCGGATCAGCATTTTGCGGTCGTGGATCTCGTCTTCCAGCTCTCTGAGTTGTTCGCTCAGGATACGGTTGAAGTGCTTCAGGCGTTTGTCGGTGATGTTGTCGATATGCGTCTGGTCGATCTGCTCGATCTCCATTTGCATTTGCAGCAGCGCCAGCAGGTTGTCATTTTCGTACGCTTCGTTGACCCGTTGCATGAGCGCCGTTTTCCGCTCGCGCTCATCGGCATCCTGCTCGCGGTCCGGGTGCAAGGCGCTGGCCAGTTTGCGGTAGATTTCGCGCAATGACTGGCTGCCTTCCGCCTCTTCCTGTTCACGGCGTATTTCGCTGGCAGTGGGCTTCTTCGGCTGTTGGGTGCTTTGCGCCTGTTCGGCCTGCTCGCGCAGTTTCTCTTCAATGTGCTGGGTCACATCATCTATGGAGTTCAGGTCGACATCGTCTCCCAGTTCCACGCCCAGCTCTTCTTCCAGCGAGGACTTGAACAACTGTTTTTGCAGGCGCTCATCCTCGTCGTAATCGCTGCCGGTGTATTTGAGGTAGAGATGCTTCAGTTCTTCATCGTGTTCGCCGCCCATGAGCGACATCGTCATGACACAGATGATTTCCAGCAACGTGGCTCTGTCTTTCTTGCTCAGACGGAACTGATCGAAGGCCCCGTCGAGCAGGCGCAGCTTGGTAATTTCGTTTTCGGCCTGCTCGCTGATCATCGGGACCACTTCTTCGACCCAGAGCTTTTCGCAGGTTGTTGAAATAACGAGCCATTGCTGCAGAAGTTTGCGCTTGGTTTCGAGCTTTTCCATCAACGTGTTGAATTTCTTCTGACCGGCGCTCAGTTGAGGCCTGGACGGTTGCGCGACGATACGCGGTGAGGCGGGCGGTGTGGTCATGGCAAGACCTCCTTGACGAGGGGAGCGCTAAGACGGGGTCAATCGGTTTGCCGAAGTTTACGTTTCCAGTGCCCTGTTCGGGATGAATATTGTGCTGCCCTGAAAGAACGTTCCCAGCCTCGTGTACGGTCCGGTTCTTGCTTCAGTGTCGGCGGTACGTCAATTGCTGCGCCATAGGGTACGAAAACCCATCATCGGCCGTGCTTTTCGTACCAATGTGAGGCGACACGTATCGCCATTGAAACAAGAACATGGCATTTTGCTGTTAGCGTTTTTTTAAAAAAAGCATCGCCTCTGTTTGCTCAGATCCGGCAGGTGTTCACGGGGAGTCGCAGGACATGAACAGTCTTTTGTCACCAGGCATGCGCCTGATGGGACATTTTGGTTTCGCTCGCAAGTTTCAGGTCTTGTTCCTGCTGTTCATGTTGCCGCTGGCGGGCAGCGCATGGGTCATCACCAAGGAGTACAGCAACAAGCTCGATGTCATTTCCGGCGAGCAATCGGGCGTGCGTCAGTTGCTGGCACTTGATGATCTGAATATTGAACTGGCTGCCCAGCGCGACCATGCCGCTCGCTGGAAGGCTGCCGACATTCTGCGCGAGCCGACCCCTGCCGCGAAAGCTGCGATGGCCAACGTCGATGCAGGCATCCCGCGTATCAGCAAAGCCCTGGAAGGCGTTGATGCCGCATTGAAGCGCGAAAACGCGCCCGCCGACACGATGACCCGTTTCAAGGCGCTTCAGGCGGCAGTCACTGGTCTGGACACTGCGTCATTGCGTACAGTGGGCTGGTGGCCCGATGGTTATGAGCGCTTCACGACGGTGTTGAACCTGGTTCAGGCGCTGCGCGAGCAAATCGCAATGGACAGCGGGTTGATTCTCGACCCCTGGCTTGAAACCTACATGCTCATGCAGCTTTCCACCCAGCAAGTACCGGACCTGATCGAGCGTATCGGCCGCCTGTCGAGTGTGGGGCAAACGTCGGTGGCATCGGGTCAGTTCAGCCTGCAGAGCCGCTTGCAGATGCGCGATCTGCGCGGTCGTATCGATGATTCCAAAGATCAGATGCAGAAGGCTGCCAGCCTGCTGTTATCCAAGCTCCCCGAACAGTTGCAGCCTTGGGCCGACAAGTACGCTGCGGTCAAACAAGTGCTGGAAACCGAACTGAAGGTCATTGATGACGGGGTTTTCGGCGGTAGCATCAAACTCAAGCCGGAAGAGTTTGAAAAGAGCATCGACACCTTGACCGGCAGCACGGCAGGTCTGCGCAGGCAGTCGCTTGATGCGCTCAACGGCCGTCTCGATTACTACCATGAAACCTCCAATATGGAGTTCATCCCGATGGCGGTGATCTTCTGTGTTCTGGTGATCATGGCCATCTATCTGTTCGCCTGCCTGCAATCCTCTATTCGCAACAGCGCCAGCGGCATTACCACGCTGGCTGAATCGCTGCGTGACGGCAATCTGTGTGTCGAAGTGGCCGTGCAGGGGCGTGACGAGCTTGCCGCTATCAGCAGGGCGCTCAATGTCGCGGTTGTGCAGCTGCGTAACAGCCTGCTGGGCGTCAATCAGGAGACCGTGCGTGTCGGCGATGCAGTGCTGACGCTGAATGCTCAGTCCAGTGGGACGCTGACCGAGGTCGAAGACCAGCAACAGCAGATCAGCCAGATCGCTGCGGCAGCAACCGAGCTGGCCGCTACTTCTCAAGGTGTGGCCAGAAGCTGTGAGCAGGCATCTGAAAGCGCAAGGCATACCCGGCGTATTGCCGAGCAAAGCAGCCAGGACAGCCAGCGCACCACCGATAGCATCCAGCAGCTCAATCAGCGTCTGACCGAAACCGCCGCCGCCCTGGGCCGGGTCAGCGAGCAGGGCCAACAGATTCAATCGGTGGTGGACGCTATTCGCGGTATCGCCGAGCAGACCAACCTGCTGGCGCTCAACGCGGCGATCGAAGCGGCGCGGGCAGGTGAACAAGGGCGCGGGTTCGCGGTGGTTGCCGATGAAGTGCGCAGTCTGTCGCAACGCACGCAGGCCTCGACCGCTCAGATCGCCGGGACGGTTGACAGCTTGCGCTCCACCGTGACTCAGGCGGTCAACCTGATGGAAGCTGCCTGCGGACAGGCCGTCAACGATGCGCAGTCGGTAACCGGCCTGGGGGTTCGTCTGGGCGAAATCGCCACGGCAGTGCAGGGCGTTACCGATACGCTGGCGCAAATATCGACGGCCGTGGAAGAACAGGCATCGACCGCCGACGAGGTCAGCAGCAACATCCAGCAGGTCGATCAGGCAGCCGGCCGTTTGCTGGAAGGTGCGCGAGCGGTCAATCAGGCAGCGGATACCCTGAGCCAGGGCAGTCGGGCGTTGAATGACAATACGGCGCGGTTTCGATTGGGGTGATTGCGCGGCTTGCCACGTTAGACTGAAAACCCGGTGTGGCCATACCCAGCCGGTTTTTCCGTTTTTGTGGCCGTGATCTAAAAAGTTGGATCAGCGGATATGTATTCAACCATTTGATGACTGACGGGAGTCGACACAAGGCGTAAAATGCGCGGATTTTGCAGGCGAAAGGTTTCTTGAGAACGCAGCTCACCGAAAAACACAGGGCAGATGGTGTCAGCCCGCTAAAGCGTCGAGGTTTATCCGAGTCGTCAGGCCATCCTCGCGTCGCTATATTGATGTGCACTTACAACGGGGCCGCGTACCTCCGTGAGCAGCTTGAATCGTTTTCCGCCCAGACCTTTCGCAACTGGGTTGTTTATGTTTCCGACGATGCATCGACTGATGACACCCTTGGCATACTTTCCGACTACCAGGCCCGCTGGGGGCGCGAGCGGCTGGTCATTTTCAGCGGGCCTTGCATGGGCTTTGCAGAGAATTTTGTCTCGCTGGTTCAGCGTTCTGAAATAAAAGCCGATTATTTCGCGTTCAGTGATCAGGATGACGTCTGGTTCAGCGACAAGCTGGAGAGAAGCGTAGGGCACCTTGAGCTACTGAAGCCCGATACACCGGCGCTCTACTGCTCCAGAACCCGGCTGGTCGATGCAGACTTGAAGGTCATCGGGGTTTCTCCTCTGTTCAAAAAAACGCCGTCTTTTAAAAATGCCTTGGTTCAGAGTCTGGCAGGTGCCAATACGATGCTGATCAACCAGGCGACCCGTGGTTTGTTGGCCAAATTGCCTGAACACGCTCCCCTGATCGCCCATGACTGGCTCACGTATCTTCTGGTTACAGGATGCGGCGGCCAAGTGTTCTACGACGCCGCCCCCTGCCTTTACTATCGCCAACACCGCGGAAACCTGATCGGGGCCAATGCGAGCACTCGAGAACGGTTGATACGATTTCGAAAAATGCTTTCGGGGCGATTTGCCAAGTGGAACGATGCCAATGTGGCGATCCTCAAGGACATGGAGTGTGTACTCACTGAGGAAAGCCGGCACGTACTGGAGTATTTTGAAAACGGTCGTAAGCAGCGTTTTTTAAAGCGCGTGTACACGCTTCGAAAATCCGGAATTCACCGGCAGACTGTGCAGGGCAATCTGAGCCTGATCCTGGCGGTGTGCCTGGACAGAGTTTGAGGCTGGATAACAATCTCCCTCAGCCGTTACGACCATTTAATGTTAGCGGAACGAGTTTCGGCGTTTACGTAAATCAGTAAGCCTCTGTTTTATCGGGTGCCTTGTATATCTGATAAGCCGAGTTAGGTGAATCCGTGACCGCTTCAAAATGGGTGTGAATGTATTCTTCAATCCATCGATGCGAATTTGAGAATCTGAGTTCTTCTCGTCCATCCATCGCCATGTTGAAGACTAATGCGAAACCGGGATCAGCCTTCTTTATGCGTTGAATTTCAGCTCGTTGAAAAGCCTCGCTTCGAGGCGAGAGTGCGTAAATTTCCCAGAGCGGCGCATCGCGCCCCAGCAAGGGATAAGCTCCCGGCCAGAAAGGTAACACCAGTACGCTTCTGCCCGCTGGAGCATAGCGATCGGTCAGATCCCTCAGAAGATGTACCGCTTCAGCCGTGCTGGGGTCCATGGACAGGCTCGATCCGGACACCTCTACCGAGGTCCATCCGTCTTGGGTGCGAGCAAGGACCCCGGGTTGCCAAGCGGCAAGAATGAATAAACTGACGACACTCGTAAGCAGGGCCAGTGCCCACTTTAAAGTTTCTGAGTGAAGTGTCCCTAGAGTAATAAAGATACCCAAGAGTAAAGGGTATATTCCCTGTGCGAGATGCCCCACGTCTGCTCGGGCGAAGGCATAGTGAGCATAAGGCAGCGTTGCGCAGGCAACGGCCACAAGTCCTGGAGGCACAGCGCGCCCCTTGATTCGTTCTTTGAATACCCACGCCAGTGCACCACTTCCAAATACTATCAACCCCATGAAGCACAGCCCGATCAGGAACCATCTTGTTTCGATGACGACTCCGGCAGTACCAAAACCCACCGTCCAGGGCCAAGGTATCGGAAGAGGTAAGTTCGTATTACCCTGCTCAAGCATGAAAACAATCGTATCGATAAACGCTGTAAAGTAGCCTGGTATAAAAAGGCACATGGCTAATACGGGAAGATAGCCAACTACTACACCCGCGGCCCAAGCCGCAGCGCCAGTCAAGCGGTTCTCGGGCGTCGGTGATTTAATTGCCAGCCAACCCATGGCTATCAGACTTGCCACAGCGGCATACACACCGTGGTTACGGCCGAACACGGCAGCGAGGCCGACGATGGCGCCGAGAAAAAAATAACGTTTTGTGTAAGGACTCAACAGCAGATAAGTTAGGCTGGCGACTATGATCATCGAGAGGGACATGTCAATGATCTTATGCCGCGGATACATCCAGGCCATGAGTGTGATAGCCGCGATGCACAGATAAGCAAGTCTTCTTGTCGTGTTAGATCTTAGCGCGATGGAAATTGTCCAGAGCCCTGCATAGACACCTAGCAGTTGAAACACTGCAACGGCTGCACGCAGGGCTACGATGCCTGTGTCACCCATAAGCGCAAAGAATCCCGCGGACCAGTAGTAGCGACCTGGGTCATAGGCCATGAAATCTCGAACTGGTACTTCTCCTTTGATGATCTGTTGAGCGCCGTACCACAGGTAGCCTTCATCCCAAAGGTTAAATCCATCATGGCCCTGCCACAGAAAATTCCCCACGACAAAAGTAGCCGATATCAATAGCAGCATAAAGCTGTTTAGGGTTCGCTCTTTTGTTGCATTGTCCATAGTTTTCGGCCTTGAAGGTATAGCTGTCGTAAGGAGGCGAAGTGCTTTCTGGTTATTTGATGACGAGCAAGACTTTAGATTGACATAGGCTAGACGAGTTTTCTCCTGGTATTTCTAAAACCACGCTGTAGCCGCCTGATTCAAATGAAGACAGGTCTGCTTTGAATGAGAATCCGGACTTCAGAAGTTTATCGTTTTTGAATGCCTTTACCAAATCGGGACGATCAATAATGATCGGGTCTTTGAACGTGTCGGGAGCGCCTTTGTAGCCCGTCAGGCGGAGCCTGATTTCTTTGGGGGCTTCATTTTTTAATGGGTCGAAGGCCCACCCATTAAATTCAACCACTTCTCGATTGACGTAGATGCTCGCCCCTGTTTTTCCCGCGATCGAATCAATATTGCATTTGTCGAATGAATAGTGAGTGACTTTGGCATTTGGCGAGCTTGATGCATTATCCGATTTCTTATCACACCCAGAGATGATGGCTGATAGAAGGGTAAGAAAACAGATGGCCGTAAGGGTTTTGTACATGGTTTTTCCTTAGCGATATAGGGGGTTGGAGTATGGGTTTATAAACGAGCCAACTTTTTGCACATCTCGAATCCTGAACGGCCAATCCAAAGCAGTTGGTGCTTCTCCCTTGGGCATTGGCAGCAGTGTAGACGCATCAAGGTTTTATGGGATTGCACGCTCTTCAAGGTGAAATACAGAGTGTGTGGGATCTACGTTTAGAAGACTTGCACTATCGTGACGCGGGCCCGGCTGAAAAGGCAAGTTTTGAAAGGATAAACGTAACGGGAAGTGTCAGTGCAATTGCTGCCAATGGTGCCAACCTTGCATCCAGTTTAAGTTGTTCGACCCAGCACCAAAGTATGGCCAGGCTCAAGCAATACTGGAAAGCGTATATAAGCGGTAATAGAATGACTGAACGCAGTCCCTGATGGCTCTTGAACACAAAAAAACGATTCATAATGTAGGCTAGTAATATTCCAGACACATAAGAAATCGTATAGCTTATGTTGTAGGATAGGAACATTAACAGAAAAAGATAGAGTCCGTAGGTCAGGGCGGTGTTGAAACCGCCTGACATCAGGAATCGGGCAAAATCCTGTTTTAAGAATTTTGAAACAGCCTGATTCATCATCGTGCCATTATTCAGCGTTTGCGATAAGGGTTTTAAATTCTTCGTAATTACGAATGTAGTCCCCCGCATCGTAGTAATGCGAAGCAAATACTAACAGCACAGCATCCTGAGAGTAGCGATACTGAATACCCCACGTCATCGGCGGCAGGTGGATGCCCTGATTCGGCTTGTCGAGAATAAACTCTTCACGATTGACACCATCATCCGCTACAACATGAACAGAGCCCTTTACGGCAACCAGAAACTGGTGACAGAGACGGTGCGCGTGCTCGCCTCGGGTCTCGGCAGTCGGCACATCGTACACAAGAAAGTAACGCTCGGACTTGAAGGGCACCGATCGCTCGAATTCGCCCGCCGACAGACTACCGCGAATATCTGCCACTTCGTTCATGGTGTGCAGGGTAACGTTTTTCACCGACGTGGCAGTTACGCCTGGCGCGGCTTTTTCCGGACGTGTTTCGCTACTGGCATTGACAGGTTTGGCGTCCACGTAACCAATGATCTTGGCCGGATTGCCCACGACTATCGCATTGGGTGGTACAGAGCGTGTTACTACAGCGCCTGCACCGACCATGGCGTTGATGCCGATGGTGATACCCGGAAGAATCGTGCAGTTAGCGCCCAGTGAGGCACCTTTTCTGATGATGGTTCGGGCGAAACTCTGTGGATAGACCTTGCTGCGTGGGAACAGGTCATTGGTAAATGTGGCGTTAGGGCCGATGAAGACATCGTCTTCAATGGTGATGCCGTCCCATACCTGTACACCGCATTTCAACGTCACCCGATCGCCGATGATAACGTCGTTCTCAATGAAAACGTTGTCACAGACGTTGCACTCACTACCAAGGCTTGCGCCTGGCAGGATATGCGCGAACGCCCACACCCGCGAATCTTTCCCGATATTCTCGGACTCGCACAGCGCGTGGCTGTGAACAAAGAAATCCTTACCGCTGCTCATGTGTTTCTCCAAATCCCTCGATCCGCATCGGGATAGCCAAGGGTCTATTCTTTGTATTTTCGTATGTGCGCCATGCATAAGAGCCGACGATTCCCAATCCCAGCAGGTTTAAACAGCCGAGGAAGGTAATGGCCAGCATGATCATTGCGTAGCCGGGTACTTCAATCCTGCCTTCAAGCTTGGCGATCAGTGTGAATACACCGAACAGTGCCGCAAATGTAGAGCCGAACGCGCCGACGCGGGTCAATATACGTATAGGCATATCCGTGAAGGAGAATACGCTGTCCATCAGGTAATTGACTTTTTTACGCAATGTCCACGCAGAAGTACCGTGGACCCGTTCCTGTCGGGTATAAGTGACTACCTCGCGGCGATAGCCCATCCAGAATATCTGTGCGATGAGAGAGCTGTGACGCTCTTCAAGGGTCAGCAGAGTATCCCGAAAAGCCTTGTTGCAGGCGAACATATCGACGCCGCCTGGCGGGATTTCAGGAATGACATAGCGACGATAAAAGCCCCAGAAAATCTTTGAAGCCGTACGTGTTGCCCATGGGTCCTGACGACCTTCACGTACACCAACCACAACGTCGATATCGCCGCGCATCAGTACCTTGTTCATTTCCAGAACCAGTTCCGGCGGCTCCTGAAGATCTGCCGCCATTACCGCAAAACGGTCGCCAGTGCCATGCTGCAGACCCGTACGGATCGCCATGAATGATCCAAAGTTTCTGGACAGCAGGATCAGCTTGGACTTGAACGATTGTGACGGCAGTTGTTTCCTGAGTATTTCGTAACAGCGATCAGGGCTGCCGTCCACAACGAACACGACCTCCAGGTCGTGTGCTAGCTGCTTATCAAGCGCCGTCACAGCAACGAGCAGGTCGGGCAGATTGCTCTCATTACGATAGACGGGAATGACCAACGTCAGCAAAATCATATCTCCTTGGAAAAGTGCGCAGTGACCGCAGCGATGACGCGATTGACTTCTTCATCGGTGAGGCCAGGGAAGCAGGGCAGGGAGATGACGGTATCGCATGTACGCTCGGTTACGTCCAGAGCCACAGACGGAACCACCGAGTAAGCCGGCTGCTTATGGTCGGCAATCGGATAGTGGATATCAGTGCTGACGGACTTCTCTTTGAGCGCAGCAGCCAGAGCAGTCCGATTTTTCGCGCGAATCACATAAAGATGTGCAACGTAGTCTTCCGATACTGAGGCTGGAAGTTCGATATCGAGCCCAGCGAAGGCTTCATTGTAGCGCTTGGCGATCGAGCGACGCTGCTCGTTCCAAGTATCCAGATGCGGCAACTTGATGCGCAGAATTGCGGCTTGCATCTCGTCGAGCCGGCTGTTGCGACCGCCCGGGATGGCAATGCGATACTTCTGGTCCCAGCCGTACTGGCGAAGCTGCCGAATGCGTGCTGCAAGAGCGTCATCACCGGTAACCACTGCGCCGCCGTCACCGAGAGCACCCAGGTTTTTAGTCGGGTAGAAGCTGAAGCAAGCAATTGTGCCGAAGCTACCAGCCTGCTTACCATTGCGTCGCGCGCCATGGGATTGTGCGCAGTCTTCAAGAACAGGAATACCGGCGGCAGAGGCGATCTTAACAATCTCTTCAATGTTTGCCAGTTGGCCGTACAAGTGCGTGACAATAATAGCCGCCGGCTTTTCCTTGGCAATCACTGCTTCCAGAGAGTTTTTGCACAGAGTCAACGTTGCTGGATCGACATCCGCATACACAGGAGTCGCGCCAACTGCATGAATAGCGGTGCTGCCGTAGAAGCCGGCGTTTGCTACGGCGACAACATGGTCACCCACGTCAACGCCCAGACCCTTGAGGGCAAGTTCCAGTGCATCAGAGCCGTTCGCCACGCTGATGCAATGTTGCACGCCTACGTAGGCAGCGAATTCTTCTTCGAACAGCTTTACTTCATTGCCTAAAACGTACCAGTGGCTGTCTAGCACGGCCTTCAATGGCGTGGCGAAATCAAGTCCAGCGTTAGCTTTGATGGCCGAGAAAAGCGGAATATTTTCCATTGGGATTTCCATGATCAGTGAGACAAACGGCTGATGAATTCGCAGACATCAGGCATTGTAAAAATTTTGAAGGTCGAGGTGACAGTATAAAGTTTCAGGTCGCATTTGTCGGGAGGCAAGACTGCGGGAATAATGCCTTCATAGCCGCTGCGAAGGGCCGTCTTGTCAGACAGCGCGCTGGCGACATCTGGCCGCTTGATCTCTATCCTGATTGCACCGACAACTTTTCCGCCCTCTACAGCGACGACGTATTCCGGCGAACCTTCAGATGCCGGTGGCACACTCCAGCCTCTCAGCAGCCAACCGTCAGACGTCTTTCTAACTTCGTCGATGGTGCCCGCCGCGGCAGACTGTCCGAACGGAGTCTTGATGAAAAACTCTCCGTTGGTAACCGCCAAACGTTCTGTCAACTGCGTGGCACTCAGGGTATCAGTATTCGAACTTCTACCCGCACCGCTTGCCAGAACTGCTTCTGTGACTGTTTTGCCAATGGCTGATTTCTGAATGTTCTTTGAACTCAGCGTGTTTTCATTCCAGGCAACCATGTTCGTCCACGCCATCCATGCCGCCACTACGATTAGCCATTTCAGGTGAAAACGGCTTGACCTGACATCTCTTGCAGACGACGCAGAGTTTTTGGCGCGAGCGTGGCTCATTGTGGCAAATGCTATGAGCAAGGCCAGAAACGGAATCGTGACGAACAGATACCGACCTTGCGGTTGAGGCAAAGAATTTTGCGATGCAACCAGACTGAGCAGGGTGATCGAAGGGAATAAGCCCAACATCATGACCAGTGGCAGCAGATAATTCAGTAGAAATATCCGCCTCTTATCACGTGAATATAAGCGCGCCGTCTGGATTATGGCTGCTGTCACGAGCAAAATAAATAATAGCGCCGCGCCCATATAATAGGTCGACGGTAAAAATATGCTCATCCAACCGGTAGTTGAAAAATAGCTCGTTAGCGTAAGGCTGAGCCACGGAAGGACATTTTCCATATTGAACAGATGCCCGGAGCACCCGATGTAACAGGTTCCGAAACCCGCAGCAGGGTTGTTCTTGTGCAAGGCAACGAAGTCAATCTGACCGGATATCCCTGATATCTCACCATACTTCATGAAGGTGACAAGCAGCATGGGCACGGAAACGATAGCCGCAACGATTACCATCGTCGGGAGATGGGGTCTCAGGCTCTTGCCACCCCAAAGGTGATGTGCGACAAGCATGACCACGACGAAGACCAAGGCGGGCAGCAAGTACAGCTTTGCCAGGAACATCAGGCCGATTGCACCGCCCAGGTACAGCGCGGCCAGCTTGCTGGGTGCTTTCAAAAAGCCTAGAAGCGCACTGATCAGCAGCGCCACACTCATCAGCCCGAATGCGTCGCTGTTGAAATATGAAAAGACAAAAGAAACCTGAGGAATAAGGGCTATAACAAGCGCTGCAAGGGCTGCAGCTTTTTTTGGCATTCCAGCGCGATGCGCAATACGGAACAAGGCGCAAATAAATACTGCGCCCAGTATCCAGTTAAAACATCTTGCAGCCAGGTAACCCAGTTCGCCAGGTAACATCCAGCCTAAGCCGTAAGAAGTAGCCAGTGCGCCTAAGACATGGGGGAAGGGCAGGCCGTGGTACCAGAACTCGCCATGTTGCCAAGTATATCCCGAGATCGTTCCAGTGAACGCTTGAGCCGGCTCCGTAGCGCCCGGCAGCGAATGGAACGTTTTCAGGTATTCCAGCAAAAAGAAGTGCGTTGACTCATCAGGTGCACCATTAAAGGCAATTCCCGCCGACCAAACCGCCAGAAGGATGAAATAGGTAATGGCCAGCACTCGTTGGTAGCGAGTGCTGGACCAGCCTGTTTGATGATCTGAATGATTAGTTTCAAACACGGGCGACCCTTAAGGCTGCAGAAAATGTCACAGCGCTGTATTGAGTGTTTTTGGCAACTGCGATCAATTTTTGAACCTAGGAGGCCAAGCCAGACCGAAATCTTCGTGATCAAGGGTTAAGTTGGGGCTATAGGCGTAATCCACCTGGATGTTCGGCCAGCGATTTTTGATGTAGCGAATCTCATGCCCAAATCGTTCCTGTTTCTGAGGCGTGTCCTCTAGACCGCGCGTCGCCGATTCATGGTGGTACAACTCAGAGAAAGGTGTCCAGACGTTGAGATACCCAGCTTCCTGAACCCGTAAGCAGAAGTCCACATCATTGAATGCTATCTTCAAATGCTGCTCATCTAGCCCGCCTACCTCATCAAAAATTGACTTTTTAATGATCAGGCATGCGGCCGTGACCGCCGAGAACTCCTGAATTAGCTCCGCTCTACAGAAATAGCCATGTGCACCTTTTGGAAGATACTTGTGTGCGTGGCCGGCAACACCACCTATGCCCACCACAACACCACCATGTTGTAGTCTGTTGTCTGGGTACCAAAGCCTTGCGCCTACCGCTCCTACCTTCGGCTGCAACGCGATTGACACCATCTCGCTGAGCCAATCAGGTGTAATCACCTCAATATCGTTGTTGATGAGACCAATCAGCTCACCTTTGGCGATACGCACAGCTCCGTTATTGAGAGCAGAGTAGTTAAACGGTCCATCATCTCGAAGTACGCGAATATTTTCTTCCTGATCGATTTGAGCAAAGTACTCCAGCGATTCGGGATCGTCAGAGCCGTTATCAATCAGAATGATTTCGTAATTTTTGTACGTCGTCAGGCTTTTGATGCTGTCGATACACTGCTTGACCAATGCGTGAGCATTCCTTGTCGGTATGACAAGTGTCACAAGAGGCAGCGTTGTCGGCAGGTTGTAGTGCACCCGGTACTGGCCGGTAGGTAGCAACTCTGTCGAGCCAATCCGACCTTGACGTTCCAAATGCTCATCTAGAGCTTTAACGCCCGCCAATGCAGCATAAGGTTTTTCGTCGCCAGCCATCGCTGTACTGCCAGCGTGTATACGCCAGTGATAAAGCACGCGAGGAATGTGAATAATCTGTTCGCGCTTGAGTTTTTCTATGCAACGTAAGGCCAGGTCATAATCCTGAGCACCTTCGAAGCCTACCCGGAACTGCCCTACCTCGTTGACGAGATCACGACGATAGGCTCCGAGGTGACAAATCATATTTTGCGAACGAAACAGGAACTCGTTCCAGTCTGACTTGAAATAGGGCGAGCTACGGTTGCCTTCGGTGTCAATCTTGTCCTCGTCCGAGTAAATCAATCCTGCATCCGGGTTTTCGCGAATGGTGCGAGCAATCCAGTAAAGCGCATGAGCAGGGAGAAGGTCATCATTGTCCATTAACGCAACAAAAAGACCTTTAGCGACGCCCAGTGCCGAGTTGCTGGCCTGCGAGATGTGACCATTGCTGCCACGGAAAACAACTTTGATGCGCTTGTCTTGCGCCTTCAAAGATTTCAGGTACTCGATTACCGCAGGATTTGTCGATGCATCGTCAGCGAGGCATAGTTCCCAATTGGTATAGAGCTGCGAGCGCACGCTGTCCACTGCTTCACGAAGAAGATCCAGCGGTGGGTTATACACCGGCATGATGATGGAAATGAGCGGGTACTCAATCCAGCGATTCATGTGCTCGTTGATACGATTGATTTCGACTTCGCCCAACGTGTCGTAATATTGGACCCATCGAGAATAATCGTGTCGATCAGGCACTTCACGCGTCTCGCTTCCGACGAACGCATGTTGAGCTTCACCTTGAACCCAGCGAGCCTGTGCGATGACACCTGCGAGTCCCCTGAGACGCCACACTTGGTAGGCCTTCTTTGCTGTACTGGAGAGTCCGCCTCCTCGCTGAACAATCAGTGGAATCGATGCAGCCAGACGTTTTGCACGGAAAAATGACCTGGTTATCTTCCTCAGTGGGGCAGTGGCTTTCCAACTGTACGAAGATTGCATCGCGATGATATGCAGGTTCAAGTTGTGAACATGCGTATCTTTGTCTACAAGCGCCAGACGGTGATTTTCCTGAGCTGCCAAAATCGCAATTTCAAGCTCTGTTAACTTGGCGTTATGCTTCTCTTGCGCCTCTCGGGTAGCGGCATCAATATCCGCTAACGCCTGACGGTGCTCTGCCTGAATCTGAAGGTTTGCCGCTTCAAGATTTTCCATAGCAATACGGTGGTTTTCTTGAATCGCCAGATTTGCAGCCTCCCGTTCCTCCAGCGCGACTCGATGGTTTTCTTGAGAGGCAAGCTGTGCAGCTTCGAACTCTTCAAGAGCCAATCTGTGATGCTCCTTGGCCGCTTGGTGCGCAGCTTCGAGCTCTTCGAGGGCTAACAGATGCTTGTTTTGCACGGCCAGATTCTCAGCCTTGAGCTCTTCCAGAGCCAGGCGATGATTTTCCTCTATCGCAAGGTTCGCTACCTCGACGGCGTCTAAAGCTGAGCGGTCTTTAAGATTCAATTCCGATATAGACCCAAGCGCTAGCTTGAGCTCCTCTTCCTGTTGAAGGAGTCGCTCAGCGACCTGACCTTCCGTGAATAAAGTGAACGTGATCTGTATTTTGAACGACTTCCCGGCTAATAGCGAATTGAGATCAACGGGAAGCACGAGGTGCGGGTCATCGTCCAATGACATAAACATTGTGCTGTCGTTCACGTCGTTAACGAATGTGGTCGTGCCCGCAGAGTCGAGAGGTGCATTGGCACTGTCACGCCAAGACCATGCTTCGGAATTGGCGTCATAGATAGTAATTGCGTCTACCGAAAAGGATTGACGAATATTGGTTGGATCGAAACGAAGTGCCGCGCATCCGTAGGTCGCTGGAACTGTGAACACTAAGGTCTGGCGCCCATTGTGTACAAATTGACTTATCGTCCGCTCTTCTCTGAAGCCGCCCGCCGCATCACCTATATAGAGCGTCGCCACTCTAGGCGTTTTGTCTCCCAAGGATCCCATTTTTTGAATGGTCGCTTCTGGTGACCAATTAAGAAAGCTCGCAGCTTCGCGACCGGTGACTTTTTCTTGGAACATGGCCTCCAGTAGCGCATAGCGGTTCAGCTCTTGTTCGGTGATCTCAAGGCCCGTACTGCCAATCAACTCAACAATAAAATCACGCCTGTTGATCATGGTCGTGCTTGGGTGAAAGGGTACTTTATTCGCTATCAGAAGCAGCAGGCCCCTCATTAGCAGATGACCGAGTTCGACGCCTTCCTTCATTTCCCATTCGATATCTATGAGATGTGGGTTGCCTTCACTGTCAATAATGATGTTTTGTGCAACTGCGTCAATATAATGGCCAGGTAAACGAACGTTTACACTGTCCAGTTCGGTAGTACCGCCTTCAGTAGCCAAGAGATGGCTTAGGCAGTTTAGATAGGTCTTCAGAAAAGGGGTAAACGTTTCAACTGTCCAGTCTTCGGTTGTTGAGGCTTCAAGAAATTGCAGGCTGAGCAAATTGCCTTTTGCGTAGCCATGCGCTGCAGGAAGGATGAATCTGAATGGGTCATCCAGGCCGTCTGCTGCTTCAATAGTGCTGAGACGTTGGTATTGAACTTCAATGCCTGCAGGGGTGTCGACGAAAACCGCTGCCTTGCAGTACTCTGCATTGCGCCCTGTACTGTAGTGATACGCTAGGACATTGCTGGGGACTGCGTCGTACGGCTGGCATGAAGCGACGACCATAAACGAATTCGCGAGGTCCATGCCCAGATGATTCTCGATCACCACCGGCCAGGCTTTTTCAAGATTAAATGTGGTGTTCGAGGGTAACTGTGGATCTTTCCGAGTGTTCTGGCAGGCCAATGCAGCAGCGTCGAAATTATTGGCTTTGAAACCGTTTTCTGTGATCAGAGAATTGGGGATCTTGTAGTCCGGATAAGGAGATAGAAAGCTTGATGATGCAAAGCCAGCGAGGGCTATTAACTCATCCAGACCTTTGCGGCCAAATGTCTTAGGTTGGCGGCCTACATACCGGCCCTCAATGCCGTACATAGCAACACCCACGTGATCCTCTGGCGCGCCGGCAAAATATTTGAGGCCAAGTTGGTTCTCAATGGCAATAAACAGATGTCCGTCAGGTTTGAGCAGCTTTTTAACTCGTTTCAGCATTCCCAGTGCAGGATCTTCATCATTGCTGAACATGCTGGCGTATTCGAGTACGCCGATGAGCGTTACTACGTCAAATTGCTGATCAATCTTCAGGTCATCGAATCGTTCAGCAAGCACCGTGACGTTATCCAGATCACGTGTTCTGCTCGCCGCGATTGCAGCTCGGCGTGGGCTACCTTCCAGCGCGAGCACGTCAGCACCCGCTTCGCCGAGGTAGCGGCTGATCGCACCGCAACCCGCGCCGATTTCGAGAACTGATTTACCTTTCAGAAGATGCTCGAACGGGCGAAAGATATTTCCGCGGGTGGAACTAAGGTGATAGAGCTTTGGCCAGTCGGTACAGTAGTGCGGAAGCTCGCTCGACAGCACGGAGACATCGCTTGCGTCACGAACGATCTTCGCCAGCTCATTTTCCGAGCTATCGCCGTCACTGTAGGCAATGCCCTGATAATCAGTCCGCACCCATACAGATGTGTCTGTATCACGGAGGTAGCCATATCTATCAAGCTCAAACATCAACACGTACCGGTTCAATTTCCATAGAGGCACCCAGGTCTATCAAACCCAGAAGCTTTGGAGTGGGTTCTACAACGAAATGTATCGAATCATAGCGCCGGTCGTGAGGCACGATGTCTTCGCTTTGCCGAGAGGCGATGCCGATGGAAATGAAGTAATCACCGGTCGCCAGCGCGTTTCTGAATTTCACTCGCGCTTTTGCCTGTTTGCCAGCGCTGCCTATCAGGCCTGTGCCCTCGCAATCCTGCATGTAAGAGTTGGTGCCGTATACGGTGACACCCTCTTTGGTCTTGATTGTAAAGCCGATAATCGGGTTGACCACTGTACGATTGAATTGCAGGGCCAGATCAAGAACGATTTCCTCGCCCGATTCAACGCTGTTGGGAAACTCCCTTCCCGATGCATTCATATGGAAGTCGAGCAGTGTTGCAGCGCCATCCCCCCAACGGTACTCATGAGGGTTGTAACCAGGCCTGCTGGCGTACACGTCTTCATCAAAACGCAGCGCTATCTTGTCGGCTTCGACGGGTGCGGTTTCCACCCGCTCTGCTTCGGCGAGGTCCAGACTCTTGTCGGTGATAGGGCTCTTCTCACGCCCGAACAGAAGGTCCGTGTAGCGATTGATGACCGGGCGCGATTCGCCAATCATCTCGATCCTGCTCTTTTCCAGCAAAATCGCGCGATTACAGTGGGTGACCACTTGCTCGCTGGAGTGCGTGACGAGCAGGATGCTGGTGCCATTTTCTTTCAACTGCCTGAGGCGCTCGAAGCACTTGGCCTGAAATCGTGCATCGCCAACGGAAAGTGCTTCGTCCACGACAAGGATTTCCGGGTCGACCTGAGCCTGGACCGCAAATGCCAGGCGCACGGCCATGCCGCTTGAGTAGGATTTGACCGGCTGATCAAGGAACTCGCCAATATCGGCAAAGCCGGCGATCGCGTCAAAGCGCTCGTCTACTTCGTCACGCGTCAGCCCAAGTACAGCAGCGTTCAGATAAACGTTTTCACGGCCGGTAAACTCGGGGTTGAAGCCCGAACCGAGCTCCAGCAGGGCCGCGACCCGGCCGCGCGTATGAATCTCGCCGACAGTCGGGTTCAATGTTCCGCAGATGATCTGCAGCAAGGTTGACTTGCCTGAACCATTGCGGCCGACGATACCAACTGTTTCGCCTTTGCCGACGTCGAAGCTGACGTCGCGCAGGGCCCAGAACTCCTTGCCATAGGTAGTGGTCGGCTGCCCTGACCAGCGCTGAATTCTAGGTACCAAGGCTTGTTTCAAGCGGTCGTGGGGCTTGTCATACGTGTAAAAACACTTCGAGACGTTTTGTACGCTGATAACCGGTTGATCAGATGACATCAGCGAATCCTTTACGTGTTTTTTGGAAAAACCAGAACCCCATGACAGCAATTACCGCGCCAATCACGATGGCGATACCCAGGCTGTCCCAATGCGGGAGGTTGCCGAACAGCAGTACGCTACGGCTCTCTTCGATAATGTAGGTAAGCGGGTTCATCTGCAGCCAAGGGCGATAGACTTCAGGAAGCGCCGCCACCGGGTAAAGAACCGGCGACAGAAACAGCAGAACGGTTGTCAGAACCGTAATGACCTGCGCGACGTCGCGCAAGTACACACCCAGGGATGCGAGAAACCAGCTGATACCCAGTGTGCCGAGAATGAGCGGCACCAGAATCAGCGGAAACAACAGCGCCGTCCAGAAAAGCGTGTGCGAGATCAACAGTTGTGCGATCACCAGCACAATAAGGCTGATGCAACTGTGGAAGAGCGCTGAACCCAAGGTGATAACCGGCAAAATCTCCAGAGGAAACACCACCTTCTTGACGTAATTGCTGTTACTCATCACCAAAGAAGGTGCTCTGTTCGCACACTCTGCAAACAAGCCATGCACGATCATCCCGACGAACAGCAGAATAGCGAAGCCGCCTTTGCCGGTATCGACTCCGACCCAACGCGCGCTGAAGATTTCAGAGAACACGAAGGTATATACCGCCAGCATCAATACCGGATTAAAGAATGACCACGCCAGGCCCATCACCGAGCCACGGTAGCGCCCAATGACTTCTCGCTTGGTCATTTGCGAGATCAATGAGCGGTTGGTCCATAGACTGCTGACTAGCCGCAAAGGGCCCGCAGAAGGAGTTTTATGAGGGTTCATTAAGCGAACACCTCGGCGTCTTCGAATACGACGGCTTTCTGATCTTTGGCGGACAGGGAGGGCGCTTCGCTGAATGGCCAGTCTATGCCCACGGTGACGTCGTTCCAGGCAAGGCTGCGCTCATGTTCAGGCGCCCAATAATCGGTGGTCTTGTAAAGGAACTCGGCGCTTTCGGACATTACGACGAAGCCGTGGGCAAAGCCTTCCGGAATCCACAGTTGTTTTTTGTTTTCGGCGGTAAGATGCAGTCCCACCCATTTGCCGAAGGTCGGGGAGCTCTTGCGCAGGTCGACCGCAACGTCAAAGACTTCTCCGACGGTGACTCGGACCAGCTTGCCCTGTGGCTGTTGAATTTGGTAATGCAAACCGCGAAGAACGCCCTTCACCGAACGCGAGTGGTTGTCCTGAACGAACGTTACAGAGCGCCCAACGACCTCTTCGAATGCCTTCTGGTTGAAGCTTTCAAAGAAAAAACCGCGATCGTCTCCGAAAACCTTGGGCTCAAATACGATGACGTCTGGAATGGCGAGGCGTGTTGCATTCATAGGTAACGTATCTCCGGGATGCTCATCAGGGTCTGCTCATAAGGCCCTGGCTGGGGCAGGCGTATGTTGAAAAAAGCCTGCGCCCTGAAATTTGATTGCGCCATTAAAACGCGTTTTACGATATCGAGGCTCATGGGCGTCGTGTGCGTCATAGACCGTCCACCTGAGCGGAAATGTCTGCGCTGGATAAGGGGGTAGTTCTGTTATGACTGGGGCGCGCGGGGCATGTATCGTCTATTTGTAGTTTTCCGACGTAGGTTCCGACGATGAGCAACACAAGGTCTTCATGGCAGGACGGTTTTACGAATTGAAGCGCGTCCGGTATCTGAGCTCATGGCCGTATGGGTGACTGGAGCCTTGTCATCCTTGGTTGGGCGGTACAAGTGACCCCACGTTCCGAGGCTGGTTCCTTTCACCCCGGTTACACTGCCTTCTTTGCGCTTTTGATACCGAAAACAAAGGTCTGCACATTAACATAAGCCGCCCCTGGAGAACATTCGGTGTCCTGCGAAATTAAGTGGTTTCAATGCTGTGAACGATACCCGGCCACGCGGCGGCTAACGACCTCTCTTGCTTTGGGCACAGATGTTGAAAACCAGTATTTTCAGAAGGTTGCGATGCCTGATCACTGGTTTAATCAGGCTATATCGCTCTGGCTGGGCCAGATAGGATACGAGTGGCTAATTGACGGTCAACGCTTGCTTAGCATTGCTGTAAGGCACGCGATAATGAAGAGGATCTTGTCTCTCGGTCTCCTGCGGCATTGCGGTGCCTTGAACGCGAGCTTCAGGAACGACAGCCGCGTACTCACGTGCTTTCCCGCAGGATGCAATGGGCTGTCTCCGATCAACTGGCCAATCAGCAATACCTGTCCGGCCCACCAGCCGTCAGCAATTTTTTTCAGTCGACTGATGAGTGGAGCAAGTCCGGTATTGGCTCCAACCTGATTGTTGGCATGTTGACGGTAGTCCATGCTGGAAACCGGATCGATATGCCATCGGAAGCCGTGACTGCGGGCAAATGCGTAACAGTACCAGTCATGCAGACTCACAGCCTGAGCTGCATCCCAGTGGGAAAGGAGGGATGACTTGAAGGCATCTGCAAGCCGGCGATTCATCACATAGGTGCAGCCGGGACCGGCAGCTTCGAACAGATAGTCCCATTGAACCTGAGGCTGAGCCTTGTCCAGCAGTACGCGCTGCCCATCCGGCCAGAATGCGGTGACATTGCTTGAATAGGCATCATGATGACCCGGCGCCAAAGCCGCTACGGCGCGCTGAAGCTTGTCCCGATCCCAGATATCATCCTGATCAGAGAACGCTATGTAATCGAATGTCGAGAAGTCGACATCCCGGATCAAGCGAAAGAAGTTGCGTGACGCTCCGCCAAATTGTCCGGCGGGCGGGAGCAGGGTGACGTTCGCGTGGTGCTGAGCGTAGTCGGCACACCATGCTTCAGTGCCGTCCGTGGAGGTATCGACACTGATGAACACGCTGACGCAGACGTTTGTCTGCGTCAGGATTGAATCAAGTTGCGCCTCTATCCACGCCATACCGTTATAGGCTGCCAATAGCACGGCTACCTTGGGAAAAACAGATGACATACTGTTCGCAGCCTTGCGGTATGGGATAGAGGTTTGCAGTCTTAGAACGAGCCCAGATCCAGCAACTTCTGCAGATACTGGCCATACCCGGTCTTCTTCAGCTTCTGAGCCTGTTCACCCAACTGAGCGGCCGTAATCCAGCCGTTGGTGTAAGCGATCTCTTCCAGGCAGGCAACTTTCCAGCCCTGACGCTGCTCGATGGTGTGTACGAAATGGCTCGCTTCCAGCAGCGACTCGTGGGTCCCGGTGTCGAGCCAAGCGAAGCCACGACCGAGAATCTCTACGGTCAGGCTCTTTTGTTCGAGGTAAGCACGGTTCACGTCAGTGATTTCCAGCTCGCCGCGCTCGGAAGGCTTGATATTCTTCGCGATTTCGACAACCTGATTGTCGTAGAAGTACAGGCCGGTTACGGCATAGCTCGACTTCGGCGCTGCAGGCTTTTCTTCAATGCTCAAGGCGCGACCGGTTTCGTCGAACTCTACAACGCCAAAGCGCTCAGGGTCGGAAACGTGGTAACCGAAGACAGTAGCGCCGCTGGACTGTTGGCTGGCCGAGCGCAGGTTGTCGGAGAAGTGCTGACCGTAAAAGATGTTGTCGCCCAGGATCAGGCAGCAAGGATCTTCACCGATGAACTCTTCGCCGATGATGAATGCTTGTGCCAGGCCATCAGGCGTTGGTTGCTCTGCGTAGGTGAGCTGAATGCCATATTGGCTGCCGTCACCCAGCAGCTTGCGGAAGCTCGGCAAGTCTTCTGGCGTTGAGATGATCAGGACTTCACGCATACCTGCCAGCATCAGCACTGACAGAGGATAGAAAATCATCGGCTTGTCGTAGATAGGCAGCATCTGCTTGGATACGCCAAGGGTAAGCGGGTGCAGACGAGTGCCCGAGCCGCCAGCCAGGATGATGCCTTTACGATTAATGGTGGTCATTTGTTCAGAGTTTCCATGAGCATTCGGGCTACACCACTTTGCCAGTCAGGCAGGTGCAGAGAAAAATTGTGGCGCAGCTTTTCTGTGTTCAGACGCGAATTCAGAGGGCGTTGCGCGGGTGTAGGGTATTCGATCGTGCCAATGGGATTGATCGTTTCTACCGCCAGGGGTTCCCCGTTGGCACGGGCGAAATCAATCACATACTGCGCGTAGGCATGCCATGACACTTCGCCGGCAGGTGCCAGGTTGTAGATGCCACACAGCTCCGGCTTGGCCAGCGTTTGAAGCAGGGCAGCCGTCGCTATGTCGGCCAGCAACTCTGCACCTGTAGGCGCTCCAATCTGATCGGCGATCACATTGAGCGTTGGGCGATCTTTCGCGAGGCGCAACATGGTTTTGGCAAAGTTGTTACCACGTGCCGCGTAAACCCAGCTGGTTCGGAAGATCAGGTGCTTGCAGCCTGAGGCAGCTATAAGTTGCTCGCCTTCAAGTTTGGTTGCGCCGTAATAATTGACCGGCGACACGACATCGCTTTCTTTCCATGCGGTGTTGCCCGAACCGTCGAACACATAGTCGGTCGAGTAATGAACCAATAGCGCGTCCAGCGTGCGAGCTTCTTCTGCCAGGACCTGACTGGCCAAGGCATTGACCCTGTGCGCGAGCTCACGCTCGGTTTCGGCCTTGTCGACAGCGGTATAGGCTGCGGCGTTGACGATAACCTGAGGTTTGACGCTGCGAATGGTATTGCGCAGGCTTTCCAGGTCAGACAGATCGCCACAAAGGTCGCCATAGGCCGTCGATACGGTATGGCGGTCAAGAGCAACTACTTCACCCACTACAGCGAGTGAACGTTGCAACTCCCAACCCACCTGGCCATTTTTGCCCAGCAGAAGAATTTTCATCATTTATCGGCGCGCGCTGTGTAGTTCTTGTCGATCCATTGCTGGTAGCTTCCGCTCTTTACATGAGCAACCCATTCAGGATTATCGAGGTACCACTGTACTGTTTTGCGAATACCCGATTCGAAGCTTTCTTCCGGCGTCCAGCCCAGCTCGCGCTGAATCTTGCTGGCATCGATAGCGTAGCGCAGGTCGTGGCCCGGGCGGTCCTGAACGTAAGTGATCAGGCTGGCGTGCGGACGATGGACTGAATCCGGGCGCAGTTGGTCGAGCAGCGCGCAAACGGTGTTGACCACCTCGATGTTCTGTTTCTCGTTGTGGCCACCAATGTTGTAGGTCTCGCCGATCTCGCCTTCGGTCAAAACTTTGTACAGTGCGCGGGCATGGTCTTCGACATAGAGCCAGTCACGAACCTGATCGCCTTTTCCATAGATAGGCAGCGGCTTGCCTTCCAGTGCGTTGAGGATGATCAGTGGGATCAGCTTCTCCGGGAAATGGCATGGACCGTAGTTGTTCGAGCAGTTGGTTACCAGGGTCGGCAGGCCATAGGTGCGGCTCCAGGCGCGTACCAGGTGGTCGGAGCTGGCCTTGCTGGCCGAGTAGGGCGAGCTTGGCTGGTAAGGCGTTGTCTCGGTGAAGAGATCTTCCGGGCCTTCCAGGTCGCCATACACTTCGTCAGTCGAGATGTGGTGAAAGCGGAAGCTGGCTTTGCGCACTTCGTCCAGCTGGCTCCAGTAGCCGCGTGCTGCTTCAAGCAGTACATAGGTGCCTATGATATTGGTCTGGATGAACTCCGACGGACCCGTGATGGAGCGGTCTACGTGCGATTCGGCTGCCAAGTGCATCACGGCGTCGGGCTGGTGCTCTTTGAAAACCCGGTCCAGGTCTTCACGGTTGCAGATGTCCACGTGCTCAAAGGCATAACGCTCGCTTTGATCGGCCGACTGAAGTGATTCAAGATTGCCTGCGTACGTCAGTTTGTCGACATTGACGACTGAGTCGGCTGTATTGGCAATGATGTGCCGAATCACTGCCGAACCTATGAAACCAGCACCGCCTGTTACTAAGATCTTCAAAAGAGTATCTACCTTGGGTTATGACAAGGCTCTGCCCGGTCCGTGGAAACAATCGCTGATCAGTCGCCGTCTTGAAACATCTGCCTGCGTTAAACATGAATGTTTAAATGACGTAAATGAGCGGCGGTAAAAAAACGACATTTTACATAGAAAAATAGACATCCCCATCAAATAATTTGAGGGCGTCTGCAATCGTGTAGCCAACCGACGGTGCCAATGCCTGAAACGCGAAAGCCCCACATAATGGGGCTTTCGTGATAGAGGAATCTGCACTTGCCGAGATCCCGCTGGACGCTGCCTATGGCCTACACGTTAAACCTGAAATGCATCACATCACCATCCTTGACGATGTATTCCTTGCCTTCCAGACGCCATTTACCCGCTTCCTTGGCACCGGCTTCACCCTTGAACTGGATGAAGTCGTCATAGGCCACGACTTCGGCACGAATAAAGCCTTTTTCAAAGTCGGTGTGGATGACACCTGCGGCCTGTGGTGCGGTGGCACCGACGCGAACGGTCCAGGCGCGGACTTCTTCGACACCTGCGGTGAAGTAGGTCTGCAGGTGCAGCATTTCGTAGCCAGCGCGAATGACGCGGTTCAGGCCGGGTTCTTCGAGGCCCAGCGCTTCGAGGAACATGTCTTTTTCTTCACCGTCATCCAGTTCGGCGATTTCGGCTTCGATCTTGTTGCAGACCGGCACCAGCATTGCGCCTTCTTCTTCGGCGATGGCGCGGACCACGTCCAGCAGCGGGTTGTTCTCGAAACCGTCTTCGGCAACGTTGGCGATGTACATGACCGGCTTGGTGGTCAGCAGGTGGAAGCCACGGATGGTGGTCTTCTCGTCGTTGCTCATGCTCTTCATCAGGCTGCGTGCTGGCTTGCCTTCGCTGAAGTGGGCGATCAGTTGTTCAAGCAGGCCTTTCTGGACCACTGCGTCCTTGTCACCGCCCTTGGCATTGCGCGTGACCTTTTGCAGTTGCTTCTCGCAGCTGTCGAGGTCAGCGAAGATCAGTTCCAGATCGATGATCTCGATGTCGCGCTTGGGGTCGACGCTGTTGGAGACGTGAATCACGTTCTCGTCTTCAAAGCAGCGCACCACGTGAGCGATGGCGTCGGTCTCGCGGATGTTGGCGAGGAACTTGTTGCCCAGGCCTTCGCCTTTCGAAGCGCCTGCCACCAGGCCTGCGATGTCGACGAACTCCATGGTGGTCGGCAGGATGCGTTTCGGGTTGACGATGGCTGCCAGGGCCGCCAGGCGCGGGTCAGGCATCGGCACGATGCCGCTGTTCGGTTCAATGGTGCAGAAGGGGAAGTTCTCGGCCGCAATACCAGATTTGGTCAGGGCGTTGAACAGGGTGGACTTGCCGACGTTAGGCAGGCCGACGATGCCGCAATTGAATCCCATGGTGTTTCCCCTCGAGTGATGTCAGGCCTTCTGGCTGTGCAGGTTTTTCATCGCCCGGTTCCATTCACCGGCGAAGATATCCGGCAGCACGCCGAGGGCAAAGTCGATACTGGCGTCCAGTTTTTCCTGTTCGGCGCGTGGCGCTCGACCCAGGACAAAGCCGGATACCTTGCTGGCATCGCCCGGGTGGCCGATGCCAAGCCGCAAGCGATGAAATGTGTTCTGGTTGCCGAGCTGCGCGATGATGTCGCGCAGACCGTTATGACCGCCATGGCCGCCACCCACTTTGAGTTTGGCAACGCCCGGAGGCAGGTCCAGCTCGTCATGCGCCACCAGAATCGACTCAACCGGAATACGGTAGAAACCGGCGAGTGCCGCGACGGCCTGGCCGCTACGGTTCATATAGGTGGTGGGGATCAGCAGACGAACATCCTGACCTTGATGCGTAAAACGCCCGGTCAGGCCAAAGAATTTGCGCTCGGGAACGAGATTGACTCGCTGCGCCGCAGCAATACGCTCAACAAAAAAAGCCCCTGCGTTATGCCGGGTCTGTTCGTATTCAGCGCCTGGATTTCCCAGGCCCACGATCAGTTGTATGGCGGTCACGACAGGGGCTCTTCCTTTGGAGTTGAGGGTTAAACCGCTGACGACAGCGGCAATGTGGGCGAAAACTGCTCATTTACCATGATGTAAACTCAGCGATCTCGCCCGCTTTGCCTGCTATCGCTCGCGATGTTTCCTGAGCAACTCCGACGTTACCAAGTAATGAATTACTCGGCTGCGCCTTCTTCACCTTCTTCTGCTTCGTCTTTGACGATGCGCGGTGCGTGGACGTTGGCGATTGCCAGGTCAGTACCGTGTGCCAAGGCAACGAACTCGACACCTTTAGGTGCTTTCAGCTCGGACAGGTGAACGTTGTCGCCTACTTCCAGCGCGCCCAGATCAACTTCGATGAACTCAGGCAGGTCTTTAGGCAGGCAGGTCACTTCCAGTTCAGTGGTAGTGTGCGAGATCTCGCCGCCTTTCTTGACTGGAGCTTCTTCGTTCAGGAAGTGGATCGGCACGATTGCGGTCAGTTTCTGGCCGGCAATAACGCGCACGAAGTCAGCGTGCATCACGTGGCCTTTGGCCGGGTGACGTTGCAGCGCCTTGATGATGACGTTCTGCTTCTGGCCGCCAACGTTCAGCTCGATGATGTGGCTGTAGGCCGCATCGTTTTCGAGCAGTTTGGCAACTTCCTTGGCCAGCATGCTGATGGACTCAGGGGCTTTGTCGCCACCGTAGACTACAGCTGGAACCAGGCTGGCGAGACGACGCAGGCGGCGGCTCGCACCTTTCCCCAGGTCGGAACGCTGTTCTGCATTCAGGGTAAATTCGTTCATGTTGTATCTCCAAATTAACCACATCCGCCGTTGCGTTTGCGACCAGCGCTTGGGCGGTATGGGCAAAAAAGCCCCGCCCTGACCGGATGTCAGGGCGGGGCGCTTTTCGTCTGCGTGATGTCAGTTAACGGAACATCGCGCTGATCGATTCTTCATTGCTGATGCGGCGAACCGCTTCGGCGACTACCGGCGCAATATCCAGTTGACGGATACGGCTGCAGGCTTGTGCTGCTGCGGACAACGGGATGGTGTTAGTGACCACCAGTTCGTCCAGCACGGAATTTTCAATGTTTTCGATCGCCCGGCCCGACAGCACAGGGTGTGTGCAGTAGGCAAAGACCTTGGCTGCGCCATGCTCTTTCAAGGCCTTGGCCGCGTGGCACAGGGTGCCAGCGGTGTCGACCATGTCATCGACCAGAATACAGGTACGCCCTTCGACATCACCGATGATATGCATCACTTCAGAGTGATTGGCTTTCTCACGGCGTTTGTCGATGATACCGAGATCGACGCCCAGGGATTTGGCAACAGCACGTGCACGCACGACGCCGCCGATATCCGGGGAAACGATCATCAGGTTTTCAAAGCGCTGGTCTTCGATGTCATCCACCAGAACGGGGGAGCCGTAGATGTTATCTACCGGAATATCGAAGAAACCCTGGATCTGGTCAGCATGAAGATCAACCGTGAGAACACGGTCGATTCCCACCACGGTGAGCATGTCAGCAACAACTTTCGCGCTGATGGCAACACGTGCGGAGCGCGGACGGCGATCCTGGCGGGCATAACCAAAGTAGGGAATCACAGCAGTGATTCGGGACGCTGAGGAGCGGCGGAAGGCATCAGCCATCACAACCAGTTCCATCAGGTTATCGTTCGTTGGTGCGCAAGTCGGCTGAATGATGAAGACGTCTTTACCGCGGACGTTTTCATTAATCTCAGTACTGATTTCGCCGTCGGAAAATTTTCCGACAGAAACATCACCGAGTGGGATATGCAGCTGACGTACTACACGCCGAGCGAGATCGGGGTTGGCATTCCCCGTAAAGACCATCATCTTGGACACGCGCAGTACCTAGAGGCTGAGGGTAACCTGGATGAGTATAGAAAATGGCAGGGGCGGCTGGATTCGAACCAACGCATGGCAGGATCAAAACCTGCTGCCTTACCGCTTGGCGACGCCCCTGTATTGAATCAATCGAGTGCCTGGCACTCAATTCCTGTTACAGAATTTGCAGCTTGCGATGCAACATCGAAATGTTACTTCCTTTCGCTACGAACCCCGTAAGGGTCTCTGTAAGAAGGGCCGAGACTTTATCAGCTTCAGCTTTGTTTGGGAAGGCCCCAAACACACAACTTCCAGTTCCGGTTAATTTTGCTTCGGTAAAATTACCTAACAAATTCAAAGCGTTACGTACTTCTGGGTAACGCCTCTCTACAACCGCCTTACAGTCATTTCGACTGTTTCCCTTGGGAACGGGGCGCACTTTAATGGGCGGCGTGTCGCGTGTCAACAACGGATCTGAAAAAATTTCTGCTGTACTTACAGCGACTTGCGGAACGAGCACCAAATACCAGGGTTCTTCGGGGTCAACCGGGGTGAGAATTTCCCCGACACCCTCAGCAAATGCGGCGTGTCCACGGACAAAAACCGGTACATCGGCGCCTAGGGTCAGGCCCAGTTGCGCCAGACGATCTTCATCCCAGCCAAGCTGCCATAAATGATTCAGCGCCAGCAGTGTGGTGGCTGCATCCGAGCTGCCGCCGCCGATGCCGCCGCCCATGGGCAAGCGTTTTTCCAGCCAGATATCCATGCCCAGTGTGCAACCGGACTGTTTTTGCAGCGCGCGGGCGGCTTTGACGATCAGGTTGCTGTCATGCGGGACGCCGGGTACATCGGTCTGCAGACAAATTTCGCCGTCCTGGCGAACGGTAAAGCCCAGTTCGTCACCATAATCGAGAAACTGAAACAGGGTTTGCAGCTCATGGTAGCCGTCCGGGCGGCGTCCCAGAATGTGCAGCATCAGGTTCAGCTTTGCCGGGGCAGGCAAAACCAGCTGGGGTGTGGCCATATCCTGTAATGCAGTCATGGTCATTGCCCCAGTTTGCGAGGCTGCCAGTCCTTGATGACCAGCGTGACATCGAGGTCCTGGCCGTGCAGCTTGACGCGTTCGGGCAGCCAATAGCCATTCTGTTCGACATAACTGAGGTATTCCACCTGCCAGCCGTCCTGTTCAAGGCTGGCCAGACGGCTATCACCATCGAGTGTCACGCTACTTTTGCTGTCCGGTGCCGGCAAGCCACGCACCCACCATACGAGGTGGGAAACCGGCAGTTTCCAGCCCAGTTGATCCTGAAGCAGTGTTTCCGGCGTTGTGGCTTCGTAGCGGCCTTGGTTGGCGACTTCAAGCGCGACAGCGCCGGGCCTGCCGGTCAGTCGTGCTGCGCCACGGCCGAGCGGACCGGACAAGCGGATATCGTAGTAATCCTGACGCTGCAGCCAGAACAGGGTGCCGCTGCCGGAGTCCTTCGGCGCACGAATACCGACCTTCCCGTTGATCTGCCAGCCATCAAGGCTGCTCAGTTGCTGTTTGTGTTCGCGCCATTGCGCGGGGTCGCCCTTGCCCTGAACGGCTTCGCGGGAAGCGAGACCGGCACAGCCGGTGAGCAGGGCGATGAGGCTGAATACGATTACGTGGCGCAAAAACATAACGTCAAAGGGTCTCTGAACCGGTCAAGCGTCGCAGTGTGCTGCGCAGGACGGTGCTGTCGGGTTGTTGTTCCAGGGCCTTGGCCCATACTTTCCGGGCTTCGCGCTGTTCGCCTTTGGCCCAGAGTACTTCGCCCAGATGTGCGGCTACTTCGTGGTCAGGGAAGCGTTCGAGCGCCTGGCGCAGGTAGCGTTCGGCGGCGTCCAGATTGCCCATGCGGTAATTCACCCAGCCAAGGCTGTCGAGAACTGCCGGATCGTCGGGGCTGATCTGATGGGCTTTCTCGATCAGTTCGCGGGCTTCGGCGTAACGCGTGGTGCGATCGGAGAGGGTGTAGCCCAGTGCATTCAGCGCCATGGCGTTTTCCGGCTCGCGCTTGATGATGCTGCGCAGGTCTTTTTCCATCTGCGCCAGATCATTGCGCTTTTCAGCCAGCATGGCGCGGGTATAGAGCAGGTTGGCGTCGTCCGGGTATTGCTTGAGTGCCGTGTTCAGCACCTGCCAGCCGCGATCCAATTGATCATTGCTGGTCAGGGTTTCGGCCTCGATCAGGTACAGCTGAATGGCGTAATCGGGCTCTTCGGCACGTGCTTCAGCCAGGCGTTTGGCCGCTTCTGCGCCGTTGCCATTGCTGACCAGAATATCCGCCTGGCGCAATTGAGCCGCCAGGAAGTCCGGGCCCGGTCCGACCTGAGCGTATTCGTTGAGCGCGCTTTGCGGGTCCTCACGTTCTTCGTGGATGCGACCCAGATTCAAATGCGCTGAATCGACGTGTGCACCACGGGCGATCAGTTCTTCCAGGTAGCCAGCCGCTTCGTCCCAGGCCTTGGCTTCAAGGCACACCAGAGCCAGCGAGAAGCGCAGTTCGTCATCGTCCGGATATTGCTGCAAAAGAGCGGAAAACTGCACTTTGGCGTCTTCCATACGGTTTTGCTCAACGAGCATGCGCGCATACGTCAGGCGCAGGCGTTTGTCGTCCGGGTATTTCTTGATGCTTTTCTCAAGCAGGGGCACCGCTTCCTTGCCCCGGTTCATGCTTTGCAGCAGACGGGCATGCAGCAGGATGGGCGCGATTTCGCCTTCTTTGGGCGGGTTGTCTTCCAGCAGCTTCAACGACTGTTCGGCGTCACCATTCTGCTGAAGCAACAGCGCTTTGCCGAAAATCAGCTGGCTGTTGTTCGGGTATTTGCCCAGCAACCGATCAAAACTTTTGAGCAGGCCGTTGCGGGTGTCCGGATCGGTTTCGGCCGCGGACAGTGCCAGAAAGTCGAAGTGCGTGTCGCCCTGACCCTGCAGGACTCTCTCCATGTACACCAGAGAGTCGTCGTAACGTCCGGCGCGCGCCAGTTGAATGGCTGCGGCGCGTTGCGCTTCAAGGTCGGTCGGTGCGTTTCTTGCCCAGATCAGCGCGGTTTCCAGCGCAGACTGATCAGCGCCCATGTATTCGGCGATCTGATAGGCGCGTTCGGAGACCCCCGGGTCCTGAGTCTTGATCGCCTGGGTCACGTAGTTATCCAGAGCGATGTCGAAGCGGTTGCGCTGGCCGGCCAGCTCCGCGCTCAACAGGCTGACCAGGGTGTCCTGAGTGAACGAACCATAGACCTTCGGCTTGGCTTCAGGCGCGGGAGGGGCGTCTTTCTGAGCGGGCACGGGCTGTGACGAGACGGGGGCCATTGACTGGCAGCCGCCTAGAAAGGCAAGAGCAAGGAACAACGCGGAGGATCTATTCATATATAAGAAGGGCGGCTTACCTGCGGTGGGAGCATCATGACACAAGGCTGTTGGCAAAACCCACAGCCGTCGGAAAAACTGATGCAATGCGTGTGTTTGCAGTGTCGCGAGCCCGAAAACGCAGGCTGCGACGATCGATTGTAGTGGGACAATAATATGTGGTGGTTGTTCTGAGCTTATTGAAGTAGGACAATTACCGGCTTCACGTCACCACCTGCGACCCTGAATGGCCTTCCTTGCACTCGGTATCAATCATAAGACCGCCTCGGTCGACGTTCGCGAGCGCGTGGCATTTACCCCGGAACAGTTGGTGGAGGCGTTGCAGCAGCTTTGCCACCTGACCGAAAGTCGCGAGGCTGCGATTCTTTCAACCTGTAATCGCAGCGAGTTGTACATCGAGCACGAGCATCTCGGTGCGGACAGCATTCTTGCTTGGCTTGCCAATTACCATCACCTCAGCCTGGAAGAACTGCGCGCCAGCGCTTACGTCCACGAGGACGATGCCGCCGTGCGACACATGATGCGTGTCGCCTCAGGGCTCGACTCCCTGGTGCTCGGCGAGCCGCAGATTCTCGGCCAGATGAAGTCTGCGTATGCCGTTGCGCGCGAGGCCGGAACGGTCGGGCCGTTACTGGGACGTCTGTTTCAGGCCACGTTCAGCGCTGCCAAACAGGTGCGTACAGACACTGCAATTGGTGAAAACCCGGTGTCCGTGGCCTTCGCCGCGGTCAGTCTGGCCAAACAGATTTTCAGTGACCTGCAACGCAGTCAGGCCTTGTTGATCGGTGCGGGCGAGACCATTACTCTGGTCGCCCGGCATCTGCATGACCTGGGCGTCAAGCGTATCGTGGTTGCCAACCGTACGCTGGAGCGCGCCAGCATGCTGGCTGCCGAGTTCGGTGCCCATGCGGTGTTGCTGTCGGATATCCCGGCCGAGCTGGTCAACAGCGATATCGTGATCAGCTCCACCGCCAGCCAGTTGCCGATCCTGGGCAAGGGGGCCGTGGAAAGTGCGCTGAAACTGCGCAAGCACAAACCGATTTTCATGGTCGATATTGCCGTACCGCGGGATATCGAGCCTGAAGTCGGCGAACTGGACGACGTTTACCTGTACAGCGTTGATGATCTGCACGAAGTGGTGGCAGAAAATCTCAAGAGTCGCCAGGGGGCTGCACTGGCTGCCGAGCAGCTGGTCAGCGTGGGTGCCGAAGACTTCATGTCGCGGCTGCGTGAACTGGCGGCGGTCGATGTGTTGCGCGCCTATCGTCAGCAAAGCGAACGGCTGCGTGACGAAGAACTGAGCAAGGCGCAACGTATGCTGGCCAACGGCAGTAATGCCGAGGACGTATTGATCCAGCTGGCACGCGGTCTGACCAACAAATTGCTGCACGCACCCAGCGTGCAGCTCAAGAAGCTGTCTGCCGAAGGTCGCGTCGATGCGCTGGCCATGGCCCAGGAACTTTTTGCCCTCGGTGAGGGCTCGACGGATAAAACCCCGCAATGAAAGCTTCACTGCTCAATAAGCTGGATGTCCTCAGCGACCGTTTCGAGGAACTGACCGCGCTGCTCGGCGATGCCGAAGTGATCAGCGATCAGACACGCTTTCGCGCCTATTCCCGTGAGTACGCCGAAGTGGAGCCGGTCGTTGCGCTTTACCAACAGCTGATCAGGGTGCAGGGTGATCTGGAGGGCGCGCAGGCGCTGCTCAAGGACAGCGACCCGGACATGCGCGAAATGGCCGTCGAGGAAGTTCGCGAAACAAAACAGCAACTGGTCGAGCTGGAAGCGCAATTGCAGCGCATGTTGTTGCCCAAGGACCCGAACGACGGCCGCAACGTGTTTCTGGAGATCCGTGCGGGCACCGGCGGTGATGAAGCCGCGATCTTCTCCGGCGACCTGTTTCGCATGTACTCGCGTTACGCCGAGCGGCGTGGCTGGCGGGTGGAAATTCTGTCCGAAAACGAAGGCGAGCATGGCGGCTACAAGGAAGTCATTGCGCGCGTCGAGGGTGACAGCGTCTACGGCAAGCTGAAATTCGAGTCCGGCGCGCACCGTGTGCAGCGCGTGCCCGAGACCGAGTCGCAGGGTCGCATCCACACGTCTGCCTGTACGGTTGCAGTGCTGCCGGAGCCTGACGAGCAACAGGCGATCGAGATCAACCCGGCCGACCTGCGTGTCGACACCTATCGCTCCTCAGGGGCCGGTGGTCAGCACGTCAACAAAACCGACTCGGCGATCCGCATTACCCACTTGCCATCGGGTATTGTCGTCGAATGCCAGGAAGAGCGTTCGCAGCACAAGAACAGGGCCCGGGCAATGTCCTGGCTATCTGCCAAACTGAATGATCAGCAGACCAGCGCGGCGGCCAACGCCATCGCCAGCGAGCGCAAGCTGCTCGTGGGGTCGGGTGATCGTTCCGAGCGTATTCGTACGTATAATTTCCCTCAAGGGCGAGTGACGGATCACCGCGTGAACCTGACGCTGTATTCGCTGGATGAAGTTCTGGCGGGCGGGGTCGATGCAGTGATAGAGCCGCTACTCGCTGAATATCAGGCTGATCAACTTGCGGCACTGGGTGAGTAAATGACCATCATCGCAAGTTTGTTAAGAAGCGCCGAGCTTCCCGATTCACCGACCGCGCGGCTCGACATAGAGCTGCTGCTGGCGGCAGCGCTGGGCAAACCGCGCAGCTTTCTGCACACCTGGCCTGAGCGCATTGTCAGCACCGAGGCTGCGCTGGCCTTTGCAGGTTATTTGCAGCGTCGACGCACGGGCGAACCGGTGGCTTACATTCTCGGTCAGCAAGGTTTCTGGAAGCTTGATCTGGAAGTAGCGCCGCATACCTTGATCCCGCGGCCAGAGACCGAAATGCTGGTCGAGGCAGCGCTGGAACTGGTGCCTGCGTTCGCGCCCGCCAAGGTGCTTGACCTGGGCACCGGCACTGGGGCGATTGCGCTGGCGCTGGCCAACGAGCGCCAACAATGGAAAGTCACAGCGGTCGACCGTGTGCCTGAAGCGGTGGCGCTGGCCGAACGCAACCGCCAGCGTCTGCAACTGGATAACGCCCAAGTGCTCAACAGCCACTGGTTCAGTGCTCTGGAAGGGCAGCAGTTTGATCTGATCATCAGTAACCCGCCGTACATCGCCGACGCTGATCCGCATCTGTCGGCCGGTGATGTACGTTTCGAGCCGAGCAGCGCGTTGACTGCCGGTTCCGACGGGCTGGACGATTTGCGCACGATCATTGCCGACGCGCCGGTGCACCTCAGCGCCGATGGCTGGCTGCTGCTGGAGCACGGTTACGATCAAGGCCCGGCGGTGCGCGAACTGTTGATCCGTCATGGTTTCGAGCGCATCCAGACGCGTCGTGATCTGGGTGAGCACGAGCGCATCACGTTCGGATGCAAGCCGTGCTGAGTGATCAGGAGCTGCTGCGCTACAGTCGCCAGATTCTGCTGCAACACGTTGATATCGACGGCCAGCTGCGCCTCAAGCAAAGTCGCGCGCTGATCGTCGGCGTCGGCGGGCTTGGTTCGCCGGTGGCCCTTTATCTGGCCGCCGCAGGGGTCGGTGAACTGCATCTGGCGGATTTTGATCACGTCGACCTGACCAACCTGCAACGCCAGATCATTCATGATACCCAGAGCATCGGACAGGCCAAGGTAGATTCGGCTCTGGCCCGGCTCAAGGCGATCAATCCCGAGATCACTCTCGTCGCTCATCGCTCAGCGCTGGATACCGACTCACTGGAGGCGGCGGTGCAGGCTGTCGATCTGGTGCTGGATTGCTCGGATAATTTCGCCACCCGCGAAGCGGTGAATGCCACCTGTGTCGCTGCCGGCAAGCCGTTGGTCAGCGGTGCTGCCATTCGGCTTGAAGGGCAGTTGTCGGTGTTCGATCCGCGTCGTGCGGACAGCCCGTGTTATCACTGCCTGTACGGTCACGGCAGCGAAGCCGAACTGACCTGCAGCGAGGCCGGTGTCATCGGGCCGCTGGTTGGCCTGGTTGGCAGCCTGCAAGCACTCGAAGCCTTGAAGCTGCTGGCCGGTTTTGGCGAGCCAATGGTCGGGCGACTGTTATTGATTGATGCCTTGAGTACCCGTTTTCGTGAACTGAAAGTCAAGCGCGACCCGGCGTGCAGCGTTTGCAGTGCAGCAAGCGGGCAGAGCGAACATGCCTGACATGCAGATGAGCCATGCCAGCGATGCGCCTGTCGCAATCTTCGATTCCGGGGTCGGTGGCCTTTCAGTGCTCAATGAAATCCGCCAGTTGCTGCCCAGCGAGTCACTGCTGTATCTAGCGGACTGCGGGCATATTCCTTATGGCGAAAAGACCCCTGAATTCATTACCGAACGGTGCCTGACAATTGCGGGATTCTTCCGCGAGCAGGGTGCCAAGGCACTGGTCGTCGCCTGCAACACCGCGACGGCGGCGGGTGTGGCGCACATTCGTCAACGCTACCCGGACTGGCCGATTGTGGGCATGGAGCCTGCTGTCAAACCTGCTGCCGAGGCGACCCGCAGCGGTGTTGTCGGTGTGCTGGCGACTACCGGAACGCTACAAAGCGCCCGCTTTGCGGCGTTGCTGGACCGATTTGCCAACGATGTTCGGGTCGTGACCCAGCCGTGCCCAGGGCTGGTCGAACTGATCGAAACCGGTGATCTGCTCAGTCCGCAAATCCGTCAATTGCTGCTGCATTATGTCGAGCCGCTGCTGGCAGCGCGCTGTGACACGATCATTCTGGGCTGTACTCACTACCCGTTTCTCAAACCTTTGTTGCGGGAGATGCTTCCCGAATCGGTCACCCTGATCGACACCGGGGCTGCGGTAGCGCGTCAGTTACAGCGTCTTTTGTCGCGTTCCAGCCTTCTTGCCACTGGCGACGCGCGAGATACTGTGTATTGGTCTAGTGACATTCCGGACAATTTCAGAAAAATCCTACCTTTTTTGTCGCAAAGTCCTGGCAATGTGAGAAGCTTCCGTTTGTAAAAAAAACGTGAAAAAAGGCGCTTTTGGGGTGAACTAACGTCGCCTCCGCGGCTTCTATAAAAGCGGCTGATGAATTCCAACACTTTTCGTACAATTTAATATATTTAGGACGTTTCTCATGAAGAGACTCTTTTGCCTGGCCGTGATTGCGGCCGCTTTGGCAGGGCAAGCTTCAATCGCGCAGGCTGATGGTGTTGAGTTTTCGGTCGGTCAGACCGGCGAGTCGACCATGACTTATCGTCTGGGCGTGCAGTTCGATTGGGATAAAACCTGGCTGCAAAGCGACATCGGCCGTTTGACCGGCTATTGGGATGGCGCTTACACCTATTGGGATGGCAAGGACTACAAGGATAACCACAGCCTGTCGTTCTCCCCGGTTCTGGTCTACGAGTTCGGCAACGGCAACGTCAAGCCTTACGTAGAAGCCGGTATCGGCGTCTCGGTGTTCTCCAACACCCAGGTTGAAGATCGCAAGTTCGGTTCTGCCTTCAACTTCGAAGACCGCATTGGTTTTGGTCTGCGCTTCGCGGGCGGGCATGAAGTCGGCATCCGCGCGACTCACTATTCCAACGCCGGCATCAAAGAGCCGAACGACGGTATAGAAAGCTACGCACTGCACTACAAGATGCCGTTCTGATTTGACTGGCATTCGTGCGAACGCTTCGCTGCAGCACAACGTAATGCCCTGTACAAAGCCATTGCGCATAAAATGCTTTTTTATCGCGATGGCACTGACAACGCAGAGTGCGACGTTAGTGACGGCTGAGTTCTGACGCTGATCTGGGGGATGCGAGGCAGGACGCCGAGCAAGCCGCACCGGGCCAAGGATGGCCCGTTGCGGCGGCCCCCGGATCAGTGACAGGGCGAAGGAACCCGACGAAGTCGGGCCGGAAACAGGAGCGAAAGGCTTTGGTTACTTTGGTCTCATCAAAGTAACTCGCCGAGGGGCGAAAAGGTGACCTGAGTCGAACCTCAATCCACCTGAAGTCGCAGAACTGCTGGGTGACGCGGAGCGTCACGAACTGCATTACCACGCGGAGCGTGGGAACGATAATGAACGTCAAGTCAGCAGTATTTATTACAGATAAGCCGTCGCAATCCCTTTGCGTTCGTTCAGGCAGTCTTCTGCTCCGGCTTCGAACTCACGGCAGATCAGCGGGCGTTTCTCGTAGATCGTGCACATCATGGTGTTGCGATCCAGTGCTGCACACCAGCCGTCGTCCAGACGCAGCATGACCTCGCCACCCCACTCGTCGGTATCAATGTAGCGCTCAGGCACGCCCGTGTCGGTGATGAGCATCACTTCCAGTTGGCAACAGCAAGCTGCGCAGGTCGAGCAGGTGACTTCCGTTTCGCTGTGAATGTCTGCGAGCGGAATGAGCGTAGCGTTCAGAGCGTTTCTCCCGATTGTCTGGCTGCGCGTGCTGCCAGCCATTGCAGCAAGGGAAACAGCCCCGCCCAGACCAGCCCCAGCACCAGCATGCCAGGCCACACTCCGAGAGGAAGGTGGACCTGAGCCAGTTGTGAGCCGGCATAGTACGACATCGGGCCGCCAATAGCGCCCAGCACGGCGGCGCGCCATAGCGGCTTTGCGGTCCACGCCAGGCAATGATTGAGCGTCGTGCCCAGCACCGCCCACAATACCGCCAGCCACAGCGGCAGCAGGTAGCCGCCGCTGCCAAAGTCGAAAACGCCGAGTGTCATCAAGGCACTGTCGAGCACGATCCCGATTAACGTAACCGTCAGGATCAGCCGGCCTTCCGCTGCCCATGAGCTGGTCCACAGAAAATGCACCGCCAGCACGCCGACTGCAATCAGCAGCCAGTAACTGTTACCGCCCAATACGCAGGCGAACCAGCCGATCTGAAAGAGCAGCGCGTTGGCGATTGATTTAAGCATTGAAGCGCCCAAGCAAGGGTTCGCGCAGGGCATCGGGTTTGGCCAGGAGCAACTGCGCCGTACCGATGGTCCGCTCCAGAAAGCCGCCTTCGCAGTAGCACAGATAGAACTCCCAAAGGCGCAGGAAGTGTTCGTCGTAACCCAGTTCGGCCAGTTTGCCGTGCGCGTGTTTGAAGTTGTCGTGCCACAGGCGCAGCGTGCGCGCGTAGTGCAGGCCGAAATCTTCCATGTGCAGCAGGTTCATGTCGGTATCGCTGCCGACAATGTCCAGCATCTTCGCCACCGAGGGCAGAGCACCACCGGGGAAGATGTAGCGCTGGATGAAGTCCACATTGCGTTTGGCCTGAGCATAACGCTGCTCGCGGATGGTGATCGCCTGCAGCAGCATCATGCCGTTGCTTTTGAGCAGGTTCGCGCATTGCTTGAAGTACGTCGGCAGAAAACGGTGGCCGACCGCTTCGATCATCTCGATGGACACCAGCTTGTCATATTCACCGGTCAGGTCCCGGTAGTCGGTCAGCAGCAGCGTGACGCGTTCCTGCAGGCCCAGTTCGATCAGGCGTTGCTCGGTGTAGGCGAACTGTTCTCTGGACAGGGTCGTGGTGGTCACTCGGCAGCCGTAATGCTGCGCAGCATAAATAGCCATGCTGCCCCAGCCTGTGCCGATTTCCAGCAGGTGATCTTCAGGTTTCAGGGCCAGCTTCTGACAGATGCGTTCCAGTTTATTCAACTGCGCCTGTTCCAGCGTGTCGTCTTCGCTGAGGAACTGTGCGGCGGAGTACATCATCGTCGGGTCGAGAAACTGCTCGAACAGCGTGTTGCCCAGGTCGTAATGGGCAGCGATGTTTTTCTGCGAGCCTTCGCGTGTATTGCGATTTAGCCAGTGCAGGGCATGAATGAACGGACGGGTCAGGCGAGCCACGCCGCCTTCCATTGCATCCAGCACATCCAGATTGCTGACAAATACCCGCACCACTGCCGTCAGGTCCGGGGTAGTCCAGTAGCCGTGAATAAACGCCTCGCCAGCGCCGATGGAGCCGTTGCTGGCAACCATGCCCCAGGCTGCCGAATCAAGAATGTGGATTTCAGCCTGAATCAGCGCGTTGTTCTTGCCGAACACATGGCGCTCACCCCGTTCGATAACCACCAACTGGCCGTTGCGCAGTCCTGCTAATTGCCGTAACACACCTCGGCGCAGGATATTGGCCGTCAGACCATTGGTGCCCAGATTGGCAGAAAAACTACTGCTACTGCTTTTCATGGCGTGAGTCCTTGGTTTGAGCGGCGGCAGCACGGTACTCGCCGTCGGCGGCCTGATGAGAAAAAATGGGGATGCGCTTGACCAGCAGACGCATCGCCTGCCAGTAAATCGCCAGACAGGTTTTGGCGGTCATCCACGGGTAAGTGATCAGGTAACGATGCAGCGTCTGGCGGCTGAGGTTCTGGCGGGTCAGGTTGAGCGTGGCATCGAACATTTTCAGTTCGCCTTGCCAGTCAGCCATGTGCACACCAATCCGCTCGGCGGGCTGGCTGAAACTCATGCGGTATTCGAGGTCACGCGGCAAAAACGGTGAAACGTGAAAGGCCTTGGCCACTGCGAAATACTGATGCCCTTCACCCGTAGCGGGCAGTACATAGCTGTAGCGTTCGCCCCACGGTGTGTTGGTGACTTCACAGAGAATGCCTGCCAGTGTGCCGTCTGCCTCATGGCAGTAGAAAAAGCTTACCGGATTGAACGACAAGCCCCAGCTACGTGCCTGGGTCAGCAGGCAGACACGACCTGATGGTACGCGGCCCAGCGCTTTGCCAACCTGCTCGCGGACCGCCTCTATGAGGCTCATGCCTTGCCCGGTCAGCGCTGGCAGGTAGTCACGTTCGCGGAACGAGAAGGGCGCGAAACGCTTGCTGCCAGCCAGTGGCGAAAGCCCCAGCACGCTGTCCTGTTCATCCAGATCCAGATAAAGCAGGCCTATCCGATAGGTGAACTCATGGGCACGCGGCGCAAATCGCCGGTGGCTGATCCAGCCACTGTAGAGCGCGCTGTTCACAGCGTTTCACCAAACGCCTGGGCGACACGCAAGCCGCTGACCACGCCGTCTTCGTGAAAGCCGTTGGCCCAGTACGCGCCGCAGTACGACGTGTGGTCGACGCCATTGATTTCTTCCCAGCGCGCTTGCGCGGCGATTGCATCAAGGCTGTATTGCGGGTGCGCGTAACGGTAGCGGCCGAGGATTTTTGTCGGGTCGATGGCAGCGGTCTGGTTGAGGCTGACGCAAAAGGTTGTGTCGCTGTCGATCCCTTGCAGGATGTTCATGTCATAAGTGACGGCTGCCGATTGCTGTTCGCTGCCGCCGAGCCTGTAGTTCCAGCTGGCCCAGGCCAGTTTGCGCTCGGGCAGCAGTCGTGTATCGGTGTGCAGCACCACGTCGTTTTCGGCATAGCGCAGTGCGCCGAGCACCGACTGCTCGGCACTTGACGGCTCAGCCAGCAGGGCCAGGGCCTGATCGCTGTGGCAGGCAAACACCACCTTGTCGAAGCGTTCGCTGCCCATGGCGCTGTGTAGCGTCACACCGTCGCTGTCGCGCTCGACCCGTGTAACCGGGCATGACAGACGAATCCGCTCGCGGAACGACGCCGTCAACGGTTCGACATAACTTCTGGAGCCACCTTCGATCACGCACCATTGCGGCCGATGGGTGACCGAGAGCAGGCCGTGATTCTTGAAAAAGCGCACGAAGAACTGCAGGGGAAAGCCGAGCATGTCGGCCAGCGACATCGACCAGATGGCCGCGCCCATGGGCACGATGTAATGATCGATGAAACGCTGCCCGTAGCCGCCGCTCTTCAGGTACTCGCCCAACGTGGTGTCGGCCGCGATACGCTGGTTTTCCAGGTCGTCGACCGATTGACGATTGAAACGCAGGATATCGCGCAGCATGCCCCAGAACCTGGGCGACAGCAGGTTGCTGCGTTGGGCGAACAGACTGTTAAGGTTGTTGCCGTTATATTCCACGCCAGTGCGCGGATCATGCACCGAAAAGCTCATTTCGGCGGGCTTGAAGCCAACACCCAGCTGACTCAGCAGGCGAATGAAATTGGGGTAGGTCCAGTCGTTGAATACAATGAAACCGGTGTCAATGGCGTAAGCCCGGCCTTCGACCTGCACGTCCACCGTATGAGTGTGCCCGCCGACCCAGTCGGAGGACTCAAACACTGTCACCTCATGCGCGCGGTTGAGCAGGTAGGCACTGGTCAGGCCAGCGATCCCGCTACCAATGACGGCGATTTTCATTGCGCATCCTTATTCGACGACTCGGTCCGCGCCATACGTTTGCCGAGGGCCAGTCTGGCGCGTGCCGGGAGCATTGCCAGCGCGCGCATGCTGAAAATGAACAGCGCCGGGAACGCGATATCCAGTGGGCGTTTGTTGCGCCCCAGTTTGCTGGCGATATGTTTGGCGGCCTTCTCGACAGGCCAGCGCATCGGCATGGGGAAATCATTTTTCTGAGTCAGGGGCGTGTCGACGAATCCTGGGCTGACCACGGTCACGTCGATGTTCTCGCTGGCCAGGTCCAGACGCAGCGCTTCGAACAGATAACGCAGGCCGGCTTTCGAGGCGCCATAGGCTTCTGCGCGAGGTAGCGCCAGGTAGGTCACCGCACTGGCCACGCCGACCAGGTGCGGCTGATGCCCCTTGCGTAACAGCGGCAGTGCTTGCTCGATGCAATAACTGCTGGCCAGCAGGTTGGTGCGCACCACGCGCTCGACCATTGCCGCTTCGAACTGCCGCACGTCGATGTATTCACAGGTACCCGCGTTGAAGATGGCGGTGTCCAGCGCGCCCCATTGCTGCGCGATCAGGTCGGCCATGGCCTTGACCTGCGCAGGCTCGGTGATGTCGCCTGTCACCAGCAGCACCTGGGTCGGGTAAACAGTCGCCAGGTTCTGCAGCGGTTCAAGCGTACGGGCGGTCAACGCCAGCCGATGTCCTGCGTTGAGCAGTTCTTTGGCCAGCGCCAGACCAATGCCGCTGCTAGCTCCGGTCAACCAGATGCGTCGTGCAACAGGAGTGCTCATCCCAACCTCTTCTTCAGCCAATGGATGACTCGACCCATGATGGGCAGATGTTCGTAGAGCAATGCACCGGCATCGAAGTAATCCCGGTGTCGATAAACCTTGTCGTGCCACTTCAGGTGCGAACAGCCTTCGACACGAATCGTCCGGCCGCCAGCCAGGCGCGGGTGCGAATAGCTCATGGTCCAGACCAGATAGCCCTCGCCGGGGCGCACTTCATCGAAGGCATGAAAGTCGAAGTGCAGATCCTGGACGTTGGCATACAGCTCGTCGAAATAACGTCGCATGGCTGCAAGGCCATGGATGTCATGCATCGGGTCGCTGAACGACACGTCGTCGCTGTACAGCTCGGCGATCTGATCAAGGTTGTCCTTGTTCAGCGCGGCAAAACCTTCGGCGAAGCGATGCAGGAAATCAGTCATGTTCGATTCCCGCAGCGGGTTGGCGGGCCGGAAGCGCTTTGAACGCTGTCAGGGCGCGGGCGCGGCTTTTGCTCAGATCGACGATAGGTTTCGGGTAGTCGGCAGCGCCAAACAGGCCGCCGATGGACGCGGGGTCATGAATCTGCTTTTTATTCAGATCGGCGAGCTCCGGCAGCCAGCGTTTGATGAACACGCCTTCTGGGTCGAAGCGTTCCGACTGCGACAACGGATTGAAAATACGGAAGTAGGGCGCCGAGTCGGTGCCGGTGGACGAGCTCCACTGCCAGCCACCATTGTTCGACGCCAGGTCGCCGTCGATCAGGTGGCGCATGAAAAAGCGCTCGCCCTCGCGCCAGTCGATCAACAGGTTTTTGGTGAGGAACATCGCAACGACCATCCTTAGCCGATTGTGCATCCATCCGGTTTCCAGCAACTGGCGCATCGCTGCGTCAATAATCGGCAGACCGGTACGCGCCTCTTGCCACGCCAGCAGTTCTTCGGGGGCATCGCGCCACTTCAACGCCTCGGTTTCCGGGCGGAAGGCACGATGCCGTGATACACGAGGGTAGCCGACCAGCGTGTGTTTATAAAACTCTCGCCATAATAGCTCGTTGATCCAGGTCACAGTGCCAACGTCGCCGGTCTCGAATTCCCCCTGGTTGCTGCCCAGCGCCGCATGCAGGCACTGGCGCGGCGAAATCACCCCTGCCGCCAGATACGCTGACAGCTGACTGGTGCCGGGTTTGGCGGGAAAGTCGCGTTCGGTCTTGTAGTAACTGATTTGCGCGTCGGCGAAGGTCGCCATGCGCCGCCTGGCTTCGGCCTCGCCTGCTGGCCACAGGTCACGTAATGCTTTCGAGGGCGTGGCAAAGCCCTCGACCTGATCAGGGATCGAATCGCTCTTGATCGACAGTGATTGCTGCGCTTTGGGTGTGCGCACCGGCTGCGGCATGGCCTGGTGCATCCGGTTGTAGCAGACTTTCTTGAACTGAGTGAACACCTGGAAATAATTGCCGGTCTTGGTCAGTATGCTGCCCGGCTTGAACAACAGCTGATCAAGGTAACTGGTGACCTGCACACCGGCTTTTTCCAGCGCCTTCTGCACCGCCTGATCACGGCATGTTTCGTTGATGCCGTATTCCTGATTGAGGTGCAGGCCTTCGACCTTGAGCTGCGTGCACAGTGTCGACAGCACTTCAGGTGCCTGATCCCAGGTATCGGCCTCGCGAATCAACAGCGGTACGTTCAGCGCGCCCAGTGCCTTTTCCAGCTCGAACAGATTACGCAGCCAGAAATCCACCTTGCAGTCAGCATCGTCGTGGCTGCGCCACTGTGCCGGGCTGAGCAGGTAAACCGCCAGCGTCGGACCGCGCTCCATGGCAGCGGTCAGGGCAGTATTATCGTGAACGCGCAGGTCGCTACGCAGCCAGATCAGTTGCATGAGAAGTCCTTAGATAAGTCCGAGCTTGCCCAGCTCTATCTGCGCGCCGAGTGCGTCGTGGGCAAGGGTCAGTCCAGCTATCTCGCTAGCCTGTACGAGCAGCTCGGCGTTATGGATCTGCACCGTTGGTCCGCTCAGCACCACGGGGCAGGTGATATTGGCCAGCAAGCGGGGTAGTTGGGCCACATTCAGGGCTTTGCTGGAGTAGAGCAATATGCCACGTGGCTTAAGGTATTCCGCGGCCAGCGCCAGCTCACCGACCGGCAATGGCCAGTCGAACACCTCGACCGGGCAGTCGGCACTGCTCACCAGCCAGGCCGCGAGCCACAGGTGTGGTTCCAGCGGCAGATCGGACTGATTGACCAGCAGCAAAGGGCTGCCATTGAGCTGGCGATTGTTGTGATAGATTCGCGCGCCAAACTTGCTGCGTAGCCAAGAGTAGAAAAAAGTGCGCTCCAGCTGTGCGCCGAACTTGCCTTGCCAGCGCTGCTCCAGTTCGGCAAGCAGCGGCAACAGCAGCTGTTCGCACAATGTGCGTGGCGGGTACAGCGACATCGCCTGATTGAACACGTCATCAACCCGGCGTTCAGCCAACTCGCCGATCGCCACCAGCAGGGTCTGACGCAAGGCGTCCCAGTCGTTGGTCGGCGGCAGGGCGTCCTGACGGTTGTCATCGATCAGGCCTTTGACCTGGCTCACGGAGACGCCACGGTTGAGCCAGGTCAGAATCTTCATGACGCGCTGCACATGCTCGTCCGAATACAGCCGATGGCCTTTGGCGGTGCGGTGCGGAACGATCAGTCCGTAACGGCGTTCCCAGGCGCGCAAGGTAACGGCGTTGACGCCTGTCTGCCTTGCGACCTCGCGTATAGGCAGCCAGTCGCCCGGCACCTCTGTGTCTGTTTCATTCATGAGTCAAATCGCATTACGCAGGCTGAGGTTTTCCGGATGGGGCTGCATGTACACCTGCAGCGCTACATACGGATCCGGATGTTGGCGAAAGTGATGCTTGAGCAGGGTCAGCGGTACGATCAGGGGGACGATGCCCTGGTGATACTGGCTGATCACTTCCTGAATTTCCTGCTTGTCCTCGGCACTGATGGTTTGTTTCAAGTAGCCGCACAGGTGTTGCAGGACGTTGGTATGAGTGCGACGCGTTGCGCACTTCTTCAGCGCCGCCATCAGCTCGCTGAAATACAGCGGTGCGATTTCGTTCGGGTCGGTGCGGCCCATGCTGCCAAGCATTTTGCCCAGTGCCTTGTATTGCACCGGGTCATTGGCCATCAGCTGGTATTTGTAGCGCGAGTGAAATTCGGTCAGTGCACGCCGGGTGACGCCGTCTTTCAACAATTGCTGCCAGGCGGCATAGGCAAACACGCGGGTCACGAAATTTTCCCGCAGCACAGCGTCATTCAGACGCCCGTCTTCCTCGACCGGAAGGTTGGGGTGGCGCTCGCAAAAGGCCTGCGCGTAGATACCACGACCGCCACCGTCTACCGGGGCGCCGTTTTCGCGGTAGACCTTGACTCGCTCCAGGCCGCAGGACGGGGATTTCTGCATGAAAATGTAACCACAGATATCACCCAGCTCCTCGGCCATCTGTATGCCGTAATTGGCGAGCGCCTCGGTAACGTCCAGCTCACGATTGACGGTGCCCAGCGCCTTGGGGTTTTCCGCGTCGCCCACCAGCCTGATCGGCTCGCGCGGGATGCCCATGCCGATAGCGACCTCGGGGCACGCCTGGACGAAATCAAAATACTTGCTCAGTGCCCGCGTGCACAGATGGGACTCCTTGTGGCCGCCATTGAAACGAACCTCGGCACCCATCAGGCAGGCACTGATGCCGAGCTTGGGTTTTTCGATTGCGGACATTGGCATCGGTCACCTCTACAGAAGACTTGTACAGATAGTTCGCGCTGTACAACTTGTCTTCATCATAGGGGGATAGGTGTACAAGTCAAATTCTTTGTAGAGGGTTTTGAAGACTGCTCTGAACTGGCCAGTGCCAAAGCTGCGTTCGCACGCATCCTGTGACGCAGAGCGTCACGAACTGCGTGCCGACGCGGAGCATCGGCACGATAATCATCTGAATCCGGGCAAACCCGCTACTTCCAGCCCATCCGCCATGTATCCGCCTGCTGCAGCACCTGCCACGGCAGTCGTTCGCTGCGCTGGGTCAGCACGGCCTGCAGTGCGATTTCCAGCACAGTGCCTTCTTCATCCTTGAACAGCTCAGTCACCAGAAAATGTTTTTCCCGGTTGAGCGGGGTGGCTGCGGTCCATTTCGACAGCAGCAGTTTGCGAGGGTTGATCTGATTCATTGCAGGTGTTCCAGCAGTCGGCGTGCCGCTTCCTGGCCACTCAGCCAGGCGCCTTCGACGCGACCCGACAGGCACCAGTCGCCACAGACATAAATGCCCAGGTCGGCATCCGACAGCGCGCCCCATTCATGAGAGCCGGCAGGTCGTGCATACAGCCAGCGGTGCGCCAGGCTGAATACCGGCGCGGGCATGGCGCAATCGATCAATTCCGCAAATGCGCCGTGCAAGTGTTCGATAACCTGTTCTCTGGAAGCGTCGAGGTTCTGCCGACTCCATTGGCTGGTGGCGTGCAGGACCCAGCTATCGAGCGTGTCGTCGCGCCCCGGTTTGCTGCGGTTGCGGGCCAGCCAGTCAAGCGGGCTGTCCTGCACGAAGCAACCCTGCATGGGCGTTTGCAAGGGTGTTTCGAAGGCCAGGGCCACTGCCCAGGTCGGGTCCATCTTGACGCCTGCCACGACACTTGCCAGCTTCGGTGCGGCAGCCAGCAGAGCAGTGGCCTGCGGCGCCGGGGTGGCGATGATCACATGGCTGAAAGGGCCGTGGTTTTCGCCTTCGGCATCAAGTAGGTTCCAGTGCTGCTCCCCGCGAAACACATCGGTGATGCGGCACGAGAATGACACTGGCAAGTCGCCGCGCATGGCCCGGGTGATGGCGCTCATGCCTGGCTCGCCCACCCAGCGCACCTGCTCATCCGGCGATGGGCTGAGCCTGCCGCCGTGAAAGTTGTAGAGCAAGGGCGTCCACTCGGCGACATGCCCTTGAGCCTGCCATTGCTTCACGGCGGTGGCGAAACGCCGGTCACGAGCGGTGAAATATTGTGCACCCATGTCCAGCGAACCTGCGTCGCTGCGCTTGCTGGACATTCGACCGCCGCTGCCGCGGCTTTTGTCGAAAAGGTGCACCTGATGCCCGGCGGATGTAAGCGCCTGGGCTGCTGAGAGTCCGGCGATACCGGTACCGATGATTGCGATAGGGACAGTCATAGGGGCCTCGTTACCTTGTCTGTACAGACTACGCCGTAGTTAAAACCTGTACAATCTTCTTCTTTGGTATAACTTGCAGTGGTTTTGGAATTTGCCTGTTGAGTCACATTGCTGCTTTGAGGGTCGAACGGGGCAGCCATAAAGGCAAGGGCCTCATGGCTGCGCTCCATTAAGCTGTGGCCTATGGTTCAACTGACAGTTTCGTTTTCCGGACAAGCGTCACGGAGATCGTCACTGGTAAAAATAAGACTACTCAATTGTCACGTACGCCACGCGAGGTTATCTGCCATGCACATATTGCTGACCGGTGGTACTGGTTTGATAGGACGAGCGCTCTGCCGTTTCTGGTCTGCTCAGGGCCATGAACTGACGGTATGGAGCCGAAAACCCGCCGATGTCGCCGAGCTATGCGGCGCCTCGGTGCGTGGCATTGCCAGCCTTGATGAGCTGGGTGCGCAGCCGGTGGATGCAATCGTCAATCTGGCGGGCGCGCCTATTGCGGATCGCCCCTGGACCCGCAAGCGTCGCCTGCTGCTGTGGGACAGCCGCATCGGGCTGACCGAACAACTGCTGACCTGGCTGGGCACCCGCTCGCAAAAACCTGCGCTGATGATTTCCGGTTCTGCGGTCGGCTGGTACGGCGACAGCGGCGAGCGTGAAATCGATGAAACTTCACTGCCTGCCAAAGAAGATTTTGCCAGTCAGCTGTGCAACGCCTGGGAAGAAACCGCGCAACGTGCCGAGTCGCTGGGTGTGCGCGTGGTGCTGATCCGTACCGGGCTGGTGCTGTCGGACCGCGCCGGCTTCCTGCAACGCCTGTTGCCGCCCTTCAAATTCGGCATGGGCGGGCCTATTGGCAATGGCAGGCAGTGGATGCCCTGGGTTCATATTGACGATCAAATTGCGGCGATTGATTTTCTGTTGAATCTGAATGAAGCAAAGGGTCCTTATAATGTTTGTGCGCCATCACCGGTGCGCAATCGTCAGTTTGCCAAGGCACTGGCAGGTATTCTGCATAGACCGGCATTCATGCCTATGCCTGCGCTGGCCCTGAAAGTATTGCTGGGCGAGCTTTCGGTGCTGCTGCTCGGTGGTCAGCGTGCCCGGCCAGAGCGTTTGCAGAAAGCCGGTTTCACATTCAAGTACACCGAACTCGACACTGCCCTGCAAGATTTGCTGGGTCGCCACTGAACGCTTTGAAATAGGATGTTGCATGACCGATCACGCTTTGTTGCTGGTCAATCTGGGTTCGCCTGCTTCTACTCAAGTGGCAGATGTGCGCAGCTATCTGAACCAGTTCCTGATGGATCCTTATGTGATCGACCTGCCGTGGCCCGTTCGCAGGCTGCTGGTCTCGCTGATTCTGATCAAACGACCAGAGCAGTCCGCGCATGCCTATGCGTCCATCTGGTGGGATGAAGGTTCGCCGCTGGTGGTGCTGAGCAAGCGCCTGCAGCAGGCGATGAAAAAAGAGTGGTCGCACGGGCCGGTCGAGCTGGCGATGCGCTATGGCGAGCCGTCTATCGAAACGGTGCTGACGCGCCTGTCAGAGCAGGGCTTCAAGAAAGTCACTCTGGCGCCGCTCTATCCACAGTTTGCCGACAGCACAGTGACCACTGTGATTGAAGAGGCCAAGCGCGTGGTGCGCGCCAAATCGTTGAAGATGCAGTTCTCGGTTTTGCAGCCGTTCTACGATCAGCCTGAATACCTGAGTGCGCTGGTGGAGAGCGTGAGGCCGCATCTGGAACAACCTTACGACCACTTGTTGTTGAGTTTTCATGGTTTGCCCGAGCGGCATCTGCACAAGCTCGACCCGACCGGCAAGCACTGCCTCAAGGACGATTGCTGCATGACCGCGCCTGCCGAAGTACTTGCCACCTGCTACCGCGCCCAGTGCATACAATCGGCGGCGGCGTTCGCCAAGCGCATGGGCATTCCTGACGGCAAATGGTCTGTGTCGTTTCAGTCACGTCTGGGGCGTGCCAAGTGGATCGAACCCTACACCGAGGCGCGTCTCGACGAACTGGCTGCGCAGGGCGTGAAAAGGCTGCTGGTCATGTGCCCGGCATTCGTGGCTGACTGCATAGAGACCCTGGAAGAGATCGGCGACCGTGGTGCCGAGCAGTTCAAGGAAGCGGGGGGAGAGGAACTGGTGCTGGTGCCGTGCCTGAACGACGACCCCAACTGGGCGAAAGAGCTGAACAGACTATGCGAGCGCGCACCGCTGATGCTGTGATGCGCCGCACGCAATAGTCGCAGAACTATCGTTCCTCACGCTCCAGCGTGGGAATGCCTTGGGTGACGCTCTGCGTCACAGGTCTGTGCAGCGCCACAGCTTCAAAATCGGACGCGAAGCGTCCAGAACGGCATGCCGACGCGGAGCGTCGCACGATAGTCAAACTATCGTGCCTCACGCTCCAGCCATTACAGCAACTGATCATCCGGCTTGTTGCGCTTCCAGCTGTCATGTCCCGGCAGGACCAGATTGAGGATGATCGCGGTGATGGCGCACAGGGCGATGCCCTTCAGGCCAAAGTCGTTCGGACCGTTGCCGGTGCCGATCAGTACGCCGCCGATCCCGAATACCAGCGTCACCGAGACGATGACCAGGTTGCGTGCTTCGGCCAGGTCGATCTTGTGGCGGATCAGCGTGTTCATCCCCACCGCTGCAATCGAACCGAACAGCAGGCACAGAATCCCGCCCATTACCGGCACCGGAATACTCTGCAGCAACGCACCGAACTTGCCGATGAATGCCAGTGTTATGGCGAAGAACGACGCCCAGATCATGATCTGCGGGTTGTAGTTCTTGGTCAGCATCACTGCGCCGGTCACTTCGGCGTAAGTGGTGTTGGGCGGGCCGCCAAACAGGCCTGCCGCTGTCGTGGCGATGCCATCACCGAACAGCGTGCGATGCAGGCCCGGCTTTTTCAGGTAGTCGCGTCCGGTCACACTGCCGACTGCGATCACGCCGCCGATGTGCTCGATGGCCGGGGCCAGAGCAACCGGGACGATGAACAGAATCGCCTGCCAATTGAATTCCGGTGCGGTGAAGTGCGGCAGTGCCAGCCAGGCCGCGTCAGCAATCTTTTTAGTGTCGACCACGCCAAAGTAGAACGACAGCGCAAAGCCCACCAGCACACCTGAGATAATTGGCACCAGACGGAAAATGCCTTTGCCGAACACCGCCACGATCAGAGTCGTGAGCAACGCGGGCATCGAAATCAGCATGGCGGTCTGATAAGGAATCAGCACTACGCCGTCGCCGGTCTTGCCCATCGCCATGTTGGCCGCAATCGGGGCCATGGCCAGACCGATGGAAATAATCACCGGCCCTATCACCACCGGAGGCAGCAGCCGGTCGATGAAACCTGTGCCCTTGATCTTCACCGCCAGACCGAGAAAGGTGTAGACGAAGCCTGCCGCCATCACGCCACCCATGGTCGCGGCCAGACCGAACTGGCCCTTGGCGAGGATGATCGGGGTGATGAACGCAAAGCTCGAGGCCAGAAACACCGGCACCTGACGCCCGGTGACAATCTGGAACAGCAATGTGCCAAGGCCTGCCGTAAACAGCGCCACGTTTGGATCGAGCCCGGTGATCAGCGGCATCAATACCAGTGCGCCAAAGGCCACGAACAGCATTTGCGCGCCGGAAAGAATCGTGCGCCACAGTGGATCGTTGAACTCCTGCTGCGTCATCGGGTTACGCGTCCTTCTGTTTGGTGCCGAAAATCTTGTCACCGGCATCGCCCAGGCCCGGAATGATGTAACCGTGTTCGTTCAGACGCTCGTCGATGGAGGCGGTGTAGATCATCACGTCCGGGTGTGCCTTCTCTACGGCCGCGATGCCTTCAGGTGCCGCGACCAGAACCATCGCGCGGATTTCCTTGCAGCCAGCCTTCTTCAGCAGGTCAATGGTGGCGACCATCGAGCTGCCGGTGGCCAGCATCGGATCGATGATCATTGCCAGGCGCTCGTCGATTTCCGGCACCAGCTTTTCCAGATAGGTATGCGCTTGCAGAGTTTCTTCGTTGCGGGCCACGCCGACCGCGCTGACCTTGGCACCCGGAATCAGGCTGAGGACGCCGTCGAGCATGCCGATACCGGCGCGCAGGATCGGCACGACAGTGATTTTCTTGCCCGCGATTTTCTCGACTGAAACCGTACCGGCCCAGCCCTGAATGTCGTAGTTTTCCAGGGTCAGGTCGGCGGTGGCTTCGTAGGTCAGCAGTGCGCCGACTTCCTGAGCCAGCTCACGAAAATTCTTGGTGCTGATGTCGGCACGGCGCATAAGGCCGAGTTTGTGGCGGATCAGTGGGTGACGGATCTCACGAATAGGCATGGGGAAAGGCTCCAGCGGGGCAAAAATCGGTCTAGGTTAATCTATTCAGCTGTTACTGTCTTAAAGCACGTGCAGTATCGTTACGAAGCTTCGACGTTCGCGGCTTTTGCAAGACACTCGCAACGTTAGTCCAGAATCACTTGCTCTGGCTTGAACGGATGCGTACCTTTGCCCGCTTTTCTCAAACTGCCTTACCTGGAGAGCGTCATGTCCGCTGATCTCGAGCATATCCGTCAAATCATGCGCGAAGCCGACTGCCTGTACACCGAGGCCGAAGTGGATGCTGCCATTGCCCGCGTCGGCGCGCAGATCAATGCCGAACTGGCCGAACGCAACCCGGTTGTGTTCTGCGTGATGAATGGCGGCCTGATTTTCTCTGGCAAGCTGCTGACTCATCTGAACTTCCCGCTGGAAGCGTCCTACCTGCACGCAACACGCTATCGCAACGAAACCACTGGCGGCGATCTGTTCTGGAAAGCCAAACCCGAAGTATCGTTCATCGACCGTGACGTGCTGATCATCGACGACATCCTCGATGAAGGTCACACCCTGGGCGCCATCATCGACTTCTGCAAACACGCCGGTGCCCGCGCTGTGCACACTGCCGTGCTGATCGATAAAGACCACGACCGCAAGGCCCGCCCGGACCTGAAAGCCGACTACGTAGGCCTGCCATGCATCGACCGTTACATCTTCGGTTTCGGTATGGACTACAAAGGCTACTGGCGTAATGCTGCCGGCATCTATGCCGTCAAAGGGATGTAAGGCATTCTGACGACCGCTTCTGCAAAAAGGAGCGGTTGTCGATTCGCAATTATCTGGAAACCCTCAATGAAGCTACTGATTCCCGGCGCTTTTGTGTTGGTGCTGTTGTCTGGTCTGGCAGTTGCTGCACCTGCTGCGCCGGTATCGGCCAGCCCGATGCATGAGCAATATCTGCCGCCTGATGACCTGAGCCTGCGTGAGGGTGCGCCCGAGCAGCAACAGTTGATGCGTGTCACCGAGTACACCATCGTTGCCGGTAACCAGCGGCAATCCAGCCAGCAGCCGATTCCGGTTACTTCCCCGCTGTCGTTGCGCCTCAAAGGCAAGTCGCTGAACAAGGGCGCGTCCATTTCTCAAGTGCTTGTGCACTTTGATGGTGGCGACAGCAAAAGCCTGAAAAAACCGACCTACGACGAGCCAACCAGCACCCTGACGCTTTATTACCCATTGGCCCAGTACCGCGTGCTGGTCGACTTGCTGCGCAACGAGAAGGTTTATTGCCAGTTCCTCAGTTACGCCAACGGGCATATCTGGGCCGATTTGCATACCACCTCTGCACGTGCGCGTTGAGCGCTGTGCTTGCCGAGGGGTAAACTGCCCGCCCGTGAAAGTGTCTGCGACCTGCTGGAGCCTGTAATGCGTAAAGATAAGAAGCAGCTGATTGGCGATGAGATCGGCGATGAGCAGATCAAACTGTTCCTCGACTTCGAGCCCTATGATGCTACCTCGCCGTCGCTGCACAAACTGATCAAGGCCTACCGTGGGCTGCGCATCAACGATTTTGAGCGCTTTCTGGTTTTTTTCAGGGAAGCGGGCCACGACTTTGATGGCAAGGACGAGCACGGCAACGACTTCATTGCCCTGATCAAGGATCAGCGCAACGCCGATGAATACATCGAACTGATCGAAAAAGCCCGTAGTTGAAACCTGAATTTGGCTGAAACGCTTTTCAGGTGGGAGCGAACTTGTTCGCAAAGGCTTTATTTCGGACGATAAATCCTTTGTGAATGACGCGCCTCTTCGCGAGCAAGCTCGCTCCCACAGTAATATGTATTATCAGTTAATCAACCAACGTTTCAGCCCTATTTGCGCGCCTGATACGCCTTGCCGTAATGCCGTTCCAGCCTGGACTGCAACAGCTCCAGGCCGATCGACATGATCCAGTACAGCACCGCTGCGGTGGTCAGCATTTCGATGTATCGATAGCTGGAGCGGCCATACGACTGGGCCAGAAACATCACCTCCCAGACGCCCATCACTGAAATCAGTGACGAATCCTTGAGCATGGAGATGAACTGGTTGGTGGTCGGCGGAATGATCGTGCGCATGGCCTGGGGCAGGGTGACGCGCCAGAATATCTGCGCAGAGCGCAATGCCAGGGCCAGTGCGGCTTCTCGCTGTCCGGCTGCGACGCCGATGATTCCAGCGCGAAAAATCTCGCTCAGGTAAGCCCCGTAGTTGAGCGACAGCGCAATAACCCCCGCCGTGATGGCGCCGGGCACGATGCCCAGTTGCGGCAAGCCGAGATAGATCAGCAGAATCTGGATCAGCAGCGGCGTGCCGCGAAAGAACGAGGCGTAAAAGCTGGCGATGCCGAACGCCACCGCGCTGCTGGAAAGCCGCGCGAGTGCCGTGACAAAGCCGAGCGCCACCGAGACCACGATCGAGCACACTGACACGAACAATGTCAGCGCCGCGCCCTGCAGAAAGCCGTTGGGGGCCAGATGCAGCCCGATCAGATTCGGCAGTTTGTCGAGGATGATCGACAGCTTCAGATCGAAACTCAGAAAGAAGCCGGCGAACAGCGCGAACATGACCAGCCAGGTCAGGTACAGCCGCGTACGGAAACCGAAAACTCGCTTGAGCAGGCCTTGATCAGCCTGCTCGGGTGGGCGCTGGGGCTGGAAAGAAGTCATTTGCTGATATCAGCACCGATCCACTTTTGCGACAGCTTGCTCAGCGTGCCGTCTTTCTTGAGTTCGGCGAACACTTCGCGAACCTTGGCGTCCCATTCCGGGTCGTCCTTTTCGATGGCCACGGAGTTGGGTTCTTCGTACAGCGTTTCGCCTGCCAGCTTGAAGCGCTTGTCCTGGTCCAGACGCGGTTTTGCCGTCACCAGATTGGTCAGTATGGCGTCCAGCCGCTTGCCAGCGCCCAGCCCCAGGTCTTGAAACGCCACATTGTCGTTGTCGTACGGGGCAATCTGCACGTCGTCGAACGGGTACTGCAGTGGCTTGTCTTCCGCACCATCGATGACCAGATTCTTGTTCAGGTAGCTTTCGTAGCTTGAGGCGCTGGTCAGGCCGACTTTCTTGCCGCTCAGGTCTTTGGCCGAATGAATGCGATCATCCGAGGCGTTGACCACAATCACCGCAGGCGATGCGTAATACTCGACCGGGAAGTTGAAGACTTCAGCGCGTGCCTTGCTCGGGGTCATCGAGCATACGCAGATGTCGTAACGGCCGCTCCAGTGGCCTGCGGCGATGACATCCCAGGAGGGCGTTTCGAGGCGCAACTTGACGCCCAGCTTTTGCGCCACGGCCTTGGCGACATCCACGTCGAAACCGTCCAGTTCGTTCTTGTCATTCAGGAAAGAGAAGGGCGGGTAACTTTCCATCAGGACGTTGACCAGCTCTTTGTTTTTCTGCACGCGATCCAGCGTGGCACCGGCCAGGGCTTGAGTGGAGGCAGCCAGAGTGACCAGGCCAATGCCCAGCAGAGCGCGATAATTCACAGATATCCCCTGAAAAAAGTGTTTGTAGTTTGATTAAAGGGCCGTATTAAATACGTTATACAAGACTGACTCATAATGAGTTTTTTTCATATACATATAAGCAGATCACATATGACGCAAGGCACAACTGTAATTCTTGATGGCGGCATGGGCCGTGAACTGCAGCGTCGCGGTGCCCCGTTTCGCCAGCCTGAATGGTCGGCTCTGGCATTGAGCGAGGCACCTGAGGCCGTCAGTGCGGTACACGCCGCTTACATCGAAAGTGGTGCTCAGGTCATCACCAGTAACAGCTATGCCGTCGTGCCTTTCCATATTGGTGAAGAGCGCTTTGCCCGTGAAGGTCAGGCATTGGCTGCGCTGGCCGGGCAACTGGCGCGTGAGTCGGCCGACGCTTCTGGCGGACGTGCACAGGTGGCAGGTTCCATTCCTCCATTGTTCGGCTCCTATCGCCCTGACCTGTACAAGCCGGAGCTGGCCGCCGATGTCCTGAGGCCGCTGGTGGCCGGCTTGTCGCCGTATGTCGATCTGTGGCTGGCCGAGACGCAAAGCTGCATTCTTGAAGCGCAAACCATCCGCGCCGGGCTGCCCAATGACGGCAAACCGTTCTGGTTGTCGTTTACCCTTCAGGATGAAGACACCGATGAGGTGCCGCGTTTGCGTTCAGGCGAGCCCGTTGCCGACGCGGCAAAGGCTGCCGCCGGGATGGGCGTGGCGACGCTGCTGTTCAATTGCAGCCAGCCAGAGGTGATCGGCGGTGCAATCGATGCGGCGCGTGAGGTGTTCAAAGCCCTGAACGTCGACATTGCCATTGGTGCCTACGCCAACGCTTTCCCGCCGCAACCCAAGGACGCCAAGGCCAACGACGGTCTGGATGAGCTGCGCGAAGACCTTGACCCGCAGGGTTATCAACAGTGGGCGGCAGATTGGGTAACGCGCGGTGCCACACACATCGGCGGCTGCTGCGGAATTGGTCCGGAGCACATCGCTGTATTGTCCAAAAGCCTCTGACTGACATTCGCAACAAAAAGCCCCGTGACTCGGCAGAGCCACGGGGCTTTTTGTTTATACAGCGTGTCAGATGCGCAGGGCTCTCATGGCACCGCAATCAGCTCAGGCGAAACTCTGTTCCTGACTGCTTTTCTCGATCAGCTCCAGCGCCTCGTCATTCTGGGCGCTGATGCGGTTATACAACTGCGCGTCGGTTTCGAGGATCTTTTCCCGAGCCGGGAAAATCTCGTCGAGTTTGGCAGCCCACTCGGTTCGGGTTTTCTCCGGGAAGCAGCGTTCCAGCAGTTCCAGCATGATCGACACGGTGACAGAAGCCCCCGGCGAAGCACCCAGCAGGGCGGCCAGTGAGCCGTCCTTTGCGGACACCAGCTCGGTACCGAATTGCAGCACGCCGCCTTTTTTTGCATCTTTCTTGATGATCTGCACCCGCTGGCCGGCAATTTCGAGACGCCAGTCTTCGGCTTTCGCTTCCGGATAGAAGCGGCGCAGCGATTCCAGGCGTTGCTCCATCGATTGCATCACTTCGCTGACCAGGTACTTGGTCAGGTCCATGTTGTCACGGGCCACTGCCAGCATCGGTTTGATGTTGGCGACGCGTACCGATAACGGCAGGTCGAGAAACGAACCGTGCTTGAGGAACTTGGTGGTGAAGCCGGCATACGGTCCGAACAGCAGGGACTTCTTACCGTCGACGACGCGGGTGTCCAGGTGCGGCACCGACATGGGCGGCGAACCCACGGCTGCCTGGCTATAGACCTTGGCCTGATGGTGTTTGACCACTTCCGGGTTGTCGCAACGCAGCCACTGGCCGCTCACCGGGAAGCCACCAAAACCCTTGCTCTCTTCGATGCCCGACAGTTGCAGCAGCGGCAATGCTGCGCCACCTGCACCGAGGAATACGAATTTGGCATCTATCTCACGTGTGCCGCCGCCATTCACGTCCTTGACGCTCACTGTCCAGCCTGCGCCGTTGCGGGTCAGGTTGGTGACCCGGCTGCGGTACTTGATCTGCGTGCCCGGAGCGCTGGACAGATGGCTGAGCAGTTGATTGGTCAGTGCGCCAAAATTGACGTCGGTGCCGTTCATCATGCGTGTTGCGGCAATTCTTTCATCAGCAGGCCGCCCAGGCATCATCAGCGGCATCCACTCGGCCAGCTTTGCCTTGTCTTCGGTGTATTCCATCGACGAGAAGGCGTGATGCTTGCTCATGGCTTCAAAACGGGTCTTGAGGAACGAGATGCCGTTTTCGCCTTGCACAAAGCTCAGGTGCGGGACCGGATTGATGAAGGAACGGGCTGAACCGAAGGTGCCTTTGCGCGCCAGGTAAGCCCAGAACTGTTTCGAGACTTCGAACTGGGTGTTGATGTGCACCGCTTTCTTGATGTCGATGGAGCCATCAGCCGCAGGCGGCGTGTAGTTCAGCTCGCACAGACCAGCGTGGCCGGTACCGGCGTTGTTCCACGGGTTGGAACTCTCCGCAGCACCGGAGTCCATCAGCTCAACGACTTCCAGCTTGAGGCCGGGGTCGAGCTCCTTGAGCAATACCGCCAGAGTGGCACTCATGATGCCCGCTCCGACCAGTACTACGTCGACTGCTTCGTTATGCGCCATTAACGCGTCTCCAAAATCTGCAGCACCAAATTGACGGCATACGATCCTGAGGCTGGTTGCCAGGTGTTCGGGGTCTGGATCAAAAGGGTGCCCTCGCTTTCCTGGCCAGGATCGCCTGACCGATTCTTCGCAATTTTCCGCATCTAAAGCGCAGGTCCCGGTCAGGCCCGGTCATGGTTCATCAATGTTTCATGAACGCATTTCCAGGCCTGCAAGGCCATTCGACCATCGTCAGAGAGCCCATCGCCCGATGGGCTCCTGTCGATGGCGTCAGGCTCCGGTCATGGAGGCGCAGTCGCGGTCAGTCCTGTTCAAGAGAGCCGGTTCAGAGGCTGATGGTGCATTTACAAACGCGTACCTATTCATTTGCTCGCCACACTCTTGTGAAGTAGTGAAACCCGTTTTTCACGTCCTTTTGGGAACGTGAACCAAACCTCAAAATGGCTGCGATGACAGCGCTGGCAGGTCAGGGGCACCAAGAGTGAGGCGCTGGCGGGCGAGAAAGGTTCGATACGATTCGAGCATTCTTCACCTTTCATCGAGCACACTCGTGCGCACATGACCTGTATGGGCGGCTCTCTGTGGGCAGTACGAAGGCGCTAATACGGCGATTAGCAATGCTGCGAGGCCCGATCAGGAGACGTCCTTATAATCGGGGGGAGATTATAGCGATGAAATGGCAGGAATTGATCGCTTTAAATGACTTTTATTCGCTGTCGGGTCAGGCGGTGAGCAGCTGGCCGCGCGTTGAACGCGCGCTACGCTGCGCCACTCGGGCGCTGGCGGGCAGTGGCTGGTTCAGCCAGGCAAGTCGTTGCTCGTTCACTTCCACCCATTCGACGCCAGACGGGCGTTGCGCACAATGCTTGAATGCGCGGCAGATGCCCGTCTGATCAATGCGTGCGTAATGGCGATGCTGGTGGCGTGTGGTGAACAAAGACCGGAACAGATTCATGGCGCAGCTCCTGTGACGTGGATGAGCGTCTGTGCGATGAGGGCGAGTCTGCCGACTGGATGTGACGCCCTGATTACACTGCGCTGCACGAATCATTGCCTGAGCTGCTGCCTGAACCCCGAGACGTGCCGAATGTCCGAGGCTTAACGGTCAGCGCCCTCTGGTTAGCGGCTGTTGCTGGCCGCTATACTGCGGCACATTCAGTGTCTGGCCCATGGAGAAATGAGCATGCTGCGTCGCATTTTGTTCGGTTTGCTTGCTGTAAGCAGTTTGACCCTGGTGGGCTGTGCCCACAGTCCGCAACAACTCAGCCCCACTCCCAAGCTCAACGCACAGCTTGCGGCCGTAGGACGTGGTCAGCCTGTGGTGGTGCGCGTAGTCGATGGCCGTCCTGGCCCGACGCTGGGCACGCGTGGCGGTATGTACCCGGAAACCAGCGCCATCAGCGTCAACGGTGCGGATATCGTTCCCAAGCTCCAGGCTCAGGCCGAGGCGGCAGTACGCCTGTTGGGCTTTACGCCGACTCAGGGTGGCAACGCTCCGCAGTTGACCGTGACCCTGGCAGACTTGAAGTACCAGTCGCCCAAAGAAGGTCTGTACGTGACTGAAGCCACCATCAGCTCGACATTCCGCGCTGACGTACGTAATAACGGTCGCAGCTACAGTGGCCGTTACGCAGCATCGCTGGATCAGCGTTTCGGCATGGCTCCGAACCAGGAAACCAACACCAAGCTGGTGAGTGACGTGTTGAGCGATGCACTGACCCGCGTCTTCCAGGACCCGACCATCGGTTCGACCCTGGCGCAGTAAGCTTCAGCGCTAGACAAAAAGCCCGGCCCTTGTTGAAGGGGCCGGGCTTTTTGCTTTATTCGGTATAGGCCGTGAGGCCGTGGTCAGGCTCAAGCCGCCTGCTGATAAAAATCCAGAAAACTGAAACCGGTGTTCTGATCCATATCCGGCAGGTCATGATGAACGTGCCCGCCCAGTGCACAATAGACCAGCCAGTGGCGGTCCTGAACGTTGAAGGCCAGACCGTCGATCAACTCCTGCTGTTCATCGCTCTGGGCGATGAGGTAAAGGCGATCCTGATTTTTTGCGTGCAGCATGACAAGCTCCAAAAAGAGGGAAGTCCGTTTCTCGAGGAGCCACACAATGAGGGTGTCACGTTACGCTTGGGTGACAGCGGCAGCGAATTGTCATGCGGGATGTTTCGGGGGCTGCATGAATATGCGGAGCACGGACATGATACGTGCTCTCCCGTACACCTATCGTTCCTCACGCTCCAGCGTAGGAATGCCTTGGGTGACGCTCTGCGTCACGGCGCGCTGACGAGCGTCCAGAACGGCGTACCCACGCGGAGCATGGGCACGATAGACGTTCCGGTTCTTAAAGCGCCAACCCGGCCTTGACCCGATATTGGTTGCGTACCGGTGTCGCGTACTGCTGAATCAGGTAAGGGCGATGCTCGGTCGGCACGCCTGCCAGGCGACCTTCCCATTCATCTTTGGCGCGTTCGAGTTCGTCGGCCGCAAACACTGCGGACGCTGGCGGTACGTCGAGGCTCGGGTCGGCGTCGCTCCATTGCGCGTACGCCAGGTAATGCACCGGGAACAGACGATAGCCGCCTAGAATCTGCCGGTCCATTTCGATAGCCAGCTGCTTGGTGTCCTCAAAGTGCTCGGTGATCGGCGGCGCGAAGTTCACATGCACGCGACCTTTATAGCCAGTGATGCCCAATGCAATGCTCACGTCGTCTTCGCCCGGCGTCTTGGTGTATGAGCCGGTGGTCGCACGAATGTACAGCTCGCGCGCTTTGGCGCTGTCGCACGGATCGTACTCATAGCTGATCGACACCGGGATCAGGTTCAGCGAACGAATCACGTCGCCAAACGGTTCATCCTTGCGGCTCATGTGGAACATCTTGAGGATCGCCGACTCGGTGCGGTCGTCACCATCCTTCGCGCGGCCTTCGGCCTGGGCGATCCAGATGGACTGGCAATCCTTGGTGATCGAGTGGTTGATATACGCCGACAGCAATTGGTAAGCCGCCATTTTCTCGCGCCGCCCTATAATCGAACGGTGAACGATGAAGCTCTTGTTCAGGCGCATCAGATCGCTGACAAACGGCTTCTGCAGCAGGTTGTCGCCAATGGCAATGCGCGGAGTTGGCAGGCCTGCGTGGTACACGGCATAGTTGACGAACGCCGGGTCCATGACGATATCGCGGTGGTTGGCCAGAAACAGATAGGCACAACCGGACTTGAGCTGCTCGACGCCGGTGTAGGTGACTCCGTCCGTGGCGCGCTCAATGGTGTGGTCGACGTAATATTCGACTTTGTCCTGCAGCGTGGCGACCGAGTCGATACCGGCAAACTCGCGACGCAGCTTGCGCGCCAGGGTCGGCTGCAGCAGCCAGCCGAATGCGCCCGCCAGGCGGGGAAAACGGAATCGGGTCAGAATTGCGAGAAAGGCTTTGTCGCTCAGCAGGCGTGCCAAGACGGCGGGGACTTCTGCATCGTTGTACGGTCGGATGGCATCAAATTCGCCCATCATGCTCTCTTGTTGGAATCGGATAGGGTAAAAAGAAGACGTACTTGTTAAAACAGCCTTCTGAAGAATGGGGCAATTATACGCATAACTGATCCCGGAGACCGTGATGCAGGAATTACAGAGTTACGACTGCCCTTATTGCGGCGAACCTGTCGAGGCCGTACTGGACCTGTCCGGTGGCGATCAACAGTACATTGAAGACTGTCCGGTCTGTTGCCGCCCGATCATTTTCGATCTGCAGACCGACGGCGAAGACTGGAACCTGGATGTTCGCAGCGAGAACGAGTGATGCAAAAGATCTACGAGCCCGAGAACCTCATGGAGGCCGAGTTGCTGCTGGCGATGCTCGCCAGCGAAGGCATCGAGGCGCATCTGGCCGGTCGCGACCTGCTCGGTGCGATGGGCGAGCTGCCGGGGCTGGGGCTTCTGGCGCTCAAGGTCGACGACGCACAGGTCGAACAGGCACGCGAGCTGATCACTGCGTACAATAGCGCTTCGCCCTTGTCTGGCGATGAGCCGGACGACTTTCCCGATGTACTGGTGTGCTGAGCACCTTCAATAGAGTCTGATTAGCCCCCATGTGTGGACGCTTCGCCCTGTTTCGCTGGACCCCTGCCTTTGCCGCCTTGCCCGGTTTTCCCGCCGACCAGCAGGCGCAATGGAACATTTCGCCAGCCGACTGGGTGTTGATCATGCGTGCCGCTGAAAACGAGGGCGGGATCGAGCTGGTGCGTGCGCGTTGGGGTTTGACCCCGGCCTGGCTCACCGATCTGTCGAAAACACCCGCCCATGCACGCGCCGAAACCGTGGCCGAGCAACCCATGTTTCGTGACGCCTTTACCCATCGCCGCTGCCTGCTGCCCGCCAACGGCTTTTACGAGTGGCGCGGCACGCTGCGCAAGCGTCCGTTCTGGCTGACGCCGGGGGAGGGCGCCGCGCTGTTTTTCGCCGCCATCTGGGAAGCCTATCCGGTGCAGGGGCATACTTACCTGAGCGTGGCGGTGGTCACGCAGGCGGCTGCGACTCAGCGTCGCCCGCTGATTCTGGATGCCATCGGCCAGAAAGCCTGGCTGGCTACCGACACACCGCTGCCGACCCTGCAAGCGTTGCTGGCAGCTCCGCAGACCGCATTGCGAGAGCGACCACTGGCCAATCTGGTCAACGATCCGAAGCTCAATGCACCTGAATGTCTGACGCCATTGAGTTAGACGGGCAGGGATAAGACCGATGAATCAGACAAATCCGATATCCGCCTTGAAGCGCATCTGATACAAACTGGACATACGTGCGGGAACCATCCACCTCTCTCAAAGACCAAGATGCCAGTTGGCCGGCATCTGGCGCAGAGATCTGCCCCGCAATGGCCGTTTCACAAACAAGGAGATTCACCATGCGTCAGTCATTTGCCCTCTGTGCCTTGAGCGCTGCGTTGCTGCTCGGCGGGTGTCAGGCAGTCAATACCACCAGTGGTGACTCGGTTGGTGTGGAGCGCAAGCAGTACATGTTCAGCATGCTCTCCACCGATGAAGTCAACAAAATGTACGCCCAGTCCTATCAGCAGACCGTCGGCGAAGCGACCAGCAAAGGTGTGCTGGATACCACCAGCGCCAACGCCAAACGTGTTCACGCAATCGCTGATCGGCTGATCGCCCAGGCCCCGAAACTGCGTCCTGATTCGGCTCAGTGGCAGTGGGAAGTCAACCTGATCAAAAGTGACGAACTGAACGCCAACTGTGGTCCGGGCGGCAAGATCTTCGTTTACACCGGTCTGATCGACACCCTCAAGCTGAGCGACGATGAAATCGCTGCGGTCATGGGACACGAGATCGCACATGCCTTGCGTGAGCACGGGCGTGAGGCGATGTCCAAGGCTTACGGTGTGGCGATGGCCAAACAGGGGGCGGGTGCCTTTCTGGGGCTTGGGCAAGACAGCCTGGCGTTGGCCGACACTGTGGTCAATTACAGCCTGACACTGCCCAATAGCCGCAGTAATGAAAACGAAGCCGACCTGATTGGCCTGGAGCTGGCTGCGCGTGCGGGTTACAACCCGAATGCGGCCATTACCCTGTGGCAGAAAATGACTCAGAACTCCGGGGGTTCGCAGCCAGAGTTCATGAGTACTCACCCGGCATCGCAGAGTCGTATTGCTTCGCTGCAGGCCGCGATTCCCAAAGTGATGCCGCTGTATCAGGCAGCCCCCAAATCCTGATCGGCTGAAACACCCGTGGCGTTGCGCGTCTTGCAACGCCACGGGAATGCATCAAACCCAGCCGCTGACCTGCATTGCCTTGTACACCGCCACCAGTGCCAGCACGAAAAACGCACAGGCAGCCAAGCGGCGAATCAGGGTCAATGGCAATTTCTCGGCGGCAAAATTGCCCGCCAGCACCACCGGCACGTTGGCCAGCAGCATGCCCACCGTGGTGCCGAGAATAACCAGCCACAGGTAGGAATACTGCGCTGCCAGCATGACTGTGGCGATCTGCGTCTTGTCACCGATTTCGGCGATGAAGAAGGTGATCAACGTAGTCATGAACGGGCCGAATTTACGTGCCGTGCTGGCTTCGTCATCGTCCATCTTGTCTGGAACCAGTGTCCACAGCGCCGTCGCCGTAAAGCTGGCCGCGAGGATCCAGTGCAGCACTGCGTCTGACAGGAAGCTGCTGAACCATGCACCTACAGCGCCTGCTGCCGCGTGGTTGGCCAGCGTTGCGGCGACAATGCCCGCAATGATCGGCCAGGGTTTGCGAAAGCGTGCGGCGAGAATGAGTGCGAGCAATTGCGTCTTGTCACCGATTTCGGCGAGCGCAACCACAGCGGTAGGGATTAAGAATGATTCCAGCATCAGGTTTCCTAAGGGGCGGGTCGACACGGCTATGACACGTACGACCTCCCCGCCCCGGGTAAGGTGTTCGTGTCATAGGTCTTGTCAAACCACCGATCCGTCTGAGCGGATTCCGGGTCGCACGTACCATGGTCTGAGGACCAAGTATGTTGATACGTGCCGGACGAGCATGGCGCTCGTGGGAGACTACTCCCCTAGGACGGAGCGGATTCTGCCTCCGCAAAAACGTTTCGGCAAGTGCTTATTTCAGGAGCGTTTGGCGCTGTAGATTTTAAAACCGCTGCCCTGAGCCCTGACTTCACATTGCCCGACGTGCTCTTCGATCAGTGGCTGATAACGCAGAAAGTTATTCGCGACAAGGCGTAGTTCGCCGCCTGATTTAAGATGTTGGCGTGCTTTTCTCAGCAGGTTTTCCGTTGCCATGTAGTCGGTATGAACCCCCACATGGAACGGCGGGTTGCTGAGAATCGTGTTCAAACCCATTGGCGCTGCGTCGATTCCGTCACCGGTCAGAACCTGGGCTTGCAGGCCATTGGCGGCGAGGGTCAGGCGCGAACTTGCGGTTGCGAACGCATCCACGTCCAGCATGATGACGTCGTTGTGTGGGTAGCGACGCTTGACCGCTGCACCGAGTACGCCGGCACCACAGCCGAAGTCGAGCAGGTTGCCGCTCGGCAGCTTGTCGATGTTTTCCAGCAAAAGCGCCGAACCACGATCAAGTCGGCCATGGCTGAAAACGCCGGGCAGGCTGACGACTGTGAGCGGGCCGTCCTGCAGGTCGATCTGGTAGGGCCTGGCGAGGCTTTCCAGCGTAACGGCTTGTGGTGCGTTCTCGACAGTGACCTGCCAGAGCTGGCAGTGGCGGGCACTGTCTAGCTTGCGCGCGCGGCCGAAGGGGCTCAGTTGCTTTGCAGCCGCTTCGATACCGCCACGTTTCTCGCCGACCAGAAACAACTCGCGCCCGGCCAGGCGTGAGGCCAGGGCGTTGAGCAGGTAATCGGTCAGGTCGCGGGCTTTGGGCAGGAACAGCACGGCGGCTTCGAAGGCGGCCTCTGGCGCTTCAACGCCGAAATCCACACGGCCCTCGAACCGCGCATCCAGCGCGGCCTGATCACCGGCATGCCAGCACCATCCACGCGCGTCCGGCAGTTTTCCGAGCAGGTCATCGGCGGGCAGCCCGACCAGCAACAGCGAGCCCTGAAACAGCTCGGCCTGACGGAGTAACACTTCACTGCGCGGGTCCATGGAATGGCTCCTGAAAAAGCGCGCAGTCTAACAGGATATGGGTCAGGAGGACGCGGAGCGTCCGGAACGGCATGCGACGCGGAGCGCCGCACGATATTCGAGATGATCGTACGACAGTTGAGATGATCGTTCCGCACGCTCCAGCGTGGGAATGCAGGTCTCGACGCTCTGCGTCGTCAAGAGGACGCGGAGCCGTCCGGAACGGCATGCGACGCGGAGCGCCGCACGATAGTTGAGGTGATCGTTGCCAGTAACTGTTGCGCAGACATCAGACAGCGTAATCTGCCGGGTCTGACGTCAATCCTCCAGGAGGTCCCACATGTATTGGGCAGAATTTCTTACCGTTGCGCTGATCCACCTGCTGGCCGTCGCTAGCCCCGGTCCGGACTTCGCGGTGGTGGTGCGTGAAAGCGTCACGCATGGGCGCAAGGCCGGTACCTGGTCAGCGCTTGGCGTCGGCTCGGCCATCTTTCTTCATGTGGGCTATTCGCTGCTGGGTATCGGGATTATCGTTTCCCAGTCCATCGTGCTGTTCAACGCGCTGAAATGGGCGGCAGCTGCATACCTGCTGTACATCGGTATCAAGGCCCTGCGCGCCAGGCCGGCGGCTGCGACGGGCGATGCCGCTATAAAGGCAATCCCGGGCGAGCGCACAGCAAAGAGTGCCTACATCAGCGGTTTCGTCACCAACGGCCTTAACCCCAAGGCAACGCTGTTTTTCCTATCGCTGTTCACCGTAGTGATTAATCCGCACACGCCGCTGCTGGTGCAGGGCGGCTATGGGGTCTACCTCGCAGTGGCGACGGCCGCGTGGTTCTGCCTGGTGGCGCGGCTGTTCAGCCAGGCGCGGGTACGCGCGGGTTTTGCGCGCATGGGCCACTGGTTTGATCGGGCCATGGGCGGAGTTCTGGTCGCGCTGGGTATCAAACTGGCGTTCACTGAAGTGCACTGAAGCCTGCATTCAACAACGCTTTTACCGAGCGTATACCGAGTATGAGTGCCTCTTGCAGACAGCGAGAGGCGCTTCGAAAAATCATCCCTTTTACTGATTTCACTGGCAGGCGGGGGCTCTAGAGTCCATATTTCGAGCTCCGCCTGTGGACTTTGAAGAGGGACTCATATGTTACAGACTCGCGTTCTTGCGCCCGCCGATGGCGCTTACCAGTACCCTCTGTTGATCAAGCGCCTGCTGTCGTCCGGCAGTCGTTATGAAAAGACGCGTGAAATTATTTACCGCGACTCCGTTCGCTATACCTACCCGACCCTCAACGAGCGCATCTGCCGCCTGGCCAACGTTCTCACGGCGGCAGGCGTGAAAGCTGGCGACACCGTGGCGGTCATGGACTGGGACAGCCATCGCTATCTGGAATGCATGTTCGCGATCCCGATGATTGGTGCAGTGATCCACACCGTCAACGTGCGGCTATCGCCCGAGCAGATCGCCTACACCATCAATCATGCCGATGACCGGCTCGTATTGATAAACAGCGACTTCACGGGCCTGTATCAGGCGATGTCCGGACATTTGACCACCGTTGAAAAGACCCTGTTGCTGACGGACCTGCCCGACAAGACCGCCGACCTGCCAAACCTCGTCGGCGAGTACGAGACCCTGCTGGCGGCAGCCAGCCCCGAGTACGCTTTCGAGGATTTCGACGAGAACTCGGTCGCGACCACGTTTTACACCACAGGCACCACGGGCAACCCTAAAGGCGTCTATTTCACGCATCGCCAGTTGGTACTGCACACCATGGGTGTGGCGGCCATCCTGGGATGCGTCGAAAGTCCGCGGCAGTTGGGCAACGATGACGTCTACATGCCGATCACACCGATGTTCCATGTGCATGCCTGGGGCGTTCCCTATGTGGCGACCATGCAGGGCCTGAAACAGGTGTATCCCGGCCGCTATGAGCCCGAATTGCTGGTAGAGCTTTGGCGCAAGGAGAAAGTGACCTTCTCCCATTGCGTGCCGACCATCCTGCAGATGCTGCTTAACGCCAAGTCTGCTCAGGATGCGGACTTTGGCGGCTGGAAAATCATCATTGGCGGCAGCTCGCTGAACCGCAGCCTGTATCAGGCTGCCAAGGCCAGAGGCATCCAGCTCAGCGCCGCGTATGGCATGTCTGAAACCGGGCCACTGATTTCTGTCGCGCACATCAACGACGAACTGAAGGCCAGCAGCGAAGACGAGCAGATTACCTACCGCATCAAGGCCGGTGTGCCTGGCATGCTGGTAGAAGCAGCCATCGTCGATCAGCAAGGCAACTTCCTTCCGGCCGATGGCGAAACCCAGGGTGAGCTGGTCCTGCGTGCGCCCTGGCTGACCGAAAGCTATTTCCGCGAGCCTGAGAAAGGTGCTGAGTTGTGGGCGGGCGGCTGGCTGCACACTGGCGATGTGGCAACGCTGGACGATATGGGCTTCATCGATATTCGCGACCGCATCAAGGATGTGATCAAGACCGGTGGCGAATGGATTTCCTCGCTGGAGCTTGAAGACCTGTGCAGCCGGCATCCGGCTGTGCGCGAAGTGGCTGTGGTCGGTATCGCCGACCCGCAATGGGGTGAGCGGCCTTTTGCCTTGCTGGTGATTCGCGACGGCCATCAGCTTGATGCCAAGGGCTTGAAGGAGCATCTAAAACCGTTCGTCGAGCAAGGTCACATCAACAAGTGGGCAATTCCCAGCCAGATCGCGCTTGTTACTGAAATTCCCAAGACCAGCGTCGGCAAGCTAGACAAGAAGCGCATGCGTCTGGACATTGTGGAATGGCAGAACAGCAACAGCACGTTCCTTTCCACGCTCTGACACCGTCTGCTTGCCGCGCCCGTCGGGCGCGGCAAGTGTCTGCGTCGCAGGTCCTGTTCTGCGACTTGCCAAATTTCCAATTTAATCCATTCTCCCTGCCACAGGTTTTTTAGCGGCCTTCCGGAAACGGGCGGGCCAGAGGCGTTGGTCCTGCAAATCACACTTTAGAGGGATCTAGCGTCAGGGCGTGCTGGCTATAGTCAGCACAGGGAATGAGCAAGAGCGGAGCTGGCTGTGTGTAGTGATTCGAAGACAGAGTCGTTTTTGGATTTTCCCACTGCCATAACAATAAAACACAAGGAGTAGCGTCGATGACAAGCACACCCCCATTCTGGCGTCGGGCCAGGCTGCCTCTGGCCGTCAGCCTTGCTTCCTCGCTCGCCGGCCCGGCCTTTGGCGTGACCTTCAACGTCGGTGAGATCGAAGGCAGTTTCGACTCATCGCTGTCGGTAGGTGCCAGCTGGTCGACTGCAAACCCCAATAAAAACCTGATCGGTGCCAACAATGGCGGGCGTGGTCTGTCGCAGACCTCCGATGACGGCCACTTGAACTTCAAACGTGGGGAGACGTTTTCGAAGATTTTCAAGGGCATCCATGACCTGGAACTCAAGTACGGCGATACCGGCGTGTTCCTGCGTGGCAAATACTGGTACGACTTTGAGCTCAAGGATGAAAACCGCGAGTTCAAGGACATCAGCGACTCGGGCCGCAAAGAGGGCGCCAAGTCGTCCGGGTTTCAGTTGCTGGATGCGTTTGTCTACCACAACTATTCGATTGCCGATCAGCCGGGTGCGGTGCGCTTCGGCAAGCAGGTTATCAGTTGGGGTGAAAGCACTTTCATTCAGGGGGGCATCAACAGCGTCAACCCAGTCGATGTCTCGGCCTTTCGGCGTCCAGGCTCTGAAATCAAGGAAGGCCTGATCCCGGTCAACATGTTCTACCTGTCGCAAAGCCTGACCGACAACCTGTCTGCCGAGGGCTTCTACCAGCTTGAATGGGACCAGACTGTCGTCGACAACTGCGGCACCTTCTTCTCGCAGCCGGACGTGATCGCCGATGGCTGCAACAACAACCTCGCGGTATTGCGCAGCCGCAGCGGCCTGAACAGTTCGCTGACGGCTGCCGGTTTGCCAGCAGGCGCACGCGGCGCGGTGTTCAACTCGTTGTCGCAGCAGGGCGTAGTGTTCGGTAACCCGGATGAGGGCGCTGTGGTGCGCCGTGGGCCTGACCGCGATGCGCGTGACAGTGGCCAGTTCGGCTTTGCCTTGCGTTACAACTTTGAGCCGCTGGATACCGAGTTCGGTGCCTACATGATGAATTACCACAGCCGTGCGCCGATCTTCAGCGGACGCGGCGGCTCGGCTGCTTCGTTCAGCCCTCAAGGCCTGGTGGGCTCGCTGGTCCGTAACGGTATACCGGCAGCAACGGCGACGCGACTCGCACCCACGCTACTGCCGGTTGTCGTGGCAGGCAACTCCAGTTACTACGTCGAATACCCGGAAGACATCCGTCTGTACGGTCTGAGCTTCTCGACCACCTTGCCTACCGGCACCGCGTGGAGCGGCGAGATCAGCTACCGCCCGAATGCACCGATTCAGGTCAACACCACCGACATCCTGTATTCGGGTATTTCGCCGCTCAACCCCAACGTTTCGCTGCTGAGCGGGCAGCCCAATACCGATCAGCCCGGTTATCGCCGCAAGGAAATCACTCAGTTGCAAACCACGTTCACACAGTTCTTCGACCAGGTCATGGGCGCAGAGCGTCTGACGGTGGTCGGTGAAGTGGGCTGGACCCACGTGGGTGGCCTGGAAAGCACTTCCAAAATTCGCTACGGCCGTGACCCTGTGTACGGTCCTGGACCGCTGCCTGGCGGCCAATGCGCGACGCTCAACGCAGGCACGCTCACCGGTGCCGAGCAGAACAACCTGACCCGTTATTGCGAAGACGACGGCTTTACCACGGCCAACTCCTGGGGCTACCGCGCCCGTGCCATCTGGGATTACAACAGTGTGTTTGCCGGGGTCAACCTCAAGCCGAGCGTGGCCTGGTCGCACGACGTCAAAGGCTATTCGCCGGGCCCTGGCGGCAACTTCGAAGAGGGACGCAAGGCCGTCAGCCTGGGGCTCGATGCCGAGTACCAGAACACCTACACCGCGAACCTTTCCTACACCAACTTCTTTGATGGCAAGTACACCACGGTTGATGACCGGGATTTCGTGGCGCTCAGCTTTGGCATGAACTTCTAAGAGCATGGTTTTCAGGATGACGATGAATATGAAAATAACAAAAAGTCTGTTGCAAGCCGGGGTTCTGGGCATGTCGTTGCTGGCGACCAGCGTGATGGCGGCGGTCTCCGCCTCCGAAGCGGCAAAGCTGGGTACCTCGCTGACGCCGATGGGCGCTGAAAAGGCCGGCAATGCGGCCAACACCATCCCTGCCTGGAGCCCGCTGCCGAAAAATGCCGGAGCGGTAGACAGCAAAGGGTTCCTCGCCAACCCGTATGCCAGCGAAAAGCCGTTGTTTACCATCACCGCGGCCAATGTAGAGCAGTACAAGGACAAACTCGCGCCGGGCCAGTACGCGATGTTCAAACGTTATCCGGACAGCTACCGGATTCCGGTCTACCCGACCCATCGCGGTGCCACCGTGCCGGATGAAGTGTTTGCCGCCATCAAAAAGAACGCGACGACCACCAAACTGGTCGGTGGCGGCAGCGGTCTGGAAAACTTCGATACGGCCATCCCGTTTCCGATCCCGGCCAGTGGCGTCGAGGTTATCTGGAACCACATCACCCGTTACCGGGGCGGCAGCGTCAAGCGTCTGGTTACCCAGGCCACGCCGCAGCCCAATGGCTCGTACAGCCTGGTGTATTTCTCCGATCAATTCGTGTTTCGCGACAAGATGAGGGATTTCGATCCGAAAAACCCGGGCAACATCCTGTTCTACTTCAAACAGGAGGTGACCGCCCCAGCACGTCTGGCGGGCGGTGTGCTGCTGGTGCATGAAACCCTGGATCAGGTCGCCGAACCGCGCTCGGCATGGCTGTATAACGCCGGTCAGCGCCGTGTAAGGCGTGCGCCGCAGGTTTCGTATGACGGGCCGGGCACCGCGTCGGATGGTCTGCGTACTTCCGACAACCTGGACATGTACAACGGTGCGCCTGATCGCTATGACTGGAAACTGATCGGCAAGCAGGAAATGTACATCGCCTCCAACAGCCACAAGCTGGACGATCCGACGCTCAAGTACGCTGACATCATCAAGGCTGGCCATATCAACCAGGACTTGACCCGCTATGAGCTGCGTCGCGTCTGGCACGTGACCGCCACCCTCAAGGAAGGTCAGCGTCATATCTACGCCAAACGTGACTTCTTCATCGACGAAGACACCTGGCAGGCCGCCGTTATCGACCACTATGACGGCCGTGGCCAGCTGTGGCGCGTTGCCGAGGCACACTCGGAAAACTACTACGACAAACAAGTGCCTTGGTACGCGATTGAAACCCTGTACGACCTGCAATCCGGTCGCTACGTGGCACTGGGCATGAAAAACGAAGAGAAGAGGGCGTATGAGTTCGGCTTCACTGCCGGCACCAGCGACTTCACCCCCAACGCGCTGCGTCAGGAAGGGGTTCGTTGATACCTGACCGATACACGCTGTAAATCAATGTCATGGCCATGTGCTTGAAAAGCCCCTTTAATGGGGCTTTTTCACGTAGAGGACATGGTCTTATAAGCTGTAGGAATTTTGTTACAGTCTTTTCCGTGATGACCTTTCAAAAGAGGCGATTTACCCGCTAGTCTCCGAACACCGCTATGCCGCGACAACGATTTTCACACGAGCCGGCCATGACTGATCTGTCCCGAATGCAAGGGTTCGCAGACAGCGCGATTCCTGCGTTGGAGGGGCGATTTTTTCGCCCGCCACTCCCTGAGGGTTACGTCCCTCGTTCCCGCCTGTGCCAACGCCTCGAGGACGGGCTGAGCGGCAGGCTGCTGCTGGTATGCGCCCCGGCCGGGTTTGGCAAGAGTTCGCTGGCCGTCGAGTTCTGTCAGGGCTTGCCGGACAAATGGCAGAACGTATGGCTGGGGCTGAGCGCGCGGGACAGCGACCCGGGTCGTTTTCTGGAGCGTTTGCTGGGCAGCCTGCAGCAGTTTTTCCCGCAACTGGGCACGCAGGCAATGAGCCTGCTGAAAATGCGTCAGCGCCATCAGCCGTTCGCGTTCGAGGAATGGCTCGACGGTCTGCTCGACGAACTGGCCATGCACCTGATGCTGAGCAAACCGCTGCTGTTGGTGCTGGATGATTATCATCTGGCCCAAGGCCCGGTGCTTGACCGCTGCCTGCAGTTTTTTCTCAATCATTTGCCGGTTGGGCTGGTGGTCATGGTGACCAGCCGACAGCGCCCGGACTGGCACCTGGCACGCCTGCGTCTGACGCGCCAGTTGCTGGAAATCAACGAGCAGGATCTGCGCCTGACGCACGCGGAATCAATGGCAGTGCTGGACCGCCATAGCAGCTCGCTCGACAGTGAGGTGCTGCAAAACCTGATTCAGCGTAGCGAAGGCTGGGTGGCCGGGTTGCGATTCTGGTTGCTGGCAGCGTCTGAAGCGGGTGATGAAAGCGCTTTGTCGCAGGCGCTGCGCGGCAGTGAGGTGCTGATTCGCGAGTACCTGCTTGAAGAGGTGATCGACTGCCTGCCGGCCGATGTTCAGGCGTTTCTTTATGACACTGCGTGTCTTGAGCGTTTTTGCGCCGGGCTGTGCGACGCCGCGCGGGACAGCCATGACAGCGTCGAGATGATCCGTTATCTACAGGCGCATCAGGTCTTTTTGGTGCCGCTGGACGAGCAGGGCCACTGGTTTCGCTATCATCATCTGTTTTCCGATCTGTTGCGCGCGCGTCAGGCTGGCGGCGCGCAACCGACCCGGCTGCACCTTAACGCCTGTCGCTGGTTCAGCACTCAGGGCCAGCTGGATGAAGCGGTGGAACAGGCATTGCGCGCCGGGCATCTGGATGTGGCCGCCAATCTGGTGCAGAGCCTCTCTGAAGAGCAATTGCTGGCCGAGCAGAATGTCGGCATGTTGCTGCGCTGGAAGATGGACTTGCCGGATGATCTGTTGACCAGCACGCCACGCTTGATTGTGCTCTACGCCTGGGCGCTGGGGCTGGCCTGCCAACTGGACGCCGCCGAGGAACTGGCCAATCAATTGAGCCGGTTCCTGCCAGCGCCCTCGGCGACTGCGCAAAAATCCATGCTCGCCCAGTGGCTGGCGCTCAGCGGCATCATCGCGCGTGGCCGTGGAGACAGTGAAAAGACCGAACGCTATTGCACTGAAGCCCTGCTGACCTTGCCGGAAAAACGCTATGGCCAACGGCTTGTCTGCCTGTCGACGCTGGCCAACCTTGCGGTTGCCAATGGTGATCTGTGGCGCGCCCGCGTGTTGAATCGTGATGCGCTGGAGCTGGCACAGCGGGTTGCCAATCCACTGTTCGAAGCGCTGGCGCATTACGATCGCGCCAGGGTCTTGCAGGCTCGAGGCGAAATTCTGCGTGCGCTTGATGAGGTACGCCGAGGGCAGCAGCGCCTCAAAGGGTTGTCCACCGTGCGCTTGTACGCAGTTCGCGCGCGCCTGACGCTGTATGAAGGCTATTTGCTGACCCTGCGCCTGCAAGTGGACCAAGGACGGGTTTTATTGCTGGCCGGGCTGGCCGAAGCGCGCGCCTGTCGCGACATCAGTGTGCTGATCGGCCACTGCGTGATTGCCACCATGGAGGGCTGCGCCGGCCGGTTTGCCGAGGCTTTCGCCGAACTCGCCGAGGTCGAACGTTTGATGCACATCTGGGATGTGCCACCGATCTACTATCTGGCGATGGTGACTCTGGTGAAATGCGAATTGTGGCTGCTGCAAGGGCGCATGGACCTCGCCGAAGCCTGGTTGTTGCGCCTGACTCAGTCCTACAACGGCGAGCCGGGCGCTGCGGCCCCCGAGTGTCATCCGCAACTGCCACAACACATCGAATTGCAGCGTGCGGTGCTGGATCGACTGCAGGGTGATGATGTTGCCAGCGAGCAACGTTTGCAGGCGCTGGAGCGGCATGCCCGGGAGGTGGGCGCGCCACTGCTCGGGCTTATCGCGATGACTCAGCAGATAGGTCTGCTGCTGAGCCAGACGCGTCGCGACGAAGCGCGAGAGCTGCTGCTGCGCAGCCTGCAGTCAGCGGCCGGAGGGGCTCTTATTCCCTTCAAAACGCTGCTGGGCGAGCATTCCCAGTGGCTGCATGAGCAACTGCTGCAACTGCCATCCTGCAAGGTTCGCGATGCCTTGCTGGAAGAACTCCCGGCCTCCTGCACGCCGACACTCGAACCTGCGCATGGCAGCGACTGCCTGAGTGTGCGTGAGCTGGGCGTACTGCATTTGATTGCACAGGGCTGTTCCAACCAGGAGATCAGCGAGCAACTGTTCATTTCCCTGCACACCGTCAAGACTCACGCCAGCCACATCAACAGCAAACTGGGCGTCGAGCGGCGTACCCAGGCGGTGGCGAGGGCAAAGGTACTGGGCTTGCTGGGTTAGCCAGCAGGGCGACTCATCAACTGATCAGGCCGGGCTGCCCGCCCACAGCGTATCAACCTCTTCCAGCCCCCAGTCGGTCGGCGTTTCGATTTTGACGATCACGTCCGGGTCGGCAAAACTGCCCAGATCTATGATCTGCGCGGCGAACGTCTTGCCGGTCCGTGCCGACATGAAGACCTTCACCCTCGGTTTCAACAGCGACGCATCACTTTGCTCGACCACAACGCCGAGACGCCCGCTTTCCAGACGCACCAGCGTACCGGTCGGGTATATGCCCACGGTCTTGACGAAGCTTTGAAACACCACATCATCAAAATGGCCTTTCCATGAAGCCATCTCGCGAATCGAATGGGCAACGCCCCAGCCCTTTTTGTAGGGGCGGTCGGAGGTAATGGCGTCATACACATCGCAGACTGCGCCCATGCGCGCAAATATGCTGATCTGGTCGCCTTTCAGGCCGTGGGGATAGCCCGAGCCGTCGACCTTCTCATGGTGGTGCAAGCACACATCCATTACCGTCGCCGCCACGGGCTGATTTTCCTTGAGTATCTTCAGACCCAGTTCGGGGTGAGCCTTCATGATCTCGAATTCGTCATGGGTGAGGCGGCCCGGTTTATTGAGCACTTGCGGAGCAATCATCATTTTGCCGACATCGTGCATCAGCCCGGCCACACCCGCTTCGCGCACCTGATCATCAGGCAGGCCCATGCGTCTGGCGAGCGCAACCATCAGCGCGCAGACCGCCACCGAATGCATGTAGGTGTACTCGTCGGACGTTTTCAAGCGTGACAGGCTGATCAGCGCATGCGGGTGGCGCAGGATCGAACTGGAGATTTCTTCCACCAGCAACTGCACGTTGTCGACATCCATCGCCTGGCCCATGCGGGCTTCGGTAAACATGGCCATGACGGCGTTTCTGGCTCTACCGCAAATGGCCCGGGCGCGCAGGACTTCCTTGTCCAGACTGGCTGGTGCGGTGTCATGTATGGAGGGTGCTGGTGCTGTTTGGGGTGCCAGTACACGGCTTTTGCCGGTTTCGATCCAGACTTCCCGGGTGCCCGATTGCTGGATGCGCTTGAGCACCTCGACGTCATCAAGCATGACTTCGACCAAGCCTATCCAGAATGGATCGTCGGTCCAGCGGCGACAGATTTTATGGATGTGCATGCCAAGGGCAAGCTCAGCGACAGGGATTTTTTTCAGCATGCTCAGTCACCCGGGTGTGTTGGCACGGCAGGCAACGGGCAAGCGAAGAAAGCAGACGGCCAACTGCCAGATGAGGCCAGCAGAGTGCAAGAGCTACCGATCGACATGATTTCACCTCATTGACTGCAAGGATCATCCTGATCTCAAGGTGCCAGTATAGGGCGCTGCCTGCGAAAAAATCTTGTCTATTTGTTGTGTCAGCAACCCGTCAGGCAGCCCGCAGTGCCCTGTGCAAAACAGGCGCAGTGTAGATTTCCTGACGCGTTCAAGTGCTGAAAAGTATTTTCAGGCAGCCGGTGCCGCACCTGGCAAGTGATGATACTGACGGGCAAAGTACACCAAGGCGTCTGACTCACCCTGATCCCTTATATCCAGCACCTGGCAAAAGAGAATGTCATGTGTGCCGACGCTGACGGATTGGGTCACCCTGCAGTCGAGGGCCAGTTTGGCGCTGTTCAGTATCGGCGCACCCGTCACCCCGCTTTCCCACTGGCCACCGTCAAAACGCTCCTGCTGTGAGCGCTTGCCACCGAACAGGTTGGACAAGTCCTGCTGACCGTTGCCCAGTGTGTTGACGCATAACAGGCCGTTCTCGATGAAGGTTTCATACACCGAGGCGCTGCGATTGATACAAACCAGTAGCGTGGGAGGCTGATCGGTCACGCTGCAGACCGCTGTCGCAGTAAAACCGGCGCGGCCGCCGGGGCCATCGGTGGTGATGACGTTGACGGCTGCGGCGAGGCTGGACATTGCATCGCGAAACGCCAGCTGGCTGACCGGGTCAGCGGGGAGGGTGGCAAGGGCTTCAGAGTCGGCATGCATGGGATGAGTCCTTTCAGGTCTGTGCGTTGAGAAAGTCGAGCAGGGTGCGTTGGAAGGGCAATGGGTCGGTGATGTTCGAGGCGTGGCCGCCATATTCCAGCAGCACCAGCCTGGCGTTGGGCAGTGCCTCGGCCAGATGTTGCGATTGTTGCCAGGGCACCAGCATGTCGTCGCGGTTGGCAATCAGCAGGGTCGGCGTCTGGATACGAGCCAGACTGGCCTCCACGTCGAAGGTTTGCAGTGCATGAATACGTCGCAGCAGGTTGTCGGTGTCGGGAAAATGCGCCAGCGCATGGGCCTCGTCATCGGCCAGCCGGGCACCGTTGGCGGCGATCCAGTCTGCCGGGTACAGAAACAGTGCCTGCGCTTGCACGTAGGCGTCCGGCCCGCTGTTCAACAGCAGTTTTTTGCGCACTGAAAAGCAGCGCGCGCTGTGTGGGTTGGGGCTGCTCCACGCATTGATCAGCACCTGACTTTGCAAAAATTCGGGGCGCAACAGCGCAATCTCCAGGCCCACCAGCCCGCCCAGCGCATGGCCTATGAAATGGCAACGCTGGATACCGAGCGAGTCGAGCAGGGTCAGCAATTCCATGGCCATATGGCGGATCGAATAGTCTGCCGGCAAATCCGCAGGGCTGCGTCCAGTCCCGGCGTGATCGTAGACCAGTACGTCATGGTCGCGGGTCAGCGCCGCCAGGTCATCCGCCCAGTAACGGCTGGATCCGCCCAACCCGGAACTGAGCACCAACAGGGGCGCATCGGCATGCTGACATCGATGAATTTCATGAAACATGCACGTTCTCCGGGTGGGCTTCAGGTCGGTTTTTAAGTCAGTGCTCAGCCGATGTGGGCGATGCTGGCGATTTCGATCAGCGCCTCGGGCTTTACCAGACCGCACTGGATGCAGTAACGGGCCGGTTTCTCGCCCGCGAAGTATTCGGCGTACACCTCGTTGACCTTGGCGTAATCGGCCCAGTCGCGAATCATGATCATGTTAAAGGTGACATCGTCCATTGTCCCGCCAGCGGTTTCGACCACGCTTTTGATGGTTTCCAGCACATGACGGGTCTGGGCGGTCGCATCGCCGACGTGCACCACGTTGTTGTCCTTGTCGAACGGTAACGTGCCCGAAACGTAGAGCACGCCATCGGCCATGGAGCCCGGCACAAACGGAGCAATGGGCTTGGTGGTGCCAGCAGGAATAATCGCTTTCTTGGTCATGCGTATGTCCTCACGAGGGTTGCCCGACAGGGCTGAAGGTGGTGCAGAAGTCATCGACGCTGGAAACCCAGCCGAAGAAGGTTTCGATGTTGAATAGCGCAGCTTGCTGAGCGAAGTCGGGGCCTGCCTGATGGGTTGCATCGGCCAGCACTACGCCGAAGTACTCCAAGTGGAAACCGTCACGCAGGGTGGATTCAACGCACACATTGGTGGCGATGCCGGTGAATACCAGGTTGCGAATGCCGCGGCTGCGTAACACGCTGTCGAAACTGGAATTGAAGAAGCCGCTGTAACGGATTTTCGGCACCACAATGTCGCCAGGCTGTGGCTTGAGTTCATCGACCAGTTGATAGTCCCATCCGCCTTTGGCCAGCAGTTGCCCTTCGAGCTCCGGGCGCTTGCGCATGGTTTTCAGTGCATTGGACTTATGCCAGTTCGGCGAGCCGGGCCCTCCCGCCTCGACATAGGCCGGGTCCCAGCCATTCTGGAAAAAGATCACCGGGATGCCTGCTGCACGCGCTGCGGCACAGGCCTTGTTGATATTGGCGATAACCGGCCCGGTGCTGCTGACATCGAACCCGGCAAGGTCCAGATAACCCCCCAGCGATGCGTAGGCGTTCTGCATGTCGACGACCACCAGCGCTGTTTCGCCGGGTTTCATGCGCAGCGGCTCGGGACGGGCGGGCAGCACACGGGCGGGTTGCCCGTCCGGCAGGTCGACGCCTGCGACAGTTGCCGAAGCATTCATCAGACCACCTCCTTGAGCTGCGCGATGTGCTTGCGACTGGTCATCAGCGGCTGGATTTTCTCGCCGAAATCCTCGACGCCTTTCACGAAGTCATCGAAGGTCAGCATCACGCCCTGAGTCCCCGGCACACTGGCGACTTCATCAAGCATTCGCGCCACAGTGGCCCAAGAGCCGACCAGCGTGCCCATGTTGATGTTGACCGCCGAGGTCGGGTCGGCCATCTGCCGCAGGTTCGAACCGGCGCTCTTATCCGCCGAGCCCTTCTCGCTCAACCAGGCGATGGCCTCTTCGTCGGCTCCGTCCTTGATGTGCTCCCAGCGAGCCCTTGCCGCTTCATCGGTATCGTCGGCGATGATCATGAACAGCACGCAGGAGGTAACGTTGCGGCCGGTCTTTTCGTTGGCTTCGATCAGTTTCTGTGCGGTGGGCGCAAACGCAGTAGGGGTGTTCACGCCCTTGCCGAAGCAGAAGTTGTAATCGGCGTACTGCGCTGAGAAAGCCATGCCTGCTTCGCTTTGACCGGCGCAGATCAGCTTCATGTCAGCCTTTGGACGAGGGCTGACGCGGCAGTCCTGCATGCTGAAATGCTCGCCCTTGAAATCACTGCTGCCGGTGGCCCACAGGTCGCGCAGAACCTGGGCGTATTCGGCCAGGTATTCATAGCGGGTATGGAAGAACTCATCGCCGGGCCACAGGCCCATCTGCTCGTATTCGGGTTTCTGCCAGCCGGTGACCAGGTTGATCCCGAAGCGGCCATTGGAGATCGAATCGATGGTCGAGGCCATGCGTGCAGCGATGGCAGGTGGAATGGTCAGAGTGGCCACGGTGGCGAACAGCTGGATCTTGCTGGTCACTGCCGCCAGCCCCGCCATCAGCGTGAAGGACTCCAGGTTGTGCTCCCAGAACTCTGTCTTGCCGCCGAAGCCGCGCAGTTTGATCATCGATAACGCAAAGTCGAAACCGTAGCCCTCGGCCGTCTGCACGATCTGTTTGTTCAGCTCGAAAGTCGGCATGTACTGCGGTGCGTTGCTGGAAATCAGCCAGCCGTTGTTGCCGATGGGGATGAAGATACCGATGTCCATATAAGGCCTCTCTGCGTTGGTCGATGCGTGCCAGAGCACTTGATTCATCTCTTAATTCGCCATTGCATTAAGTGGGCCATAAATTTTTATTGTTTTTATTCAATTGCTTACAAATAAAACTCATTTTTTGCAGACCATTTGGTCTGAATCAGAGCACTTGGTTTGTGCAGGGCGCACGCAGATGGGGCAGAGTCGACCGGCTGGGTAACCCATATCGACAAAACAGCTGCGCCCGTTAAGATGCCCGCTCATTTCGGCATCACTGGATGGATGTGCGTGAACAAGAAACCTCCTGTGACGGAGCCCGCGAGCAAGCGCGGACGCAAGGTCAAGCCCGAAACCGTGGTCAAGACCACTCGCGAGCCCAGCGCTACTTCACTGAAGCGGCGCATGCGCCTGATGGAAGGCAAGCGCACGCTGATTCTCGATGCGGCGCTGGAGATATTTTCCCGCTATGGCGTGCACGGCAGCAGCCTGGACCAGGTCGCGAGCCTGGCGGATGTTTCCAAGACCAACCTGCTGTATTACTTCAGCAGCAAGGATGATCTGTACCTCAACGTACTGCGTCAGTTGCTTGAAGTCTGGCTGAGCCCGCTGGTGCATTTCACTGCCGACAAGGAGCCGGTGCAGGCTATCGGCGCCTACATCAAGGCCAAACTGGAAATGTCCCGTGATCACCCGGCCGAATCACGGCTGTTCTGTATGGAAGTGATGCAGGGCGCGCCGCTGATTCAGGGCGAGTTGCAGCACCCGTTGCGCGACACGGTGCAGGCCAAGGTGGCAGTCATTCAGCACTGGATCGACAGCGGCCAGTTGGCCCCGATCAACCCGCACCATCTGATTTTCACCCTGTGGGCGACCACTCAGCATTACGCCGATTTCCGCACTCAGGTCGAGGCCGTTACCGGCAAGACGCTGGACGACCCGGTGTTTTTCGAAGAAGTGCTGGCGAGCCTGCGCAGCATGATCCTGGACGGCATCCTGCCGCGTACTGCCTGAAAAATTGCGCGGGCCCCGACACGCGCACCCTGGACGCGCAGTGAATGCAGGTCATGCACAAACCAAGTGCTCTGATTCAGACCATTTGATCTGTTCTGCGCGGTGAAATCGAGTCATGCCGTTGTTCCATAGCGTTTTCCCGGTAGTGGCATGGATGCTGCTACGGCCTGAGAGTCGGCCACGTGCTGCCCTCATCGGCCATTACCCTCAGGAAAACGTCTATGTACAAGAAACTGTTGCCCGGGACATTGTGTGCGGCTGTAGCGTTCGGGGCCGCCGGCTTCGCTCAGGCCGAGGGCTTGACCCTGAAGGGACCTGCGAAAATCGCCATGGTCTACATCAGCCCGCGCAATGACGGCGGCTGGACTCAGGCATTCGATGAGGCGCGCGTGAAGCTTGAGAAGGATCTGGACACAAAAATCCAGTTCGTGGAAAGCGTGCCCGAGAACGCCGCTGCCATTACCCCCGTGGTCGACCGACTCATCGCACGCGGTGCCAACATCATCGTCGGCACTGCATTCGGTTACTCAGACACCTTCCTTGCGCTGGCCAAAAAATACCCTGATGTCGCGTTCCTGAACGGCTCGGGCACCACCAACGCGGCCAACCTCGAATCGTTTTATGGCCGTACCTACGAGAGCCAGTACCTGTGCGGCATGGCCGCTGGTGCTGCGTCGAAAACCGGCAAGCTGGGCTTCGTCGCCGCCAACCCGTTCGGCCAGGTCAACTGGACCATCAACGCCTACGAACTGGGTGCCCGGCAGATCAATCCGAAAGCCACCGTCACTGTGGTTTATACCGGCGCCTGGAATGACCCGGTCAAGGAGCGCGCGGCAACCATGGCATTGATCGACAACGGCGTCGATGTGGTCGGCCAGCACGTCGACAGCCCGACACCGCAGATCGTCGCTCAGGAGCGCGGCATTCATGGCACCGGCCACCATCGGGATCTGAGCGAGTTTGCCCCCAAGGCAACCGTCTGTTCCTCGTTGTGGGTCTGGGACCGCTTCCTGGGGCCAGAGCTCAAAAAGGTCATCGCGGGCAACTGGACCCCGCCCGCCAACGGTGCACTGCTGTCGATGCAGCAGGGCGGCACCGATATCACGCTGAGCAAAGACCCGATCATTTCGGAAGACAATCGCAAGAAGATCATGGCCGAGCGTGACGAACTGCTGGCAGGCAGGAAAATCATCTACAGCGGACCGCTGGCGGACCGTGACGGCAAGGAGCGGGTTGCGGCCGGTCAGCAATTGTCTGACCCGGATCTGTGGAAGATGGACTGGTTTGTCGAAGGCGTGAAGACTCAGCAATGAGTCAGGTCAACGCGCTGCAACTCACCGGCATCAGTAAATCGTTCGATGGCTTCAAGGCGCTGATCGATGCCGATTTCACCGCCTGTTGGGGCGAAGTGCATGCGTTGCTGGGCGAGAACGGTGCAGGCAAGTCATCGCTGATGAACATTGCAGCCGGGCTGTACGCACCGGAAACCGGCACGCTGCTGCTGGACGACAACCCGGTTCGGCTTCAGGGGCCCAGGGACGCCAGCCGTTACCGGATTGGCATGGTTCACCAGCACTTCAAGCTGGTGAAGCCCTTTACAGTGGCGCAGAACATTCTGTTGGCACTGCCCGAGCAACCGGGCGAAGGCAGCTATCGAAAGCGTCTGCGTGCGCTGGAGCAAGAGATTGTCAGCAAGGCGGACGAACTGGGGTTTGCGATTGACCCGGCCCGGACCGTCGACAGCCTGTCGGTCGCCGAGCAGCAGCGCGTCGAGATTCTCAAGGTGCTGCTGGCCGGTGCGCGCATTCTGATCCTTGATGAGCCGACCGCAGTCCTGACCGATCAGGAGGCCGAACGTTTGCTGCTGACCGTTCAGGCCTTTGCGCGGCAGGGCGCTGCGGTGATTCTGGTGACGCACAAGATGGCCGACGTCAAACGCTATGCCGACCGTGTGACCGTGATGCGCGGCGGGCGCACCGTGCAGACTGTTGACCCGCAGAAGGTGAGTGTCGAGCAACTGGTGCAACTGACCGTGGGCGAGTCGGTGCCGGTCGCAGAACATCATTGCGCAACGCCTGGTGAGGTGCGTTTACAGGTACGCGATTTGCGCAGCGTCGGCAGCGGCGCACTCAACGGCGTGAACATGACCCTGCACGCCGGGCAGATCTACGGTATTGCAGGCGTTGGCGGCAATGGTCAGGCCGAACTGGCCAACGCATTGATGGGGCTGCCGCAGGCCACCGAGGGCGAAATCCACATGGCCTCTTTTGGCGACCTGCGCAGTGCGTCGGCTGATCAGCGTCGGCAACTGCGCATCGCTTCCATCCCGGCGGACCGCTACGGCGCGGCGCTGGCCGGGTCGCTGTCGGTGGCCGAGAACTTCGGCATCGGCAACATCCATAGCGGGCAATACGGTTCTTTCTGGCGTCTGGGCTACAAGCGCCTGAAACAGGACGCGCAAAGCGCGGTGGCGGACTTCGATGTGCAGGGCGTGCGCTCTCTCGATCAGAAAGCTGCACTGCTGTCGGGCGGCAACGCACAGAAACTGGTGATCGCCCGTGAATTCAGCCGCGACCCGCAATTGGTGCTGGTGCATAGCCCGAGCCGTGGCCTGGACGTGCGTGCCACACAGGCAGTGCATGCCCGCCTGCGCGCGGCACGCGATGCAGGCGCTGCGGTGCTGGTGATCAGCGAAGACCTGGACGAAGTATTGAGCCTGGCTGACCGTATCGGCGTAATGAACGGCGGGCGTGTCGTCGCCGAGTTCGATTACCCCGCTGACCGTCAGGCTATCGGCAAAGCGATGGTGAGCCATGAGTGACACAACTGCATTGCAACAGACTGCTCCAGTACGCCAACCGTTGCTGTCGCGCCGCTACACGCTGGAACTTCGTCAGCAGACTGGCTGGCCCTTGCAGGCGCTGATCATAGCCTTGGCGTTGCTGGTCGGCCTGGCGATCTGTACCACTATCCTGATTCTTGCCGGGGTGCCTGCTGACGAGTTGCTCAACGAATTCGTCGTTCAAACGGTGTTCGATGCCCAAAACTTCAAGGCTGTGCTGTTTCAGGCGTCGCCGATGATTATGGTCGGCCTGGCCGGGTGCATGGCGTTTCGTGCGCGCTTCTGGAACCTGGGGCTGGAGGGCCAGATGATCTGGGGAGCGATTGGTACCACGGCGATTTCGCTGTTCCAGGTGGGGCCGGAAGTTCTGCGCCTGCCGCTAATGATGGCGGCGGCTGTGATCTGCGGGTTGCTGTGGAGCCTGGGGCCGGTACTGTTGAAGCTAAAGTGGCAGGTCAACGAGATCATCTCGACCCTGATGCTCAATTACATCGCCGCCAACTTCCTTCTGCATCTGGTTTATGGCAGTTGGAAGGACCCGCGAGACAACTTTCCCTACTCGCCTGCGTTTCAAAGCTTTGAGCGTTTGCCTGATCTGTTTGCGGGGTATAACGCAGCGATCCCCCTGGCGCTGTTGGTCACCGGCCTGACTCTGTGGTTTGTCGGCGTCTCGCGGGCCGGGCTGTACCTGCGCTTCGTCGATGCCAACCCGAAGGTCGCCGGGGCTGTGGGTGTGCCGGTGCGCAAGATGATTATCGGCACTGTGCTGCTTTCAGGTGCACTGGCAGGGCTCGCAGGTTTCGTTGTGACGTCCGGGCAGGAAGGGCGCCTTACCCAGTCGTTCTATCAGGGCTACGGTTTTTCCGGGATTCTCATCGCCTTTCTGGCCCGCAATAACCCAGTGGCCGCTACCGTGGTCGCGCTGCTGATCGCCATGCTGTTCGTGGCCGGGCGCAACCTGCAGGTGTTCTATCAGATTCCGTTTTCGATGGTGCAACTGATCCAGGCAATCCTGGTGATCTGCGTCGCGTCGTCGGACTTTTTCATCCGCCATCGCCTGCGGCGCATTCAGGCAGGAGAATGTTGATGGAGCTTATTTCCCACTGGTTGGGCAGCGCACCGGATTTCGCCGTGCCGTTTGCGCTGGCCGCACTGGGCCTGATCCTCATCGAGCGCAGCGGTGTACTGGCGCTGGGCGTCGAGGGGCTGATGCTGGTCGGCGCGTTGGCGGGCATCGGTATGCAGTTGAGCCTGGGCTCGCCTGGTCTTTCGCTGCTGGCGTCGATGGTGGCGGCAGGCCTGGTTTCGTTGCTGTTTGCGCTGATGGTGTTGGTGCTGCGGATCAATCAGGTGATTGCCGGCCTGGCGCTGGTGTTCTTCTGTCAGGGTTTGACCGGTCTGCTGGGTACGCTGCTTGGCTGGACCAACCGGCCAGTCAGCGGCTTGCAGGCGTTGGAACTATGGCCTTTGTCCGAGCTGCCGGTGGTAGGCAGGGTGTTTGTTCAGAACCCACTGGTGTATTTGACCGTGGTGATTTTCATTGCGGTGGTCTGGCTGCTTGACCGCTCCCGAACCGGGCTGCGTTTGCGGGCGGTTGGCGAGAACCCGCAGGCCGCCGATGCCGCAGGCATTTCTGTGTTGGGTTACCGCTTGGCGGCAATTGTCGCCGGTTCTGCATTGATGGGGCTGGCGGGCGGCTTCATTGCCGTACTCAGTACCAAGATGTGGATCGCGGACATGACAGGCGGACGCGGCTGGATTGCGGTTTCGCTGGTGATCTTCGCGCGCTGGTCGCCCTGGCGTGCGTTGGCCGGTGCTTTGCTGTTCGGTGGCATCGAGGCGCTGATTCCGCAATTGGCGGCCACGGGGGTGCGCCTGCCTCAGTATTTCGTCTTGATGACGCCCTACGCGGTCACGTTGTTGGTGATGGTCTGGGTGGCAAGCGGCAAGCGTCAATCCAGCAGTCAGCCGGGTGCGTTGGGCGAGCCTTATATTCGTGAGGAACGACGCTGAGCAAAACACGTCAAGCGCCGTAATACGGGCGGTTCAGCAGGGGTTAAGGAATTTTTGACAGCTGGCATGCTCTAATCCGGTTACCAGCGTTCGTCAAAACCAGGAGCTCCTGAATGTTTACCTCGCGTCGTTTGATCATTGTTGCCACCGCCGTAGCCATGCTGTCGGGCTGTGCAACATCCAATCCCTATGACAATCAAGGCCAAGCGCAAAGCTCCGGTGGCATGAGCAAAACAGCCAAGTACGGCGGACTCGGCGCATTGGCCGGTGCAGTAGCAGGTGCCGCCATCGACCACAATCATCGTGGCAAGGGCGCATTGATTGGTGCTGCCGTTGCGGGCGCTGCATCGGCGGGGTATGGCTATTACGCAGACAAGCAGGAAGCAGCATTGCGCGCGAGCATGGCCAATACTGGCGTCGAGGTGCAGCGTCAGGGTGACCAGATCAAACTGATCATGCCGGGTAACATAACGTTCGCAACGGACTCTTCGGCAATCGCCAGCAGCTTCTATTCGCCGCTCAACAACCTGGCGAATTCACTCAAGCAGTTCAACCAGAACAACATTGAAATCGTCGGTTACACCGACAGCACCGGCAGCCGCCAGCACAACATGGACCTGTCGCAGCAGCGCGCACAAAGCGTTGCGACGTACCTGACTTCGCAGGGCGTTGATCAATCGCACCTGTCAGTGCGCGGCGCGGGCCCCGACCAACCGATTGCCAGCAACGCCGATGTCAATGGCCGCGCCCAGAACCGCCGTGTCGAGGTAAACCTCAAGCCGATTCCGGGTCAGCAGTACTGATCAACAACGTTGCGTTGGCACGATATTGGTTTCTCGTTCCTTACGCTCCAGTGAACTGCAGTTCGCAATGCTCTGCGTCGCAAGAGGACGCAGAGCGTCCTGAAAGGCATGCCGACGCGGAGCGTCGCACGATAGGGATATTATCGTGCCTCACGCTCGCGGCTGTGCTGGATACTGCTCATGCAAGCTGTCCAGCAGCCGGTCTTTCTGTTCCCATAGCGCATTGATCCACTGCTGGAATTCCAGGCGGTACTCGCCGTCCTGGTCGTAGTTCCTGCCGAGAAACTGCTGCGGGATTTTGATCTCTTCGAAGTGGGCAACCACTTCCCTCACATTGCCGCACAACAGGTCCCAGTAGCCGGGTTGCCCGCCCGGGTAGTGGATGGTCACGTTGATGATCGACTCCAGCTGTTCGCCCATCGCATCGAGCACGAAGGCAATGCCGCCAGCCTTGGGTTTGAGCAAGTGGCGGAAGGGCGAGTTCTGCTGCGCGTGTTTGCCAGCGGTGAAGCGCGTGCCTTCTGCGAAGTTGAAAATCCCCACCGGGTTGTGACGAAACTTCGCGCAGGTGCGGCGGGTGGTTTCCAGATCCTTGCCTTTCTTTTCCGGGTGTTTCGCAAGGTACGCCTTGGAGTAACGCTTCATGAACGGAAAACCCAACGCCCACCACGCCAGACCGATGATCGGGACCCAGATCAACTCCTGCTTGAGGAAGAATTTCAACGGACGAATGCGCCGGTTGAGCACGTATTGCAAGACCATGATGTCGACCCAGCTCTGGTGATTGCTGGTGACCAGATACGAGTGTTTGTAATCGAGCCCTTCCAGCCCGCTCAGGTGCCAGCGGGTGTGGCAGAGCAGCTTGATCCAGGCATTGTTGTTGCCGATCCAGGTTTCATGGATGTGGCTCATCAGCCAGTCGGTAAAGCGCTGTGCCGCAGAGAAAGGCAGGCAGATCTTGAGGATCGTGACCGCGAACAGCACCGTGCAACAGACGATGGTGTTCAGCGCCAATAACAGCGATGCGATGACGCCGCGCAACGGGGCAGGCAGGAAATCCATGAAGGAGATGGCTCCGGAAGTTGTCGGAAGCCGCAGATGGGTCTGCGGCATCATGAGTAGGTATCAGGACAGCGTGTCGGCCTGTATCGCCGTCAGTGCGATGGTATAGACGATGTCATCCACCTGTGCGCCACGTGGCAGGTCGTTCACCGGCTTGCGCAGGCCTTGCAGCATCGGGCCAAGGCTTACACAGTCGGCACTGCGTTGCACCGCCTTGTAAGTGGTATTGCCAGTATTGAGGTCCGGGAACACGAACACGTTGGCACGTCCTGCCACCGGGCTGTCCGGAGCCAGCTGTCGGGCGACATGTTCGTTGGCGGCCGCATCATACTGCAGCGGCCCGTCGATCAATAGATCGCGCCGGGTTTCCCGTGCCAGTTGCGTTGCTTCGCGGACCTTCTCCACTTCTTCGCCGCTGGCCGAGTTGCCGCTGGAATAGCTGATCATCGCTACCCGTGGCGAAATGCCGAACGCAGTGGCTGAGTCGGCGCTTTGCAAGGCGATCTCGGACAGCTCGCTGGCACTCGGATGCGGGTTCATGATGCAGTCGCCGTACATCAGCACCTGCTCGGGGAACAGCATGAAAAATACCGAAGACACCAGCGTGCAGCCCGGCGCGGTCTTGATCAGTTGCAGGGCAGGCCGGATGGTGTTGGCGGTGGAGTGAATGACACCCGATACCAGCCCGTCGACTTCGTCCAGCGCCAGCATTACGGTGCCGATAACCACCGGGTCTTCGAGCTGTTGCTCGGCCATGGGCGCGTTCAGGCTTTTGTTTTTGCGCAGTTCCACCATCGGCGCAACATAGCGCTCGCGAATCAGCTCCGGGTCAAGAATCTCCAGCCCCGGTGGCAGCTCGATACCGTGTGCCTGAGCCACGGCCTGAACTTCCTCGGGTCTGGCCAGTAACACACAACGGGCGATACCGCGCGCCTGGCAGATGGCCGCCGCCTGAATGGTCAGCGGTTCGTTGCCTTCGGGCAGGACAATACGCTTGTTGGCTGCCTGCGCTCGCTGGATCAGTTGATAGCGAAACACGGCAGGCGACAGGCGCAGCTCGCGGGGTGTTCCGCAACGCTGGTGCAGCCAGCCGGCGTCCAGATGGCCGGCCACGAAATCGGTGATGTTTTCCGCGCGCTCGCGGTCATCGATGGGGATTTCCTTGTTTAACTGATTGAGCCGGTTTGCCGTGTCATAGGAACCGCTGCTGACCGACAGCACAGGCAGACCGGCCTGGAATGCACCTCGGCACAGTTCCATGATGCGCGGGTCGGGCACGGTATCGCTGGTCAGCAACAGGCCCGCCAGCGGTACGCCATTTATTGCCGCCAGGCTCACTGCCAGAATGATGTCGTCACGGTCGCCCGGCGTCACGACCAGCACGCCCGGCTTGAGCAGTGGAACGGTATTGAGCACCGTTCGGGCACAGATAATGATTCTGGACATGCGCCGCTGATCGTAATCGCCTGCGTTGAGTACCTGCGCGCCTAGCAGTTCGGCCACATCACGAGTGCGCGGGGCATTGAGTTCAGCACGATAGGGAATGCAGCCCAGCAGTCGGAAATCGCCACTGCGCAGCAGTGGAGAGTGCTCTTTCAGGCGAGAGGAGAAGACTTCCATGCTCTCTTCGGTGCGCACCTTGTTGAGTATCACGCCCAGCACCTTCGGGTCCTTGGGGCCACCAAACAGCTGGGCCTGCAATTCGACCCTGCCCGACAGCTCGGCAAGCACTTCGTTTTCCGGGGCAGAGACCAGAATGACGTCAGCATCCAGGCTCTTGGCCAGATGCAGATTGACCCGCGCGGCATAGCTCGCGCTGCGGGTCGGGACCATGCCTTCGACCACCAGCACGTCCTTGCCGACAGCTGCCTGTTGATAAAGATTGATGATCTCTTCGAGCAGTTCATCCAGTTGACCATCGCCGAGCATGCGCTCGACATGCGCCAGCCCCAGAGGCTTGGGCGGCTTCAGGCCGTGGGTGCGGGCCATCAGTTCAGTCGAGCGCTCGGGGCCCAGATCGCCGGGGTGCGGCTGGGCAATCGGTTTGAAAAAACCTACTTTCAAGCCTGCGCGCTCCAGTGTGCGCACCAGGCCCAGGCTGATAGAGGTCAACCCCACGCCGAAGTCAGTGGGGGCGATAAAAAAAGTCTGCATACTGGCTTCTCGATTGAGCAGTGCAAGGGTCGCAGCACATAGGGAACAGCTGCTGACCAAAAAAGTCCGGAAATCGTCTAACGCGATTTCTCTGCGGCAAGACTATCGTTATCTGCGGCGTTAGCACACCAGCCGCAGCGAAAGGCCTGACCTGTCATCTGTTGGCGTTTTATCGGGTCAAGAACCCAGGCTCGCGACTGCCATGGCGGCTGATGGCGCAGGTGCTGAGTGTGGCCGCAGGACAGCACGGCAATCCAGTGCCCTTCTTGATCCTGTTGCAAGTTGATAACAGTTGAACCTTCCATTCTGGGCCGTTTGTCAGAGTTGCGTTCGCTTTCGGGCGATTGCTTGGTTAAACTTGCTCGTTCTTCAATCTTAAGCAAAAGGTCTTGTCCCCATGCCGATCGCCGCCAATAAGGCTGTCTCCATTGACTATACCCTGACCAACGACGCTGGTGAGGTCATCGACAGCTCTGCCGGTGGTGCGCCGCTGGTTTACCTGCAAGGTGCAGGCAACATCATCCCGGGCCTGGAAAAGGCGCTGGAAGGCAAGGACGTCGGTGACGAGCTGAAGGTAGCCGTCGAGCCGGAAGATGCCTATGGTGAATACTCCGCCGAACTGGTCAGCACCCTGAGCGCCAGCATGTTCGAAGGTGTCGACAAACTCGAAGTCGGCATGCAGTTCCACGCATCCGGTCCGGACGGCGGCATGCAGATCGTGACCATCCGCGATCTGGACGGCGATGACGTTACTGTTGACGGCAACCACCCGCTCGCGGGCCAGCGCCTGAACTTCGACGTAAAGGTTGTGGCTATCCGCGACGCCAGTGAAGAAGAAATGGCTCACGGCCATGTTCACGGTGAAGGCGGTCATCAACACTGATTTGTGCTGCTAAGCTCAGGTCACTGAAAAGGCGCCCTGGCTGTTCTGCGATGACGACTTTCGTTACGCGTGCGGTCACGGTGCCTTTTTTCAGGTTGTGGCTTTGGGTTACTTGTTTCAAAAGGGGTTCTCATGAGTGCTTTTCACGACATCAAATTGAAAGCGCTGGGTGGTCAGGAACTGCCGATGGCGGGTTTCAAGAACAAAGTGGTTCTGGTGGTCAACGTCGCGTCCAAATGCGGGCTGACACCGCAATACGCAGCACTTGAAAACCTCTATCAGCAATACAAGGACAAGGGCCTGGAGATTCTCGGGCTGCCGTGCAACCAGTTTGCCGGGCAGGAACCGGGCAGCGAAAAAGAGATCGCCGAATTTTGCGAACTCAATTACGGCGTGACCTTTACGCTGGGTGAAAAACTCGACGTCAATGGCCCTGACCGGCATTCGCTTTATCGCCTGCTGGCTGGCGAAGGCGCCGAGTTTCCCGGGGATATCACCTGGAATTTCGAAAAGTTTCTGGTCGGCAAGAACGGTGGCGTGAGCGCGCGTTTCTCTCCGCGTACTGCACCGGATGATCCCGCAGTGATTCAGGCCATTGAAAAAGCCTTGGCACAAAGCTGATCACCTCGTCGAGGTAGCACCGGGTTAGCGTGTGCTTGCCCGGCTGTCTTGCGCCTTGGCGGCTTTTGCACTCAAATCAGCCAAATCAATAGTACTGGGCCAGCGCTGATGCCCAGCGATATTCTGCGCGCCTGATCCGGCGCTTGTCGCCGTAGTGCAATCGACCATTTTTCCGGAGTTTCGCATGTCGGTAGAAGCCTTGTTTACGCCTTTCCGTCTGGGCAGCCTGGAATTGTCGTCGCGGGTGGTGATGGCACCCATGACCCGTTCGTTCTCGCCGGGACATGTACCCAACTCAAAGGTGATCGAGTACTACCGGCGTCGGGCGGCGGCAGGTGTCGGGCTGATTATCACCGAAGGAACGACGGTCAACCACAAGGCTTCCAACGGCTACCCGAACGTTCCGCAGTTTTTTGGTGATGCGCCACTGGCGGGCTGGCGCAAGGTTGTTGAGGCGGTGCACGCAGAGGGTGGCAAGATCGTCCCGCAACTCTGGCACGTAGGTGCGGTTCGTCGTCCCGGTACCGAGCCGGACGGTAGCGTGCCTGCCTATGGGCCGATGGAGAAGGTCAAGGACGGTCAAGTGCTGGTGCATGGCATGAGCAAACAGGACATTGATGATGTTGTGGCCGCTTTTGCTCAGGCTGCTGTCGATGCCAAGGCGATTGGCATGGACGGTGTCGAAATTCATGGGGCCCACGGTTATCTGATTGATCAGTTCTTCTGGGAGGGCAGCAATCAGCGCAGTGACGAGTACGGTGGCAGCCTGGCCAACCGTTCGCGGTTTGCCATCGAGCTGATCAAGGCAGTGCGCGTCGCGGTAGGGGCGGACTATCCGATCATCTTCCGTTTCTCACAATGGAAACAGCAGGATTACACCGCACGTCTGGTGCAGACGCCCGAGGCGTTGGGCGAATTCCTGCAACCGCTGGCTGACGCCGGAGTGGATATCTTCCATTGCTCTACGCGTCGTTTCTGGGAATCCGAGTTTGAAGGCTCTGACCTGAACCTCGCAGGCTGGACGCGCAAACTGACCGGCAAACCGACCATTACCGTCGGCAGTGTCGGGCTGGACGGTGAGTTTCTGCAGTTCATGGTCAACACCGATAAGGTCGCACAGCCGGCCAGCCTGGAAAATCTGCTGAAGCGGCTGGGCAACGACGAGTTTGATCTGGTTGCGGTGGGACGTGCCTTGCTGGTCGACCCGGACTGGGCATTGAAAGTGCGTGAGGGGCGCGAGCATGACATCCTGCCATTCAGTCGAGAGGCACTGACGACACTGGTCTGATCTTCTTGGTAGCCACCTGCCTGGTCTCTTTGGCATTTACAGGTTTTTCGCCAGGGCAGGCCTCACGCAGTTGTCGTTCGAACTGATCGATGATCGCCGTCCAGCCCTGGCGACTGGCGTGTTGACGGGCATTGAGGCGCACCCTGCGCAACGTTTCGCTGTCTTCCAGCAACCAGCGTGCTGCGTCGATGAACGCCGCCTCGTCACCCGGCATGGCCAAGGCCCCATTGTGGCCATGACGAATATGCTGCCCGGCAGCGGCTTCGTCGTAAGCAACCACACCCAGCCCTGAGGCCAGCGCTTCAAGGACCACGTTGCCGAACGTTTCGGTCAGGCTGGGGAACAGAAACATATCTGCCGAGGCATAGTGCATGGCCAGCACTTCACCGCGTTGAGTGCCGCAGAAGATCGCATCCGGAATCTGCTGCTCAAGCTGCTGGCGCTGAGGCCCATCGCCGACAACAATCAGTTTGATATTACGTTGCGGGTAACTGTCCTTGAGCGTTTCGAAGCTGGCTTTGAGCAGGCCCAGGTTTTTCTCGGGTGCCAGGCGGCCGACGTGTATGACGCCGATATCACCCGCTTGCAGGCCCCAGCTTTCGCGCAGAGCCTGCGAACGCCTGGACGGGTTGAACATCTGGCTGTCCACGCCGCGAGACAACAACTCGATTCTTTCAAAGCCGCGCCGCTCCAGTTCCATCTTCTGGCTGATGCTCGGCACCAGCGTCATGCGCGAGCGATTGTGGAACCAGCGCAGGTAGTGTGTCAGCAGCCGGGTGATAAAACCCATGCCGTATTGCTGCGTGTACTGTGGAAAGTTGGTGTGAAAGCCGCTGATCACCGCTATACCCAGACGCCGTGCTGCCCGTAGCGCCGACAGCCCCAGCGGACCTTCAGTGGCGATGTACAACACATCCGGTCGACGCCGCTGCCAGCGGCGCAGCAGTTTGTGCATCGAAGACTGGCCCCATTGCAACCCTGGATAGCCCGGTATCGGCCAGCCCCGGCACAGCAACAGGTCTTCTGCGGCACCTGCATGGGTCTCGTCATTCTGGCGCGGCCGAACCAGCTCGACCCGGTGCCCGCGCAACCGCAACCCTTCACAAAGACGCCCTAGGGTATTGGCAACGCCGTTGATCTCGGGAATGAAGGTTTCAGTAATCAGGGTGACGTTAAGAATTTTGCTCATGGGAGCAGTTTCGGCTGGTTACATTTCGGTTATGTGGCGGTTGTGTGAACTTCAAGTGGCTTCACATCAACCGCCCCGATTCATCTCAATAGGTGATTCTGAGGGTCTGCTATTCGCTCCATGGCCGCAGGTCTCGGCAGAAATCCCTTTTCGTCGACCACAGATCTGCGCTGCTCAAGGCTCATGTTGTCCAAAAAAAAGTTCGAGCGGGGCTGGATATGTTTGCCTAGAGTGGCAGGTTCGTCCGCTGTAAGGTCTTCGACCCTCTGGCTCAATATCTGAGCAAACCTGCCTGATCGCGATTGCGGGAGTGTTTCGAGACCGGCAGGCCGGTTGGTGTTAATGGGTTTGACTGTTGCGGTGTTTACGATGTTTTCCATTGCTCTATGGCTCCTGTTGTCTAGGGAAACTCTGAAAAAGACTTCCTAATTTGGCAAAATCTCCGGACACCAGTCG
>NZ_JAWHPJ010000028.1:0-570 GCF_032587815.1 Pseudomonas syringae group sp. 26L6
TAAAAAAACATTAAATTTCACAAAACAAATACTAAAATCCAAAACAAATTATTTCACTCAAAATCCAATTTTAAAACCCCATTTAAAAAAACATTCCACTCTTCATTAAAATATTCATAAACTAAATAATAACAATTTTATTCTTTCAACTTTCCTAAACAAAATTTTAAAATTAAATTTTAAATAAAATAATTTACTTTAAACTCTAACATTTATTCCATAAAAAAACAGCCCTATTTTCTATACCCTTAATAAAAATACAACAATTATCCCAATCCAATAATCCCTCCACAATAATACCAATAAAACAATTCATCCTATAACAAATAACTTAAAAAACAATAACAAAAAAATTATTAAACTAAAATAAAAAACTAAATTAATCACTTCAATACAATTAAAAACCACCCAAAACAATATACTTTTAAATATTTTACAAAAAATCAATTTCTTAATTTTCCCCTCTTAACAAACTAACTACAAAAATTATTCTAAATAATTTTTAACCACATTAAAACAACTAATTTAATTTCTTACTTTAACCTAATAATTTTAATTATTTATCTCATA
>NZ_JAWHPJ010000029.1:0-21121 GCF_032587815.1 Pseudomonas syringae group sp. 26L6
CCGCTGTCGATCACTGCAGACTCGACCTCCTTCCTCGCTGACTCTTCACTTCAAAACCTTGTAAACCATTGATCTACAAGGCTTTTTCGTTTCCGTCTGCGCCGGAAGTGGGGCGAATTATAGACAGATCACAGAGGGCGTCAACCGTTAATTTCAAAAACATCGAAATTAGCCATTAAGGCCCTGTAGCTATATAGGAAAGCCCTTCGCAAATGCTTTCTTCTATATAGCTACACGATTCCTGACTTGCGCAGCGCTGCAACCTCTTCACCCTCAAGCCCTAATAGCTCTTGAAGCACTTGCGCCGTGTGCTCGCCCAACAAAGGAGGCGCCCTTCGATATTCGACTGGCGTTTCCGATAGCCTGATAGGGCTGGCGACCTGCGGAACGCGCCCGCCCAACGCGTGCGGCATCTCTATAGCAAGCCCGCGCGCCATAACCTGTGGATCCGCAAACACTTGAGCAAGGTCATTGACCGGGCCGCACGGCACGCCAGCCGCCTCAAGCTCGTCAACCCACTGAGCAGTGGTCTTGAACACCGTAGCCTGACGAATCAATGGAATCAGTTCGGTACGATGAGCCACGCGCAGCTTGTTGGTCAGAAAGCGCGAATCATCAGCCCACTGTGGCTGCCCCGCCACTTCGGCAAACCTTCTGAACTGGCTGTCATTGCCCACAGTCAGGATCAGGTCGCCATCGGCAGTAGGAAAAGCCTGATACGGCACTATATTGGGATGAGCATTTCCCAAGCGCCTGGGCGCAACGCCCGTGGTCAGGTAGTTCATGGCCTGATTAGCCAGACACGCCACCTGCACATCGAGCAGCGCCATATCAATGTATTGCCCTGTATCGCTTTGATCGCGATGAGCAAGGGCGGCGAGAATGGCCGTTGTCGAATACAGACCTGTCAGGATGTCGGTCAGCGCAACGCCAACCTTAGCCGGGCCCGCGCCCTCCTCACCGTCCGGCAGGCCGGTTAGGCTCATCAGGCCGCCAAGTGCCTGGATCATGAAATCGTAACCCGGACGCGTCGCATACGGCCCGCTCTGACCGAAACCGGTAATGGAGCAATAGATCAGACGTGGATTAACAGCCTTGAGCGATTCGTAATCCAGACCATAAGACGCCAACCCGCCAACCTTGAAGTTCTCGATGACAATATCCGACTTCGCCGCCAGCTCCCGTACCAGCCTCTGCCCTTCCGGTCGCGTGAAGTCGATGGTGATTGACTGCTTGTTACGATTGGCCGACAGGTAGTAAGCCGCCTCGGTGGTGTTCTGCCCGGCCGCGTCCTGAAGAAATGGCGGACCCCACGAACGAGTGTCATCGCCACATCCTGGTCGCTCGACCTTGATGACGTCAGCCCCCAGGTCAGCAAGGATCTGCCCGGCCCAAGGCCCGGCCAGGACCCTGGACAAGTCGAGCACCCGGATATGTGAAAGCGCCCCCATGATCAGCCCTCCTTAATAGAAGGCCTGAATGCCGGTCTGCGCACGCCCCAGAATCAACGCGTGCACATCGTGCGTACCTTCATAGGTATTCACTACTTCCAGATTGACCAGATGCCTGGCGATGCCGAACTCGTCCGAGATACCGTTACCGCCCAGCATGTCGCGAGCCATGCGCGCGATATCCAGCGACTTGCCGCAGGAGTTGCGCTTCATGATCGAGGTAATCTCTACGGCAGCCGTACCTTCGTCTTTCATGCGCCCCAAACGCAGGCAGCCTTGCAGCGCCAGAGTGATTTCAGTCTGCATGTCCGCCAGCTTTTTCTGGATCAGCTGATTGGCCGCCAGCGGACGCCCAAACTGTTGACGGTCGAGGGTGTATTGCCGCGCGGTGTGCCAGCAGAACTCCGCCGCACCCAGCGCGCCCCAGGAAATACCGTAGCGCGCAGAATTGAGACAGGTGAACGGACCTTTCAGACCGCGCACGTCCGGGAAGATGTTTTCTTCAGGCACGAACACGTTATCCATGACGATCTCGCCAGTGATCGACGCACGCAGACCGACCTTGCCATGAATGGCCGGGGCGCTCAGACCTGCCCAGCCTTTTTCGAGAACGAAACCACGGATATCGCCAGCATCGTCCTTGGCCCACACCACAAACACATCCGCGATCGGGCTGTTAGTGATCCACATCTTGCTGCCGCTCAAGCGATAACCACCGTCGACACTCCGGGCACGAGTGATCATCGCCCCAGGGTCTGAACCATGGTTGGGCTCGGTCAGGCCGAAGCAGCCAATCCATTCGCCCGAGGCCAGCTTGGGCAGGTATTTCTCTTTCTGGGCCTGCGTACCGAATTCATTGATTGGCACCATGACCAGCGATGACTGCACACTCATCATTGATCGATAGCCTGAATCGATACGCTCGACTTCACGGGCGATCAGCCCATAACAGACGTAATTCAGGCCACTGCCGCCAAACGCTTCCGGAATCGTTGCACCCAGCAACCCCACTTCACCCATCTCGCGAAAGATGGCCGGGTCGGTTTTCTCGTGACGGAAGGCTTCAAGCACGCGCGGGGCCAGCTTGCTCTGGGCGAACTGCTCGGCAGTGTCGCGAACCATGCGCTCTTCTTCAGTGAGCTGTTGATCCAGCAGCAATGGGTCGATCCAGTTAAAACTTGCTTTACCGCTCATGCATGTTCCTCACGTTCAGCTGAAAAATCCTGTAACGATCCTAGTCCTGGTATCCCCGGGCGACAAACGAGGTTTTATCAACCTCTTGTGCTAATTTCTCACTCCAAGAGCCGCTTCAGGCCCGCATAACAAAAAGACCAGTGAGAAGAAAGGATATGAGACGCAAAATACCCAGCACCACTGCACTGGTCAGTTTCGAAGCAGCTGCCCGACACGAAAGCTTTACCAAGGCCGCTCACGAGCTGTCCCTGACACAAGGCGCGGTGTGCCGACAGATTGGCGGGCTTGAGGAGTTTCTCGGCGTTGAGCTGTTCCGGCGCTCTCGACGGGGAGTAAAGCTCACGGAGGCAGGGCTTTCCTATAGCCGCCGCGTGGCCCAGCAACTGGACGCAGTCGAGCGCGACACCCTGTCGGTCATGGGCCAACAAGGCGCCAACGCCATCGAGCTCGCCGTGGTGCCGACGTTTGGCACCCAATGGCTGTTGCCACGCCTTAAGGACTTCCAGCACAAGCACCGCGATGTCACGGTTCACCTGACCAACCGCACGCGCCCTTTTCTGTTTGCTGACACCGACTTCGATGCTGCTATCTATTTCGGCGACGCCGACTGGTCCGGCACCCAGTCGCATCGGCTGATGGGTGAAAACTCCATGCCGGTCTGCAGCCCCTCCTTCCTGAACGGGCGAGACCATCTGCAAGCAAGCGAGCTCGCCGAGCTGCCATTGCTTCAACAAACCACGCGCCCCTATGCGTGGCGCCAATGGTTCAACGCGCAGGGCATGGATGTGGCCCGCGATATGACCGGCCCTCGCTACGAGCTGTTTTCGATGCTCGCGCAGGCAGCCATGCACGACATGGGTGTGGCACTGATCCCGCCCTTCCTTATTCAGCGCGAACTGCATGAAAAGCGCCTGGTGATTGCCAACGTCTGTTGGCTGCCCAGCAGCAAGGCCTACCACCTGATGATTCCCGAACGGAAAGTGGAGTCGGCATCACTCAGCGCATTTCGCGACTGGCTGGTCGCTCAGGCCCGGAATTACCAGCTGCCACAAGAGCAGATCTGAGCAGCATTTCAGGTAGTCAACGGAAGATAACACCTACAGATATAACCTTATGTCGCGTTAAAACAACTTCTCGATCGCCGCAAAAAAATCCTTACCCCCTAATATTTACAAGGTCTTTTGCCTTATTTTGGCTTGAGTGCGATATTTTCGAGCAAAAAAATATTAATCACCTTTTTTGTACGGAATAGCGCCAAAACCCATACAGGTAATGGCCTGCGTTCAATTACTGCGACAATAGGTCACAGTGTGACTTGTAGTTCATCTATAGTTTCGTTACAGAATGTATTGAAGCCCGCAAACTTCGCCTGCAAAATGCCCCGCCCCTGCTGCAAAGGGGCGTGCTGCCTGGCCATGCCAGATGCACCAGCCGTAGTGCACTGGCCTACACACGAACGATAAAAAATCGCGCAGGAGATTTGTCGTGCACATTGGTGTTCCTCTCGAAACGCAAGCGGGCGAAACCCGGGTAGCTGCTACCCCGGAAACCATCAAAAAGCTGATCAGCCAAGGGCACAGGATTACCGTGCAGAGCGGCGCAGGCATTCAGGCCAGCGTTCCAGACAGCGCTTACGAAGCTGCAGGCGCTGTGATTGGGAGCGCGAACGAAGCGTTTGCGGGCGAGTTGATCCTCAAGGTTGTAGCGCCCGACGACAATGAGCTGAGCCTGATCAAGAGCGGCTCGGTGGTCATCGGCATGCTCAACCCCTTCAACAATGAACTCATCGGCAAGATGGCCGCACAGGGCATCACCGCGTTCGCCCTGGAAGCCGCGCCGCGCACTTCCCGCGCGCAGAGCCTTGATGTGCTGTCTTCGCAGGCCAATATCGCGGGCTATAAGGCCGTGCTGCTTGCCGCCCACCACTACCCGCGCTTCATGCCCATGCTGATGACCGCTGCCGGCACTGTCAAAGCCGCACGGGTGCTGATCCTGGGCGCAGGCGTTGCGGGTCTGCAGGCCATTGCCACCGCCAAACGGCTGGGTGCAGTGGTTGAGGCGTCGGATGTGCGTCCGGCAGTGAAGGAGCAGATCGAGTCGCTGGGTGCCAAGTTCATTGATGTGCCCTACGAGACCGACGAAGAGCGCGAATGCGCCGAAGGCGTTGGCGGTTACGCCCGCCCGATGCCTGCCAGCTGGATGCAACGCCAGGCCGCAGCCGTTCACGAGCGGGCCAGGCTGGCGGACATCGTCATTACTACCGCCCTGATCCCCGGCCGCAAGGCACCGGTGCTGCTCAGCGCCGAAACCGTGGCGCAGATGAAGCCCGGTTCGGTAGTGATCGACCTGGCCGCTGCACAAGGCGGCAATTGCCCGCTGACTGTGGCAGATCAAGTCGTCGTCGAGCACGGAGTGACCATCGTCGGCCACACCAACTTGCCAGCGCTGGTCGCAGCCGATGCTTCTGCACTCTATGCCCGCAACCTGCTGGACTTCATGAAGCTGCTGTTCGACAAGGACGGCACATTCTCGATCAACCTCGAAGACGACATCGTCGCCGCATGCCTGATGTGCCGCGACGGGCAAGTCGTACGCAAGAACGGCTGAGGACACACCAATGGAAGAGCTGATTTCCCCCGGCGTCTACAACCTGATCATTTTCGTACTGGCAATCTATGTCGGCTACCACGTGGTCTGGAACGTCACGCCTGCGCTGCACACGCCACTCATGGCGGTCACCAATGCCATCTCCGCTATCGTCATCGTTGGCGCCATGCTCGCCGCCGCACTCACGGTGACGCCGCTGGGCAAAACCATGGGCACGCTGGCTGTCGCACTGGCAGCGGTGAATGTGTTTGGCGGCTTTCTGGTCACTCGGCGGATGCTGGAGATGTTCAGGAAAAAGGCCCCCAAGGCAAAGGATGAGGCGCCGAAGTCATGAGCATGAATCTGGTCACCCTGCTGTATCTGATCGCGTCGATCTGCTTTATCCAGGCACTCAAAGGCTTGTCACACCCCACCACCTCACGCCGCGGCAATCTGTTCGGCATGCTCGGTATGGGTCTGGCGGTCATCACGACAATCGGGCTGGTGTTCAAACTGGCTGCGCTGTCTACCGCTGAAGGTACCAGTGCGGGCATTGGCTACATTGTGGTCGGCCTGCTGGTGGGCGGGACCGCTGGCTCGATCATGGCCAAGCGCGTTGAAATGACCAAAATGCCTGAGCTGGTCGCGTTCATGCACAGCATGATCGGCCTGGCAGCGGTATTCATCGCCATCGCGGCCGTAGTAGAGCCTCAGTCACTGGGCATCGTTGGTCATCTGGGCGATGCCATCCCCGCGGGCAATCGTCTTGAGCTGTTCCTCGGAGCGGCCATCGGCGCGATCACCTTTTCCGGCTCGGTAATCGCCTTTGGCAAGCTGTCGGGCAAGTACAAATTCCGGCTGTTTCAAGGTGCACCAGTACAGTTTTCCGGACAGCACAAGCTCAACCTGGTGCTTGGTCTGGCCACACTGTTCTTTGGTCTGACCTTCATGTTCACCGGTAGCCTTACTGCCTTTGCGATCATGCTCGCGCTGGCGTTCGTGATCGGTGTGCTGTTGATCATCCCGATTGGCGGGGCCGACATGCCGGTAGTGGTGTCGATGCTCAACAGCTATTCAGGCTGGGCAGCGGCCGGGATCGGCTTTTCGCTGAACAACTCGATGCTGATTATCGCGGGCTCGCTGGTCGGTTCTTCGGGCGCGATCCTGTCTTACATCATGTGCAAGGCGATGAACCGCTCGTTCTTCAATGTGATCGGCGGTGGCTTCGGCGGCGCAACGGATTCGGCAGGGCCGGCAGGTAGCAAGGAAGCTCGCCCGGTGAAATCCGGCTCGGCAGACGATGCCACCTTCCTGCTGACCAACGCCGACACCGTGATCATCGTGCCGGGTTACGGGCTGGCAGTCGCGCGCGCGCAGCATGCACTCAAGGAACTGACGGAGAAGCTGGTGCACCGTGGTGTCACGGTGAAGTACGCCATTCACCCGGTGGCCGGGCGCATGCCGGGGCACATGAACGTACTGCTGGCCGAAGCCGAGGTGCCTTACGATCAGGTGTTCGAGATGGACGACATCAACTCCGAGTTCGGTCAGGCCGACGTGGTACTGGTGCTCGGCGCCAACGACGTGGTCAACCCGGCCGCCAAGAACGATCCGAAATCGCCCATTGCCGGGATGCCGATTCTGGAGGCATTCAAGGCCAAAACCATCATCGTCAACAAACGCTCGATGGCCAGTGGTTACGCAGGTCTGGATAACGAATTGTTCTATCTGGATAAAACCATGATGGTATTCGGAGACGCCAAAAAGGTGATCGAGGACATGGTGAAGGCCGTCGAAAACGCCTAGCCTGACCCTGCCACATTAAAGCCCCGGCTCGCTTGGCGACCGGGGCTTTTTACATTCTGCGTAACAGTGTTTTGCGCTGAAAGCCGCCAATTAGAGCCCTCAAATGCGACCTTGGTAGCAGGACGAACCTCGTTCAACGCTCTAGACTTGTCGCTCGCTTCTATCTACGAGACAGAATCCATGTACCGTGACCGTATCCGCCTGCCCTCCCTGATGAGCAAGGTTATGAGCGCAGCCGACGCTGCCGCCTTGATTGAAGACGGCATGACCGTCGGCATGAGTGGCTTCACCCGTGCAGGCGAAGCCAAGGCCGTGCCCCATGCGCTGGCCGAGCGCGCCAAAGTGACACCGCTGAAAATAAGCCTGATGACCGGTGCCAGCCTGGGCAATGATCTGGACAAGCAACTGACCGAGTCCGGCGTGCTGTCCCGGCGCATGCCCTTTCAGGTCGACAGCACACTGCGCAAGGCAATCAACAACGGCACGGTGATGTTTATCGATCAGCACTTGTCCGATACCGTCGAGATGCTGCGCAATCGGCAGATCAAGGCGGTGGACCTGGCGGTGATCGAATGCGTTGCGATCACCGAGGAAGGCCATCTGGTGCTCAGTACCTCTGTCGGCAACTCGGCCAGCTTCGCGATTCTGGCCAAGCAGGTGATCGTAGAAATCAACCTGTCGCAGCCGCTGGAGCTGGAAGGTCTGCACGACATCTATATACCCAGCTACCGGCCGACGCGCCTGCCGATTCCGGTGCTGGAAGCAGACTCGCGCATCGGTAGTCATGCAGTGAAGATAGATCCGGCGAAGATCGTCGGTATTGTCATCAGCAACCAGCCAGATTCACCGTCCACCGTCACGCCACCTGACGCCGACACGCAGGCCATCGCCAATCATCTGGTGGAGTTTTTCAAGAAGGAAGTGCGCGAAGACCGGCTTACCGACAAGCTGATGCCACTACAGGCGGGTATCGGCAATATCGCCAACGCCGTGATGCACGGCCTGCTGGCGTCTCCCTTCACGGACCTGACGATGTACTCCGAAGTGCTGCAGGACTCGACATTCGATCTGTTCGACGCGGGCAAACTGACCTTTGCTTCAGGCAGTTCCATGACGTTGTCGGCGACCAAACACGCGGAAGTCTTTGCCGATTTCAATCGCTACAAGTCCAGGCTGGTACTGCGTCCCCAGGAGATCTCCAATCACCCCGAGGTTATCCGCCGCCTGGGCATCATCGGCATCAACACTGCGCTGGAATTCGACCTGTACGGCAACGTGAATTCTACCCACGTGTGCGGGACGCGCATGATGAATGGCATTGGCGGCTCGGGGGATTTCTCGCGCAATGCGCACCTGGCGATATTCGTCACCAAGTCGATTGCCAAGGCCGGCGCGATTTCCAGCGTTGTGCCGATGGTCAGCCATGTCGACCACACCGAACATGACGTTGACATTCTGGTCACCGAGCAGGGCCTGGCAGATCTGCGCGGCCTGGCCCCGCGCGAACGTGCGCGGGTCATCATCGACAACTGCGTACACCCGGATTACCGCGACGCGCTGAACGCCTATTTCAATGCCGCTTGCGTGCTGGGCGGCCATACCCCGCACATCCTGCGCGAAGCACTGAGTTGGCACATCAACCTGGAAGAAACCGGGCGCATGCTGCCAGGCTGAACAGGACAGTTGGAAGTGAACGAGACCTTTCCCGACTCACTTCCTGCTCGCACTCAACGGCTTCTTTAAAAACTGTACTGCTGTACCGGTCATAAAACTGCCTCAAATCGTCAAAATCACCATAATCGATCACAAAATGCACTCATATGGTGCTGACCGGTACAGTTGCCCCATTTATGAACAAAACAGTGCCCAATCACAGTTAACTGAACCCTCACAATACAGGTGAACTGTGTCTATGGAAGCTGGACGCGTGCGAGGAAAATGGGCACCAGTCAAGCAACTCACTTATCCCGCCACAAGCGGAAGGAAGTCACACCATGGAACGTACAATCAGTTCCGATCTGTTCAGCGAAAGCACCGTTACCACTGCAAAAGCTTCTTTGCCTCTGCGTGTATTCGCCAACCTGATGCTCTGGCAGCGTCGCCTGTCCAGCCGCCATCAACTGGCTCGTCTGGATGCACGCCTGCTGGCTGACGCCGGTATCAGCGAATCCCAGCGTTACGAAGAGCTGAGCAAGCCGTTCTGGCGCTAAATCAGCGCTCGCTGGTCCCAGACCTTAAAGTCTCTCGCCAGCAACCCGAATTGCTTCATACAAAACCCGTCTCAGGCAACCGAGACGGGTTTTGTCGTTTTCGGACAGGTACTTAACAGATTGCCAATAACAGCACAGTTTCAGATAAATCAAAAACGTCAGGTACAGTTACCAAATAATGCAAACTGTGCAAGCTGCAGCCATCGACTGCCATGACAAGCGCGCTATCAGTGGGATAGTCTAGCGCTCTACCTCGGCCCTTCGGTCTCGCAGGCAGCCTGTGCCCTTTTGACCACAATGGAACTCGATCATGTCTCTGCTACGTACCCTCGGCGCTGCCTTCCTGTTGACTGCTGCTGCAGGTGCCAACGCCTCCAGCTTTATTGTGACCACTGACGCAGTGGTCGATGCAGTCAATGCATCGACACGTGCCACGTCCAACATTTCCTCTTCTCTGAAAGATGACAAGATCGTTCTGGCCGCCCGAGACGATGCCGCCAGCTTCGTGGCCAGCTCCGGCGACATCCGTAGCGCTCGCCTCGAAGGTGCGCTGCAACACATCCGCCAGGTTCTGCCTGAATTGCAAGCGACCGACAGCCAACTGGCTCAGGCCATTCTGGCCATCTGACCGTTGTGCCCCGGCCATGTGCCGGGGTAGCTCTGGCCAGAGCATTGCGCTAGCCTTGCTACCTGTTTTGCCGGTTCGTGAAAGTCATGCGTTTACTGCACCTTCTGTTTATCGCACCCGTTGCCAGCCTGATGTGCATCAGTCAGGTTCAAGCGTTCGATACGACCACGCAGGGTCTGGTCAAGACCGGCTATGCAACCAGTCAGGTCACAACAGCACCTTTCGATAACAAGCTCATGATGGCTGCCAGAGACGACGCTGCTGCGTTCATCGCCAGCGACGGAGATATACGCTGTGCCCGGCTTGAGGCCGCGCTGCACGCCCTGCGTCAGGCAGATGCAAAACTTCGTGCCAGCGACCTTGAACTGGCGCAGGCAATCCTCGTCCAATAGCCACTTTCCCCTCTTTGCGTAACTGGAGACGTCACCACATGCGTACCCCGCTGATTGCTGCTTCCCTTGGCCTGCTATTGCTGGCCGATTTTGCCCAGGCTCAGACCGTTGTAGCCACGAGCAACATCATCGTTCGCGCGTTTGGCCGTACCATTGATTTCACCTCGGACACCACTACATCGATTCGCGACTCCAAAGTCGTGCTCCAGGCCAAGGACGACGCCGCCAGTTACGTTGCCAGCGGCGGTGACATCCACGGTGCCCAGCTGGATGCAGCCTTCGATACGCTGCGTACCCGCGTACCGGAAGCGCGCGGCGCAAGCGATCAGACCCTGGCTGAAGCAATCCTCGCATTGTGAGGCGATTTCGCGCCTGGCTGCTTGCTGGCGCGCTGTCGCTGGTCGGGACGCATGCCTTTGCCAGCCTGAAGCTGGAACTGCACACGGACGGCCTCGATGCGCCGCAACAGCAAGCCAGCCAGACGCTGCTCGACGAAGCCATGCACGCGCTGCCGCCCAGCTTCGTCGAAGCACTGGACCGAACCGTCGAGGTAAGCTGGTCCAGCGACATGCCGCAAAACGCCTACGGTCAGGCGGCGGGCCCTTATCAGCTATACCTCAACAGCCACCTGCTGGCCTCGTTGACCGACGGTTCGGCAGCCAGCGCCCAGACAGGCCGTCCACACGGAACGGTGCGCCAGGAATTGCTCGCCACCGTCCTGCATGAGCTGACCCACGTCTACGACCGCGCCCGCCTGTGGTCGCCCAGCGAGCGAGCGGCGATTTTTCGCTGCACATCACGTAGCAGTTCACTGGGCAAGGTAGGTCTGCCTGACGACTGCCGCGGCCAGACCGAGCGTCGCTTTACCCTGAGTGACGACCCTCGCCTGCTGGACCTGGCGGGCTGGCAGCAATACGTCGGACGCCGCGGTGAACGCGAGGAACATAACGGCCAGGTCGCCCGCAGCCCGGACATCTACGAAACCACCAGCCCGCTGGAATTCGTGGCCGTGAACATGGAGTATTTCCTCCTCGACCCGGCCTACGCCTGTCGTCGCCCGGCGCTGTATGCGTATTACAAAGAGCGCTTTGGCTGGGCACCCGCAGCACGGGATAAATGCCCCACGTACTACCCTTATCTGAATGCCGGCAGCGACTTCGGCCGTGAGCCGCTGGGCAAGCTGGACCCCGAGCGGGTCTACGCGGTGGATTATCTGCTCGCCGAGGCGAATCAGAACTGGGCAAGCCGCTGGGGTCACAGCATGTTACGCCTGGTGATCTGCAAACCTGGTCGTCCTCGCGGGCCGGACTGCCGCCTGGACCTCGACCAGCATCTGGTCCTGTCTTATCGGGCATTCGTCGGCGATGTACAGCTATCGAGCTGGGATGGCCTGATGGGTGCCTACCCGTCACGGCTGTTCGTCTTGCCGCTGGCGCAGGTCATCGATGAATACACCAAGACCGAACTGCGCAGCCTGGCCTCCGTGCCAATCAAGCTGTCGCGTCCGGAAATCGAAGGGCTGGTTCAGCACGCTGCCGAGATGCACTGGAGCTACGACGGCAATTACTACTTCCTCTCGAACAACTGCGCCGTTGAAAACCTCAAACTGCTGCGCGCCGGCACGCACAATCCCAAGCTCGTCGGCCTGGACAGCATTTTGCCCAACGGCCTGCTTGAAGTCCTCAAAGGCCGAGGGCTGGCCGATACCAGTGTGCTGGACGACCCCAGAGAAGCATTGCGTCTGGGCTACCGGTTCGATTCCTACCGTGACCGCTATCAAGCCATGTTCGAGGTTTTGAAGAAGCACCTGCCGATCAAGCAGAACACCGTGGAAGAATGGATGGCCCTGCCAGCCAGTGAGCGCAGCCAGTGGTTCGCTAAGGCCGATCTGCGTACCAGTGCTGCGATTCTGCTGCTGGAGCAGGCCAGCCTGCGCAGGCAACTGCTATTGGCCCAGGACGAAGTGAAGCAGAGCTATCTCGGTGCACGCGAAGTGAAAGATGGCAAGGTCTCCAATGCCACCAAAACGCTACAGGAGATCCTCGCCAGCAGTGGCTTTCTCAGCCGGCCAGCCGAGCTGCTCGGCAGCGGCGGGTACGGTTTGCCACAGGCGGGGGAATGGCAGCGGCTTGAAGCAGAAAGCAGTCAACGCCAGAAACAACTCAAGCGTCTGACCGGCGATCTCGACAAGGAAGTGCGCGCCCTGCTGGAGCCAGACCGCGCCAAGGAAATTGCAGCCAACGAAGCCAACCTCAAACAGGTGTCCGAGCACCTTCGGGCGCTGCATAAGGCGGCAGGCGGGCTGCAACTGCCGTGATCAGGCAGCTTTCTTTTTCGGCTTGAGGTATTTGACCAGGCCCTGGAACCAGATCACCAGGGCCGGGTTGCCCTTGATCTGAATATCCTTGTCCTGAATGCCCTTCATGAACGCCAGCTGCTTGTTCTTCGCCTGGAGGGTGTCAAAGCCAAAGGCCGCATCGCGAAACGAGATGGCAAAGGCTGGCTCTGCAACCACACCGCTGGCACTGCGAATGCGCTGATCGTGCACCACGAAGTGACGCGCGATTTTGCCATCTGCGGTCTGTAACTGAAATGTCAGGTCCTTGCCAGCCAACTGCTGCTGGAACGCGGGGTTGTTACGACTGGCGCGGGCCATTAGCAGGCCCAGCATCCACAATAGAAAACGAAACTTCATGCTCGGCCTCTGTACGCACTGGATCCGGTGATCAGGATCGGCGTGGCAGTGTAGCGGTTTATTGGCCCAAAACCTGTAGGACAAGATGAATTTCGAGGTAGATCGGTACAAAACACTTGTTGAACGCAAGGATGCTGCTTCGCGTGGGAAGCAGCATCACGACAGCATTAACGAATGCTGTTGATGTTGCCTTTGCTGCCGGTGACCTTTACATCAACCTTCTTGAAGATGAAGTAGTCCTTGATGCTGACTTCATAACGCGGCGCGACGATCAGATCGGCACCGGAGGATTTAACCGCCTTGAAGGCGGCTGCCGCTTTGGTCGTCGAGACAGGATCAGGCAGCGCCAGACCCAGGCCGCCACCGCCACTTGCACCACCGTAGGTCACGCCATCGGCGAACTCGTTATCGCCGCCGAAACTCAGGAAATTGAACAACACATTGGTGGACGACTCGCCGCTGATGGTACCGCCTACCTTGACGTCCGCCTTGAGGTCGGTTTTGACCGTGCCTTCCAGCGGTGCGCTTGGCTGGCTGACGTTGTAGCTCACGCAGCCGCTGGTAGCGGCGATCAGAGTTGCAACAGCAGCAAACTTCCATAGCTTTTTCATTCGAGATTTCCCAAGAGTAATTGAAGGGGTGCAGCAAGGGCGGGACTCTAAGGGAATCAGCAATAAGAAAAAGTCAGGCAAAGCCGGGGTTTGAGAAGGCATTCATACGAAATTGAGTAGGACAATTCTCACTGAGCGTTTCTACGAATCATCGGCGGTACAAACGACACAAACAAAAAGCGGGCACCCAGTCTGATTGGTATGCCCGCCTGTGAGTTGCCCGCCTCCCGCCGAGGCGCACAACAGGGTGTCAAGGGTTGACGCTGTCTTTCAGGGCTTTCCCCGGTTTGAAGGCCACTGTGTTGCTTGCCTTGATTTTAACCGGCTCCCCGGTCTGTGGGTTCTTGCCAGTCCGGGCACCGCGATGGCGTTGCAGAAAAGTACCGAAGCCTACCAGCGTGACACTGTCCTTACGGTGCAGTGCGCCAGTAATCTCTTCAAGGATGGCATTGAGAACACGATTGGATTGTTCTTTGGTGAGATCCGCCTTTTCAGCAATGGCGGCTGCAACTTCTGGTTTACGCATATGAAGCCTCTTTTACGGTTTTTTGTTTTTATGTCCCGCGCCGCTTTGTAAAAAACGGCAACAAGGCGCCGCGACGGCTCTACGTAGCGGCAGACAAGACCGAGGATGGCATGCCGAACCAGCCCGCGCCAGTGCGCAGGCGGGGTTTATTGACAAAAATACGTGGTCTATCCGACAAAATGACGCGAAATTATGCCAATAACGCAGGCAAAACCTTGTTCAGTGCGAGTTTTTCCATAACTGCCGCACCGGTCAGCGCATAGCCCAGCAGGTTGCCATCTGCGTCATGACACAGCGCCTTGATATCAGCCCCCTGCCCTTCGACACTCCAGCGGCCGTCGGTGCCACGCGGTGGCGGCGAAACCACCAGCGGGCAGGCTGGCGTCTTTACGGTGATCGGCATGGGGCCATATTTTACGGCCATTGGCGTTCCGGCCAGCGTCTGGGCCAACGCCCGAGCGCAGCTCATCAACGGCATGACATAGAGCAGGTTGAGGCCATCGACTTCAGCGCAGTCACCCAACGCATGGATGTTGGCGTGGGAGGTCTGCAACTGGCGATCCACCAGAATACCGCGCCCCGTCTGCAAGCCCGCGGCAGCGGCCAGATCGATGCGTGGGCGCAGACCAATGGCCGAAACCACCAGGTCGCAGTCCATCACCTGCCCGTCCGACAAATGTGCTTGCAGGCCGTCACCACTGCGATTCAGGCGGGTCAGCACCGGGCCCAGGTGGAAACGTGCACCCAGGCTTTCAAGGCCGGTCTTTACCGCAGCCGCAGCGGCAGGTGGTAACAGGGTTGGCATGACCTGCTCGCACGGCGCGACCAGATCCACTTCATAACCGCCCAGAATCAGATCGTTGGCAAACTCGCAGCCAATAAGCCCGGCCCCCAGAATCAGAACCCGACGCTTTCCCGCCGCAGCCGCTCGAAAACGGGCGTAGTCCTGAAGGTCGTTGATCGGGAAAATCGCATCGCCTGCATCACCTTCCACCGGTACGCGGATGGTTTCAGCCCCCCAGGCCAGCACCAGATCGCGGTAGTGAACCGCTTCTTCACCGATCCACAGACGCTTGTGACCCGGGTCGATCCCGCTGATCCGCGTATGCGTGCGAATTTCAGCCTTGAGCTGATCGGCCATTGCACCGGGCTCGGCCATGCTCAACCCGTCGGCTTCCTTGTTTTTGCCAAAGCCGGTGGAAAGCATCGGTTTGGAATAGGACCGCCCATCATCGGCCGTGATCAATAGCAGCGGCGTGTCTGCGTCCAGTTTGCGAAACTCTCGGGCGAGGTTGTAACCCGCAAGGCCGGTGCCGATGATGACCACAGGTGCGCTCATTGTTCTTCCCTATTCATTATTTTTCTGCTGGCTGCTATCAGCCGATTTCGATCATCTCAAAGTCCATTTTGCCCACACCGCAATCCGGGCACAGCCAGTCTTCCGGCACATCCTGCCAGAGCGTACCAGGCGCAATCCCGTCATCCGGCCAGCCGTCGGCTTCGTTATAGATCAGGCCACAGACGATGCATTGCCACTTCTTCATGTTCGGTTCTCTCGTTTATCAGGCTAAATAGCGTGTGACGGTCGATTGCCGTCTGAACGGGCGTTGTACTGATCGGCAGGCCCGGATGCAAGTCTGATTCTATAACCTGACGTACTACCGGCGGTCGGTCGGGGCCTGCAATCATGCTAAGCTCGCGGCCTCGTTGGCTGCCGGAACTGGCTTACCGTGACCCAGCAATCCCCCGCATTCATTAGCCCGATCTGGCTCAAGCGCGAGCAATTGATCGATGCGCCCGAACCAATAATGCTCGACTGGTTGTTCAATCAGGATTCCCTCACACGCCGGCTGGACCGTTTGTCTGACGGTGGCTTCAGCGTATTTCCGCAATTCGAAGGCTGGCAGGCTTTGCGCCGTGATGAGTGTCTGGCGCTGGGCCTGCCACTTGCCAGCGAAGGCTGGGTGCGCGAGGTGTACTTGTGCGGTAATGACAGCAACTGGGTATTCGCTCGCAGTGTAGCCGCCCGCAGCGCTTTGCAGGACGGTGGCCTGAATATGGATGAGCTGGGCACGCGCTCGCTGGGTGAGTTGCTGTTCAGCGACCCTGCGTTCGCGCGCGGCACCCTTGAAGTGTGTCATTACCCTGAAGCCTGGCTGCCTGACGCTGTTGCAGCTCGCGGACTATGGGCACGCCGCTCGCGATTCAGTCGTGGTGCGTTGAGCGTGCTGGTCGCCGAAGTGTTCCTGCCCGCTCTGTGCAATACGATCCATGACAAGGACCCTGTCTGATGTACCTGTCCCTTCTCAAATCCCTCAATCGTCTTAGCCCCCGCGCCTGGGACTTTATCCAGCTGACACGTATCGACAAGCCCATAGGCATTTACCTGCTGCTGTGGCCAACCCTGTGGGCAGTCTGGATTGCAGGCAAGGGCTCGCCGTCGCTGAAGACAGTGTTCATCTTTGTGGTGGGCGTATTTCTGATGCGCGCGGCAGGCTGCGTGATCAATGACTTCGCCGACCGCAAGGTGGATGGCCACGTCAAACGCACCGAGCAGCGTCCTCTGGTCAGTGGCAAAGTCAGCTCACGGGAAGCGCTGGCGCTGTTTGCGGTGCTGGTCGGCCTGAGCTTTGTGCTGGTGCTGTTTACCAATGCGACAACCATCTGGCTGTCGTTCGGCGGTCTGGCGCTGGCTGCCTGCTATCCATTCATGAAGCGTTACACCTATTACCCGCAAGTGGTGCTGGGTGCTGCGTTTTCGTGGGGCATGCCGATGGCATTTACCGCAGAAACCGGCGACCTGCCAGCTGCGGCCTGGCTGCTGTACATCGCCAACCTGCTATGGACCGTGGGCTACGACACCTATTACGCAATGGTCGATCGTGACGATGACCTGAAAATCGGCGTGAAATCCACTGCCGTACTGTTCGGCGATGCCGACCGGGTGATCATCCTGACCCTGCAAGGTCTGGCGCTGGGTTGCCTGATGCTGGCCGGCGCGCGTTTTGAATTGGGTGCGTGCTTCTACACAGGCCTGCTGGCAGCAGCAGGATGCTTTGCCTGGGAATTCTGGAGCACCCGTCAGCGCGAGCGGGACGCCTGCTTCAAGGCTTTTTTGCACAACCACTGGGCCGGGCTGGCGATATTTTTGGGTATCGTCGCCGACTATGCGGTGCGCTGAAAACAGCCACCGCCAGCCTCTTTCCGACTGAAGTAAACGCAGGATCGCGAGGCCCGCCGACCTCCCGAAACCTGTCGGCGTGCTAGCCTCAACCACACCTGTCACACGACTGCAATAATTCCGTTATCTAATGCGCCCCAAGACAGTTAAATGACAAGAGGTTCGAGCATGGCTGGCAGGAGCATCCTGATCGTTGACGACGAAGCGCCTATTCGTGAAATGATCGCCGTTGCGTTGGAAATGGCTGGATACGACTGTATTGAAGCCGAAAACTCTCAGCAGGCCCATGCGATTATCGTCGACCGCAAACCTGACCTGATTCTGCTCGACTGGATGCTGCCTGGCACATCCGGCATCGAACTGGCCCGTCGCCTTAAACGTGATGAACTGACCGGGGACATCCCGATCATCATGCTCACCGCCAAGGGTGAAGAGGACAACAAGATCCAGGGCCTGGAAGTGGGCGCCGACGATTACATCACCAAGCCCTTCTCGCCCCGCGAGCTGGTGGCACGTCTCAAGGCCGTGCTGCGTCGTGCCGGCCCGACTGATGGCGAAGCACCTATCGAAGTCGGCGGTCTGCTGCTCGACCCGATCAGCCACCGCGTCACCATCGACGGCAAACCGGCTGAAATGGGCCCCACTGAATACCGTCTGCTGCAATTTTTCATGACCCACCAGGAGCGCGCCTACACCCGTGGCCAGTTGCTGGATCAGGTCTGGGGCGGCAACGTCTACGTCGAAGAGCGTACGGTTGATGTGCACATCCGCCGCCTGCGCAAGGCATTGGGCGATGCGTACGAAAATCTGGTACAAACCGTGCGCGGCACTGGCTATCGCTTCTCGACAAAGAGCTGACAGGCGTTGCGTCGACGCAGGGCATTGACCAGACAAGGATTTACCCTTAATTGAATCAAAATTGGCACGGCACCTTGATACGCCACATGTTGTTGCTGGTCACCGCCTGCCTGTTGGTCGGCCTGATCAGTGGACAGTATGGCTGGAGCCTGGCCACCGGACTGGGCCTGTATCTGGCCTGGACCCTCAAACAACTGCTGCGCCTGCATGACTGGCTGAGCAGTCACAAGGCCGACGAGCCGCCTCCGGACGGTTATGGTCTGTGGGGCGAAGTCTTCGACAGCATCTACCACCTGCAACGCCGTGATCAGCGTGTCCGCGGACGCCTCCAGGCGGTCATCGACCGGGTACAGGAATCCACCGCCGCCCTGCGCGATGCCGTAATCATGCTCGACAGCGACGGCAACCTGGAATGGTGGAACCGTGCCGCTGAAACCCTGCTGGGTTTAAAGACGCCGCAGGACAGTGGTCAGCCCGTGACCAACCTGGTCCGGCATCCACGCTTCAAAGAGTACTTTGCGCTGGGCGACTACAGCGAGCCGCTGGAGATTCCCTCACCGACCAATGATCGCTTGCGCATTCAGTTGTTGATTACCCGTTACGGCAACAATGAGCACCTGATGCTGGTGCGCGATGTGACGCGCATCCATCAGCTGGAGCAGATGCGCAAAGACTTCGTCGCCAACGTGTCTCATGAGTTGCGCACGCCACTGACGGTGATATTCGGTTATCTGGAAACCCTGCTCGATAACGTGGACGAGGTCAATCCGCGCTGGGTGCGGGCGCTGCAACAGATGCATCAGCAAGGCGGGCGCATGCAGACGCTGCTCAACGACTTGCTGCTGCTGGCCAAGCTCGAGGCTACCGATTACCCATCGGACAATCATCCGGTAATGGTCAGTACCTTGCTCAAAACCATCACCGCCGATGCCAACGCGTTGTCGGGCAGCAAGAACCAGCAGATCCACCTGAGCCTGGAAAGCGATATGCGCCTCAAGGGCAGCGAAAGCGAGCTGCGCAGCGCGTTTTCCAACCTGATCTTCAATGCCGTCAAGTACACCCCGGCAGAAGGCGTCATCCGTATCCGCTGGTGGGCCGACGAGCGGGGCGCGCACCTGAGCGTGCAGGATTCGGGGATCGGCATCGAGACCAAACACCTGCCGCGCCTGACTGAACGTTTCTACCGGGTCGATACCAGCCGCGCGTCGAATACCGGCGGTACAGGGCTCGGTCTGGCCATCGTCAAACATGTGCTGCTGCGCCATCGCGGCAACCTTGAAATCAACAGTGTTCCCGGCAAGGGCAGTGTTTTTACCTGTCACTTTGCCAGCGGCCAACTGTCCAAACCCGTACACGACGATTCAGACTACTAGGCAATCGCGCCTTGAGCCGCTACATTGCCGGGCTCATAGCGTCTTCTCTGGCGTGACATTACCCTCTTCTGTTAATACGGACCCTGCAAAACCCCATCATGGACCCTTCCCCTAGTTTCAACCTGTCTTCACTCTTCGCCGATTTCGGCATGATTCTTTTTGCTTTGTTCCTGGTCCTGCTCAACGGCTTTTTCGTTGCGGCAGAATTCGCCATGGTCAAACTGCGCTCGACCAAGGTTGAAGCCATTGCCGACAAGAACGGCTGGCGCGGGCACATTCTGCGCAAGGTACACGGCCAGCTGGATGCCTACCTTTCAGCCTGCCAGCTGGGTATCACCCTCGCCTCCCTGGGCCTGGGCTGGGTCGGTGAACCGGCGTTCGCGCATCTGCTGGAGCCGTTGCTCGCAGCGCTGGGCGTCGATACTCCGGAGCTGATCAAGGGCGTGTCGTTTTTCACTGCGTTCTTCATCATTTCCTACCTGCACATTGTCATCGGCGAGCTGGCCCCCAAATCCTGGGCGATCCGCAAACCGGAACTGCTGTCGCTGTGGACAGCGGCCCCGTTGTACTTCTTCTATTGGTTGATGTACCCGGCGATCTACCTGCTCAACGCCAGCGCCAACGCCATTTTGCGCATTGCAGGCCAGGGTGAACCCGGTCCGCATCACGAACACAGCTACAGCCGCGATGAACTGAAGCTGATTCTGCACTCCAGCCGTGGCCAGGACCCCAGCGATCAGGGCATGCGCGTGCTGGCGTCTGCTGTCGAAATGGGCGAGCTGGAAGTGGTCGACTGGGCCAACTCCCGCGAAGACATGGTGTCGCTGGACTTCAATGCGCCGCTCAAGGAAATCCTCGCCTTGTTCCGCCGCCACAAATTCAGCCGTTATCCGCTGTATGACGCTGAACGTGGCGAGTTTGTCGGCCTGCTGCACATCAAGGACCTGCTGCTGGAACTGGCGGCGCTGGACCACATCCCGGAGTCGTTCAACCTGGCTGAACTGACCCGCCCGCTGGAGCGTGTTTCGCGACACATGCCGCTTTCGCAGCTGCTGGAGCAGTTCCGCAAGGGCGGTGCGCACTTCGCCGTGGTCGAGGAAGCCGACGGCAAGATCGTCGGCTACCTGACCATGGAGGATGTGCTTGAAGTGCTGGTGGGCGACATCCAGGACGAACATCGCAAGGTGGAGCGCGGCATTCTCGCGTATCAGCCGGGCAAACTGCTGGTGCGGGGCGATACGCCGTTGTTCAAGATCGAGCGTCTGCTGGGCATCGATCTGGACCACATCGAAGCCGAGACACTGGCCGGTCTGATCTACGACACACTCAAGCGCGTGCCGGAAGAAGAAGAGCAAATGGAAGTCGAAGGCCTGCGCATCATCATCAAGAAGATGAAAGGCCCGAAAATCGTACTCGCCAAGGTGCTGAAGCTGGACTGACCCGATCAGGTCTACCCGTTCAAAAGCGGACGCAAGGTGTTCTAACGGACGCCTATCGTTCCTCACGCCCCAGCGTGGGAATGCCTTGGGTAACGCTCCGCGTCACAAATCTGCGCCACGCCGCATACTCAAAAGCGGACGCAGAGCGTCCAGAACTGCATACCCACGCGG
>NZ_JAWHPJ010000030.1:0-100474 GCF_032587815.1 Pseudomonas syringae group sp. 26L6
CGGAGCATCGGCACGATAGTCGTCTCAAAATGTTCATCGTTCCCATGCTCCGCGTGGGAATGCCTTTCTGGACACTCTGCGTCCAATCCTGAATGCGCGCTGGCAGCACGAGCTTGTGACGCAGAGCGTCACGAACTGCATGCCGACGCGGAGCATCGGCACGATAGTCGCTTCAGGATGTTCATCGTTCCCATGCTCCGCGTGGGAATGCCTTTCTGGACGCTCTGCGTCCGATCTCAAATGCGCGCTGGCAGCACAATAGTCATCTCAAAAAGCATCGCGCACCAACCTTGTGCATCGTGCCTTGGCACACCGCCTTGGCGTGATGCATCTTTGCTCTGAATCCCCTGTTCATGGTTTGCAAACTCGCACTCCCGGCCGGGATGGAGTATTAATTGCTTGCATCGCTTCCCACAGTCGTTTGAACCGGGACGTCACCGGTTCACCCGAAAGACTACGTCCGACGCAAGCAGCGCGGCGTCATGGAGAATCTGTATGGCGAGCTTTTCCCATTCTGTCGGTGCACAGACGTACCGCTTCGACAGCCTCAAAGAAGTTATGGCCAAGGCCAGCCCCGCGCGCTCCGGTGATTATCTGGCCGAGGTTGCGGCGCAAAGCGACGGCGAGCGCGTTGCAGCACAGATGACGCTGGCGAATATTCCGCTCAAGCACTTTCTTGAAGAAGCCCTGATCCCTTACGAACAGGACGAAGTCACCCGGTTGATCATTGATACTCACGACAAACCGGCGTTCGCCCCGGTCAGCCATCTGACGGTCGGTGGCTTTCGTGACTGGCTGCTCAGCGATCAGGCCGATGAAACCAGCCTGCGCGCATTGGCTCCCGGCCTGACACCGGAAATGGCCGCTGCCGTGTCGAAAATCATGCGCGTGCAGGACCTGGTTCTGGTGGCACAGAAGATCCGGGTGGTGACGCGCTTTCGCAACACCATGGGCCTGCGCGGGCGGCTGTCGACACGCCTGCAACCCAATCATCCCACCGACGACCCGTCCGGCATTGCCGCCAGCGTGCTCGACGGCCTGCTGTACGGCAATGGCGATGCCATGATCGGTATCAACCCGGCAACCGACAGCACCTCGTCCATCGTCGCCTTGCTGGAAATGCTCGACGCCATCGTCCAGCGCTATGAAATCCCGACCCAATCCTGCGTGCTGACCCATGTCACCACGTCCATCGAAGTGATAAACCGTGGCGTACCGGTGGACCTGGTGTTCCAGTCGATCACCGGCACCGAGGCCGCCAACGCAAGCTTCGGCATCAGCCTCAAGCTGTTACAGGAAGGCTACGAAGCAGGCCTGAGCCTGAACCGCGGCACCCTCGGAAAAAACCTGATGTATTTCGAGACCGGGCAAGGCAGCGCGCTGTCGGCCAACGCGCATCACGGCGTCGACCAGCAGACCTGCGAAACCCGCGCCTATGCCGTCGCTCGGCATTTCAATCCGTTTCTGGTCAACACCGTGGTCGGTTTCATCGGCCCCGAGTACCTGTACAACGGCAAGCAGATCATCCGCGCCGGTCTGGAGGATCACTTCTGCGGCAAGCTGCTGGGTGTGCCGATGGGCTGCGACATCTGCTACACCAACCACGCAGAAGCCGATCAGGACGACATGGATACCCTGCTGACGCTGCTGGGGGTCGCCGGGATCAACTTCATCATGGGCATCCCCGGCTCGGACGACATCATGCTCAATTATCAAACCACCTCGTTCCACGACGCGCTGTATGCCCGGCAAAGCCTGGGCCTGCGTCCCGCACCGGAATACGAGGCCTGGCTGGAGAAAATGGGCATCTTTACCCAGACCGACGGCCGTGTCCGCTTCGGTGACAGCCTGCCGCCTGCGTTCCGCCAGGCACTGGCGCACCTCGCATGAGTGATCAGCCGATGAACGAAATACAAGACAACGCCGCACCAGCCAACCCCTGGCTGGAGCTACGCCGCCTGACCTCCGCACGCATCGCGCTGGGGCGAACCGGCACCAGCCTGCCCACCTCCGCGCAGCTCGACTTTCAAGCGGCGCATGCCCAGGCGCGCGATGCCGTGCATCTGGCCTTCGATCATGCCGCGATCAGCGCGCAACTGACCGAGAAAGGTCGTGAAACCATTTTGCTGCACAGCGCTGCTGCCGACCGCGACAGCTACCTGCAACGCCCGGACCTGGGCCGACGCCTGAATGAAGAGTCTGCGCAGGCACTGCACGAGTACGCGGCGGCTCATCCGGGCGGTCTTGATCTGGCGGTAGTGGTCGCCGACGGTCTGTCAGCCCTGGCCGTGCATCGACATGCTGTGCCTTTTCTCACTCGCCTGGAGGAGCAGGCAAACGTCGAGGGCTGGTCCCTGTCGCCAGTGATAATGGTCGAGCAGGGCCGCGTCGCCGTGGCTGACGAGGTGGGCGAACTGCTCGGCGCGAAAATGGTAGTGATCCTTATTGGCGAGCGCCCGGGCCTGAGCTCACCGGACAGTCTGGGGCTGTATTTCACCTACGCGCCAAAGGTCGGGCTGAATGATGCGCACCGCAACTGTATTTCCAACGTGCGCCTGGAGGGCTTGAGCTACGGCATGGCAGCCCATCGGCTGCTGTACCTGATGCGCGAGGCCTGCAGGCGGCAGATCTCGGGGGTCAATCTTAAAGACGAAGCGCAACTGCAGACCCTTGATTCAGACGGCTCTGCCGAGCATTCAGACAAGCCGATCGGCAATTTCCTGCTCGACGGCCCGGCCGCACCACATTAGATTGTGCTTTCTAAAGTCGCCGGGCAGGATCGCGTAATCATCCCGGCGCACTGCATCAGCCCATAGGGAAGTTGAGGCCAACCATGCGGATCATCAAAGCGACTCTCGAACACCTGGACCTGCTCTGCCCATTGTTCATCAAATACCGCGAGTTCTACGGCGAGTCACCGTTCCCGGACTCCTCACGGGACTTTCTCGAAAAACGCCTGCGTCGTGACGAGTCAGTGATCTATCTGGCGCTGGCCAAGGATGACGAGAGCAAACTGCTGGGCTTTTGCCAGCTGTATCCCAGCTACTCATCGCTGTCGCTCAAGCGGGTATGGATTCTCAACGACATCTATGTTGCCGAGGACGCGCGCCGCCAACTGGTCGCCGATCACTTGATGAAACAGGCGAAGAAGATGGCCAAGGAAACACATGCGGTGCGACTGCGCGTGTCGACCAGCAGCAATAACGAGGTGGCGCAAAAAGTCTATGAGTCCATCGGTTTCAAGGAAGACACGCAGTTCAAAAACTACGTGCTGCCCATCAACCAGGACTGATCACCCGCTCGCCAGCACGCGGCAGCAAAGCCGCGTCAGCGCAACATAAAGCTCCAGTCGTCACACATCAAAAACCCAGCGTTTATTCCCAAACCCCTTCTGCGCATTCTGCTTCTATAATGCCGCGCATACTGAACAGTCGTTTCTTCCGCATGCGACCCCGTACAGGGTTCTCGCTTCAGGTGCCTTAATGGATTTCAACCCGCTTGACCTTATTCTGCATCTCGACGTCTACCTTGACCTGTTGGTGACCAACTACGGTACGTGGGTCTACGCGATTCTGTTTCTGGTGATTTTCTGCGAAACCGGGCTGGTGATCATGCCCTTCCTGCCAGGCGACTCGCTGCTGTTCATCGCCGGAGCCGTGGCTGCCGGCGGCGGCATGGACCCGGTCCTGCTGGCCGGGCTGCTGATGCTGGCGGCGATTCTGGGCGACAGTACCAACTACGTCATTGGCCGCACTGCGGGCGAAAAACTGTTCAGCAACCCCAAATCGCGCATCTTCCGCCGCGACTACCTGCTGCGCACCCAGGACTTCTATGAGCGCCACGGCGGCAAAACCGTAACACTCGCGCGTTTCCTGCCGATCATCCGCACGTTTGCTCCATTCGTGGCCGGTGTAGGCAGAATGTCCTATCCACGCTTCGTGGGTTTCAGCGTATTGGGCTCAGTGCTGTGGGTCGGCAGCCTGGTGACACTGGGCTTCTTCTTCGGCAACGTGCCGTTCATCAAGCACAACCTGACCTTGCTGGTGCTGGCAATCATCCTGCTGTCGCTGGTGCCGATGATCATTGGTGTGGTTCGCAGCCGTAGCGCGCCTCCGGCAGACGCACGCTGAATCATGTGGTCGTTCAGCAACTGGCGCAGGCAGCGCACGCTCGCCAGACACCCGATTGCTGACGAGCTGTGGCAGAAGGTGCGTGGACGTCTGCCGATCCTCGATGGGCTGAGCAGCGGGCAGCATGCGCAATTGCGTGACGCCTGCGTACTGTTTCTGAATGACAAACACCTCAGTGCACTGCCGGGCGTTGATCTGGATGACGAGCAGCGATTGTTTCTCGCCGCCCAGGCGCAACTGCCTCTGCTGAATCTGGGCGAACTGAACTGGTATCAGGGCTTTCACGAGATCGTGCTGTACCCCGACGACTTCGTCAGCCCGCAGCGCCACCGCGATGCCAGTGGCGTGGAGCACGAGTGGGACGGCGAACACAGCGGCGAAGCCTAGCTGCAGGGCCCGGTGATTCTGGCCTGGCCGGGCGTGTTGAGCAGCGGCCACTGGGATGGCTACAACCTGATGATCCATGAACTGGCGCACAAGCTCGACATGCTCAACGGCGACGCCAATGGCCTGCCGCCGCTGCACAGCGATATGCAGGTGACCGAATGGGCTCGCGTCATGCAAAGCGCGTTCGATGATCTCAACCGGCAACTGGACCACAACCCCGACGCCGAGCCCGCCATCGATCCCTATGCCGCAGAAGACCCTGCCGAGTTTTTCGCCGTGACCAGCGAATACTTCTTCAGCGCACCCGACCTGCTGCACGACAGTTACCCGGCAGTCTACGAACAACTGAAGGCGTTTTACCGGCAAGACACTCTCGCCAGACTGAACCTGCTGCGTCAGCAGGACCCGGCTTACCGGGACAACTGACAGCCGCCAAGGCCATGCGTGGCAACCAAAACAGAATATGCCTATAATCCGGACCACTTTTTGGCGGTTCGCGCCAAAATCTGTCTGGTCAACTATGGGGGCAATGCCCAATGAGCTACAGCAAGATTCCGGCAGGCAAAGACCTTCCGAACGACATCTACGTCGCGATCGAAATCCCGGCCAACCATGCGCCGATCAAGTACGAAATCGACAAAGAAACCGATTGCCTGTTCGTTGACCGTTTCATGGCCACCCCGATGTTCTACCCGGCCAACTACGGTTTCATCCCTAACACGCTGGCTGACGACGGCGACCCGCTGGACGTGCTGGTGGTGACGCCTTACCCGGTGTCCCCAGGTTCGGTCATCCGTGCCCGCCCGGTCGGCATTCTGCACATGACTGACGACGGCGGTGGCGATGCCAAGGTTATCGCAGTGCCACACGACAAGCTGTCCCAGCTGTATGTCGACGTCAAAGAGTACACCGATCTGCCAGCCCTGCTGCTTGAACAGATCAAGCACTTCTTCGAGAACTACAAGGATCTCGAAAAAGGCAAATGGGTAAAAATCGAAGGTTGGGGCAATGCTGACGCTGCCCGCGCCGAGATCACCAAATCGGTTGCAGCGTTCAAAGGCTGATCACTGATCTGGTGTTTCAGGGCACGCCACACACGTGCCCTGAAACACGCTTGACCCCTTCCCTGCCGCTGCTCCCCGCCAATACCGTTCCTTGAGACACACCTATCCATTTTTTTTGCAGCGCACACGTTTAAAAATGCGTTCGACTTTTAGGCGCTCGATAAACAGTTCGTTAATTCCCGTATAGCAAGGGTAAACGCCCGATACGTCGTTTAGCCAAAAAAGCGCTATTACGGAATCTGCCTACACGATATTCATTCCATCCGTAGTCCGAATAGCCGCCCCCCCCTTGGGATAACGTCGATCTCAACACCTCGTTCATTTAAACGCCCAAGCGACGTCCGTAGACTTCGCCCTATGAATACATCAGGCGATCGACTCCGCATCCTCCTTCGGGAGTGCCATCTCACAGCGACTGACTTTGCGGCCAACCGCAAAATCACGCCGCAACACGTCAATAACTGGTTCAAGCGTGGCGTGCCCATGGCGCGGATCGATGAGGTGGCTGAACTGTTAACCGTAAACGCACGCTGGCTGCGCACGGGCGACGGGCCCAAACATCCCAATGAATCGGCCAATGAAAACACCGGTGACGACACTCGAATGGTCATCCAGCAGACCAGAAACGTGCTGCGCGGCGATGTGGAAATTCAGATCTACACGGAGGTTGAATCCACTCATGGCGTCGGCAAAACCGTCCTTTCCGAAGCCCCCGGACAAAAAATCCGCCTGCCCGTGCAAGTTCTGCAAACCATGGGCATCGACCCGAAAAACTGCATGTGTGTCGCCATGGTCGGCAACAGCATGGCCGACAAGATCCAGGACGGCTCGATTCTCGGCGTCGACCGCGAACTGACCCAGGTCATCGACGGCGAAATCTACGCCCTCGAGCACGGCGGCATCCTGCGCGTGCGCTACCTCTACCGCATGCCCAATGGCGGTCTGCGCCTGCGCAGCCATAACGACGCCGAATACCCGGACGAACTGTTCAGTGCCGAAGACATCGACCGGGAGAAAATACGGATCCTGGGCTGGATATTCTGGTGGTCGACACTCAACAGTCGGCGCAATGCGATGCTGCTGTTGTGAGGCGTTTGGGGTTGAAAGGCATTCGGGCTGGGCATTGGCGGAGAATTTCAGTATTCTGTGCGCCATCCAGAGCACCTGACGCAGTCATGCGATGCGGTGTTTGAATGGGGCATGTGATCCGTTTGCCCTGTTGCCTATTCGCGCTTCTTCAAGAGGCGCATCTGTTGAAGGCGATTGCGGTCTATCAAAAATAGATCGGAACCGCCTACGAGAAGCCGGCCACAAGCCGGCTTTTTAATGCCTCCCGCGTTCTTCTCGCGGCTGGGCAGTGGATATCATCTACTTGAGAAACTTCCCGCCAAATCAGCCGTTGACAGTACTTTGCTGGTTGTCCCGGTCGAAACCCACTTTAGGATAATCCCAAGTCAGGTTTATTCAGGTAACCGGACTATTAGAGGGTTTGCCACGTGAAAACCATCCATAACGCCCGCTACCAAGCGTTGCTTGATCTTTTGCTGGAAGCGCGCAACGCAGCCGGTATGACGCAAAAAGAATTGGCCGTCAGGCTAGGGCGGCCGCAGTCATTTGTCTCAAAGACGGAGAACGCCGAGCGCAGGCTCGATGTCATTGAGTTCATGGATGTCTGTCGGGGGATCGGGACTGACCCGTATGCGCTGCTCAGCAAGCTGGACTCTATGGCTCGCCTGTAATCTACAATCGCGAAGCTTTGCTGGATGAGCGCTTGCGTGAAAAATGACTCATAGCGATTCAATGCAGTGCGTTTTGGTCAGCTATAGGACTCTCACGGACACACATCTACGCCCCGTCCTCTCCACAGCTCCCAGACCTCTTCCCAACCGTCTTCATGACTCGGACCCGAGACAATAACCAGCTGACTGCACGCACTGTTACCTAGCTGCTTGATGTAATGCTTCGCCAATTCAGTCGGGATCATTTCGTCACTTGTTCCCGACAAGTGACGCTGAGGTACCAATGCCAGGCGCTGGGTGTAATCGAGTGGATCCAACGAGCCATTGAGAGGCGAAAGTCCTTTTAGTTCTGTCCACTGGTTCGGGGCGAGATTGCCAGCGATGGTCTGAATCAGGGTGATGTCGTTTCGTTGTCCCGCCAGTAGCAACGCGAGGGTTGCGCCGCCTGAATAACCAATCAGCTCGAACTCGTTATTACCGTAACGTTGTTTCATATGGTCCAGCGCGCTGCTGAGGCTGGTGACCACTGCCTGGGAGAAACGGCGATTGGTCCAAAGGGCAGCGCTACAGGCCGGGGCTGTGATGAATTGACAAGGTCGTGCCAGATAGGCGCTGGGCGTCGGGTCGCTGACTGCCATCTGCGGCACGAACAGCTTACGTGGGCTCGGCTCGATACTGGGTTGAGTGGCGGTGGCCCAGGCATGGCCGTCGCCTTCCAGATAGACTCGTAGGCGAGTTGTTCTGAAGGTCTCTGGCGGCAATAGCGCCGCCAGTGGAAAGGGCTGTGCCGGCAGAATCTGCATCTGTCGGCCATGCTGGTTGGCCAATTGCTGCAGATCAGCGCGCGGAGACTGACAACCGGCGATGGCTCCGCTCAACAGCAGCGCCATCACGACTGCAAGGGTACCGCCCAAGCGTTTTCGACCGAGGCGGTAACTCCACATCAAAAGTCGTAACGCACTTTTGCAGAGAACACATCGGCATCGAAGCCTGATTTACCGATGTAGTCATAGTTGACGCCCAGTGTGACGGCACCCAGTTTGTAATCGGCACCCACCCCCGCTTCGTAACTGTCACGCACAGCCTTGGCACCGCTGGTTACAAACGGTGTACTGCCGAGCAAAAAGGTGGACGTGCTCTGCGCTTCGTCGGCGGCGAAGTCGTGGTAAGCCATCAGTTTGGCTTGTGGCTCCAGCGTTCCGGCGCCCAAGAGGAAGCTGCCAGCCACGCGCATGCCTGCGCCCAGCTCAATGGTTTCATAACGCTGGTCTTCAACCTTTAACGCAGCCGACGAGCCTTTCTCACGATAGCCGTCGATGTTCACCTGGCTGTAACGCGCCGCCAGGCGTGGTTCGACCAATACTTGCGGGTTGACGTGATAGGTGTAGCCACCCACCAGATTCAGGCCCAACAGGTCACTGTCGTAATCTGCCTTGGCACGCGTACCTGCAATGCTGCGTTTGCCCTGGTTGTCGTTGAGGCCGTAAGTCAGGCTTGTATCGACAAAGTAATTGCCTTGTTCGAAGCCGCTGTACAGCGTGAATGCATGGCTATCGACTTCGGTCTTGTTACCACTTTTGCCATTCACGTCGGTATTGATGAAGCTGTACGCCAACCCCAGCGTCAGGTTGTCGTTGAGCTTGCCGTCAGCGCCCACCGCGACTCCGCTGCTGTACGCGTTATAGCCAGCAATTCCGTCACGCTGGCCTTGAGTGGCGTCGCTGTAGAGCGACTGGACCCAAACCCCGGCATTCTTGAAACCTTCGCCAGAAGACGCGCCGCGTATCGAGCTGGTGCGGCTGCCCGTTACGTTGCTGATCAGACCCTGGCTGGTAGTAGCGGCGCTTCTGGCCCCGCCGTTGACCTCCGGCGACAGCTGCGAGGCCAGCTTGGCAAGCTGCCCTCCGTCAGCGTTCAGCAAAAGCTGTTTGAACGCATCGCTGTCGTTCAGCTTGCTGATGATGCTGTCGCCGGTCAGGTTGACCAGTGTGGTCTGTTCATTAACTGAGCCGCCGTTGTTGGCAACTACCTGAGCGACCTCTTCCTTGCCCTTGGCGGTGACCACAGCTACAACGTCTTTGCCGTCAACGGTATAGCTGTCGATTTTAAGCAGCGCCGAGGTACTGACTACATCCAGTTTGCCAGCAGGATCGACCGCGCGCCCATCCTTGGTCAGCAGCTCGATCTTGCCTGCTTCGATAAGCGTGTAAGCAGTGCCGTTGGCATTGAAGTCGTCACCCTTGGCCGCGAGCTTTACTTGCGCTCCCGGTTCGAACTGAGTAGTGCCGGTAACTTTCAGTACCGCAGTTTTAGCATCAGTGGCCTTACTCAGATTCAGACCGAGCGCCGAATTGCCGTCGACATACAGATCGCCGCCAATGCTGCTGTGTGCGGACTCGAAAGTCATGGTAGTAGGACTGTCGGAGGTGCCACCAACATAAACCGATCCGCCGCTCTTGAGGCGAATGTTGTAGCCATCTTTACGGCTGTCAGTACCTGTGAAGGAAGTATCCCCCTCCAGCTCGATATTGCTCACGTCGATCAGGTTACCGACAACGACGCTGCCCTTTCTCAGGATCAGCTCGATCGGACGATTGCTTCCAGAAGCGTCGATAGCCCTGTCAGCGGAAATGATCGAACCCTCGTTATAGATATTGAAGTCGCCCCGTTCGATGTACCAAGGCTGAGCGCCGATCATAGAGAATTTAGTAGTGCCCATCACGATAGCAGCGCTCTCGCCGCGGATCGTCCCGGTGTTGGTTATGTCCGCACTATTGCCTATCATAGTGGCCCCGTCGATTCGAAGACCTTGAGACCCCGCGCCGCTAGCGGAGAGGCTGCCATGGTTTTCGAAGAATTTCAGGCTCGTGGCGACGTCCAGGGCCGTCGCGCCTTGACCGGAAACTTCAACCAGACCATGGTTGATGACGTTGCCGTTGATCTTACCGCCCTCCAGGCTGATGCCTTTGGCTCCTTCACCACTGGCAAAGGTGCCGGAGCCACTGATGTTCCCGTTGAGGATAAGGTTCTTTTCAACGGTCGAACCACTTAGCTGAATCGCATCTTTAACCGCACTCCCCGAATAGGCACCGTTGATTTCAAGATTGCCGGTATGGGTCTGACGCTCGCTTTTGTAGCCAGCGTTGGTCAGTTGGACTGTTTCAGCAAAAGCCGGAACGGCAGTTGCAGCCACAGCCATGGCGAGAAGGGTCTTGCGAAACATCACAGAGTTCAAGATTCATTCCTTATGTTGGGGGCGCTGCCATGCTTGTCGAGAACCTGCCGCAGCGAAAAGTGGCCATTGGCCACACAGAAGAGCGCGGCGAGAATAAAGTAACCGACTTGAAATAACATCAACTATTATCGGCGCAATCGCACTTCGCTAAAGTCGAGCAAGTGCTCAGGGTCGGGATGGCTAGACCCGATAGGACTCTGCATGCGCTACCTTCCTGAGCGTGCGCCAGTACGAGCGAACGCGCTTGGCAAAGGTCGGCGAACTGCTGAACAATACGATGGTCGCAAAGGACACCCACCAGCCGGGGCGCAGGCAGGTCAGCAGGTACTGATTGAGCCAGATGCGCGCGATTCTCAGCCTGTAGCGCTTCGGATCAATACCCCGCAATTGCTCTATCGCAGAAGCTTTGTAGAGTGTGCTCAATACGCGGCGGCTGGTTAGAAAGCGTTCCGGGAAGTCTACGCCAGCCTCGGAGTGATTCAGGACTCTGAAGTTGCGCCTCAAGACGTTGTCCCATAACTTCAGATTGCTCAGCCCTACCTCGCAGGGACGTCCAAGCCGGGCGTCAATGCCCTTCCTGCGCATGACACCCAGCATCAGCGCCTGCTCGGTCACCAGGCGCGCAGACGTGTAGCCAATGAAGTTGCCAAACGGGTTGCGAGACGGCTTGTCATTGAAAAGCGCACTCCTTTCAAACAGTGGTTGCTCCCACATGGCGAGCATCGCATCGCGTGTGCCGAACTGAACAAGGTCCGATATGTGGAACAACATCGGTAACCGTTCAGGGTCACGAATGTAGAGCGTCGTGGTGGTAATGGGCGTCTCGAACAGCTTTGTTTCGCCAGGCTCGGCATCATCTGACTGGCCTATGACGGCCAGTGCAGGGCTGGTCAGGTTGTGGTCGGCGCGCATCTTCATGACATACGGTCTTGAGGCGGCCTGAATACCGCACAACGTCGATCGCAGCATGCGATTGATGTTGATCTGATTACCGGCATCGTCGACGAAGGCACCCGGATCATCCGACATGATGAGCTGATCCGCTTCAACCGCAGAAGTATCTTCATGACACCAGGTAGAGACGATAACTTCGGCATGTGGCAGGTGTGTCCTGACCGATGCGATACAGGCGAAGATATTCCGCTGGGGGCTCAGGTTGCGATAAAGAGGTCCCTGGATAACCACGCTGATTTTTCTGGAATCAACGGCCACAAGATGAGGCATGTTCTTAACCTTTAATGAGGAATGACGACGAGAACAGATCATTCAGATAAATCTCGCAGCACGCCGAAAGACGCGCAAAAAAAGACGATGCATGCGACGCAGGACTCCAGCCAGCATTGGCAGGCTGATCAGCACCGTCTCAAGACGGGTGACCATGAATAACCTCCCGATTTGAGCCGAACGAGCTGCAGCTGTTGTGATTGAAGGCAGGTTATTGAACGAGGCATTGAGGGTTCGCGAATAGATACCCAGGTGCATGGCAGGCACCATGATCACGATGTTTCGGTTTCGAAGCCTTGGGCTCAAATAGTTGTAGCGAGCCATTTTCTGGATGAAGTCCATGCAGGTAGCCGAGTCATGCTGACCAAAATCAATCAGTACCCATGCGCTCTCGACTTTATCCATATGACGCGCAACGCTGTTCGCCACGATGCCGCTCAGGCCATTTTCGTGAAGGAAGTCTTCCAGACTGAACTGGACGTGGTCCGTCGGTAGATCGCTGATGGGCAGTTCGGTCAGGTTGTAGCGGTCATCGATGACAAGCACCGGGATAGTCTTTCTATACGCGTGCTGGATGTGGGACAGCTGACAGATCAGCTCATGACTGGCCGGCCTGGGGCTCAAATGAGACACGACGAATATCTTCATTTTGAACCTCTGGCATAGGACTTGAAGGGAGTGGAGTTATAGATAGCCTTCACCGCAGCCCACACGCTTTCAAAATAGAAGATTTTCCCGTTGTTTCTGCAAGCACGAACCGCCGAAATCAAAATACCCGGGAGCGACAGGAGGAGGTGATGAAAGTAATCATCCTGCTGACGAACAAACCATGTCTGCGTACTGCGTTGACGCAACATATTGCGCACTTCACAGCTCTGGGTGATCAGCGTCTGTTTGGCCAGCACAGGGTCTGCAAGGAAGCGATTGACCAGAAACTCTTGCCGCGTACTTGGGAGCTGGTCAAACAACACCAGCCTCTCAAAGTCGCTGATAAATTCTCTGACCGTTCCAATATCGTTTTTGAACGTGGACTGCTGAACGACATGATTGATCAGCTCGATCCAGGCTCGAACACTTATATGACAAACCCCGGTCGGTATACTCACTGCTGCCCGGCTGACGAGGTACTTACTTGCGAACTGGTGCAGCCTGGCGAGAGCCGTTTTGCTGGAGATGTTGATCAGAGGCTTCTTGTTCAGAACCGAGAAGTAACGCGGGCCTATGCGTCCGAGTTTGCCACTTGCTGATTGCACCAAAGTCTCTGATCCCAATAGCGCACGGGAGGTGATTGATTGCGTAATGCCGAATGGATTGACCCTGCAAGGTACGCCAGCTTTTGACAGGCGCATACCGTGTTCAATGTCTTCAAATTCAACCCAATACAAAGACTCGTCCAACGGGAAGGCATTCCACACTTCCTTCCGGCAGATGTAGAGACTGCCGGTCGCGTAGCAGGAGTCGCTGTTGTAACGCATGGCACTGGCATAACTGAAACCGGTCCGCTCGATCTCTGGAAAAATCGACGGGGCGATACTCGCTGCATCGCTGCAGTTTCGGCTCACCCCCTGAAGACCGTTGGCTATCGTGCCCAAAGCCATGCCGTAATCCGAATAGCGGCGAGGGTGCATACTAAGCCGATTGTCGAAAAACATGCTTTGCAGTGTCATCAACGGATAGCGCGGACCAAAGCGACGTACGATTTCTCCAAAATTCCTGGGTAGAAATACGCGGTCATGCAGGATCACGAGATTGCTGAATCCGGCCTCCAGAGCGAGACGATTTTTCTTCTTGCAGATCTGCACTGGCGGAGCGGTAATGTCCTGCCCCACGATGCGGACCTTGTCGAAATAGGCGAAGTTGCTTCCCGGTGTGCCACACAGAAGTATCTCCTTGCGCGGGACGTCAATTTCCAGAATGCGCTTCACTACCGCATTCAGGACCGTGGCGTCTCCTGGCCCTACAGGAAGGCAAAAGCTCCAGCCATCAAGATCGTCATCGGACTCCGCCGCCAGCCTTGCTACCTTTTTGTAGGTGACAGAGGTGGCCGAGCGTTCGATTACCTTGAGTGATCCGGCAAAATATTCACGGTCCAGATAGCACTCAAACTCAGTGTCTTCGATAACTGTAATCTTCTCGCCAACATTCAGAAAATGGACACCGTCCCACAGCAGCAGTGGCGCCAGCGGTGAATCACTTTGGACCCCATAAAAGCAGTAACTACCCGAGTCGTACATGGATAACGGACGCAGTGCGGCATGCAGGTTTTTGATTACCCGCTCCGGCTTGCGAAACGGATGGGCGCGGAACGAAACAAAACCCGAACATTCATGGGGCAGCAGCAGGCCAACCGGGAGCTTACGCAGGCTGTCCGCCGCCAGGTAACCAAGGCTTGGATGGTGCTGGAGATGGGTCGTTTTCATGGTTCAGACGACGTACTTGTCGGCAAGCGCGCCGGGCACCTTAACGACAACGGTGGTTGCATCAGTGAGCGCTTCGAACGCAGTGATGTCGCCCGGCTCCAGAACGATGATGTCGCCTGCATGCCAGACCTGATCGCGCATGTTGACGGACCCGGAAATGAGCACGGTTATCTCTGTGGCAACCTTATGATAATGGGCAGCTTCCTTTTCGCCTGCCTGGTAAATCTTGACCCCGACCTCACAGGACTCGGTATTGAAAGCAGCAGGCTCGAAGCCGCCCACAAACCAGCCTTTGACCATGTCTTGCAGTCTTGCCGTTTTCATCGCATTTCTCCTGCTTCGAAAGCGTGAAGCTGACTATTGGTTTTCAGTGGCCGGTACTGACTGGGTTCGATTCGGTAGGCACCGATCCTTTTCTGTAACAGCACCAGCTCATTGAGGGCGGGTGCTATGTAGAAGTTGTCATTGACCCTGGCATCCTTGCGAATCATCTCTTTCGCCGCCGCCACGAACAGCGAGCCGGATTTGAACCAGTACACACCTGCAATGGCGTGGGGACTGATCGGATTTTTTTCGGCAGCTTCAATGACCCGGCAGTGGCTATCCAGACGTACGAATGAATAGCGAGGGTGCAGTGAATTGAAGATAACCACGCCGGCATCTTCATCGTTGTCCCGAAACGCACGTACGGCGTCACGCAGCTCTATATCCAGAAAATCACTGACACTGAGAATCAACAACTCATCATCGTTGTCGATTTGCCCGCTCACCAGAAGTGCCGTGCAGGCGGCACCCCGGGTGACTTTGTTAATGGGCAGAACACTGGCCGCAGGGTGCATTTGCTGGACCATGTTGCGAAGGTGCAGCCGAGTGACATCGTCATTCGAGAATGTGCAGATGATCCTGCGCGGCTCAAGCGCAGCACAGTTGTCGATCAGCGTATGGATCAGTGGCTTGCCATTGCATTCGCACAGATATTCGGGGTACTCGCCGTCGTCGAGCGACGTCTCTCCCTTCTTTCCCGACAGAAGAATGATGTTCAATGCGCTCACAGGCTAGCCACCTTGTCGACGTTGATCTCATCGACCTTGCCGAGGATGTTATTGAGGTTTACATCGCAGGTTTCAGCCACGACCAGAACATGGGCACCGGAATCTCTGGCGGCTTTGATACCATTTTCGTTGTCTTCGACGATCAGACACTCTTCGGGCATCAGGCCCAGTTGCCTGATGGCTTTGGTATAGATATCGGGAGCTGGCTTGGCATGTTTGACATCCTCGTTGGAGAGCTGCAAATCGAGGTATCGCTCCAGGTCTGCCCTGTTCATCATGACCTCCACGGTGTTGCGAATGGAGTTGGATGCAACCGCCAGCTTGTAGCCCATTGTTTTCAACGATGACAACGCGTACTGATGCACAAACGTCGGTTTGCACTGGGCGTACACGATTTCCATGGTGTACTGCTGCTTCATTTCGTTGATGAATGCGTGCAACGCAACCGGCAGGTCGCGCTCTACGCTCAGCATGTCGAGTTTGCGCGAGGTGGGCAGACCGTCGTAGGCGGTGAGGTGTTCATGGCGACTAATGTTGTAACCGAACAGGCTGAGGGCTTTGTTCAGTGCATCGTAATGCCATTCCTTGGCTTCAATGAGGACGCCATCCATATCGAATATCACTGCCTTGATCATGATTGCCTCACTTGAAGAAAGTGGCTGCGTCTGCGGGAATATCAGTGCAAATCGTTAAACCGTCGTGCGCTTCGAGCTCAAGCAATTGCTGCCACAGGCTGCGATGGTCACGCCCGTGCAACTCGGGAGATACCACACACACCTGCTTGCCCTGAGATAGAAGATCGCCAATAACCTGACTGGAAAACCATTCCCCCTCAAAACCGTCAAGCCAGACACCTGCTGCCTTTTCGATCCAGGCTGGGGACGGTTCAACTTCGCTGAGCCGGGTGTAAGTAATAACGTTCGCGTGAAAGTAACTGCGCATGTCCGGTACCGCCATATCGAAGGCAAACCAGTTGGTATGACCATATCGAGCGAAGGTTTTGGCGAGCGCCTGCGCCATTCCATCAGCTTTGATGTTGATGGCCAGTGGCAAGTTACGACCTGCCATGATGGCGAGCAGCTCCTCAAGCGTCAGCTCGCCACCAACGGGCATGTCGTGAGAAATAACCAATTGACCCGCTACATCACGGACATCGGTTTCTGTGCCGAAACCAAGGTCGAATGATCGGTGAAATGCTTCGGGCAAATTGCGCTGCGGCTTTTGCAGCCAATAGCCACGATGGCTGATGATCTGCATGTCAGGCCTGCCTTCCCGAGGCTGCCTGCCTGCTTAGCGGCAACGACAGGAATTGGTTCAGGTCTGCCGGTATACCCAGGCCGTACATGCCATGACCCTCTGCGCCAATACTGTAATGAATCACTTTGGCGCCGCGTCCGATGATCTCGTTGTACGCCGGGGCAACATAGAACTCGCCATTGACGCGAAGATCTTTCATGACCATTGTCTCGATGGCCGATATCAACTGACCTGCATTGCGAAAGTTGTAGATGCCGACAGTGGCTTCGTCAGAGATGACCTCTTTTTCCACTACGCGGGTGATGAGGCCTTCTGCGCTGAAGCCCACAAACGACCACTTCGGATCGCTGGCTTTCATCGTCATGATCAAGCCCGCTGCGTCACTCTCGTTCATTGCCTGCAGATAAGCGTTTATGTCCACATCGACATACTGGTCGCTGTTGGCAATCATCACTTGCTGGCTATAGTCGAGCAGGTGCCTGGCGGCATAAACGGAGCACGCGGCGCCCCCCGTCAGCCCACCAAGCTCGACGATGTCGCATCCAGGTGCCCACGCATTCAGCTTTTCCTTCAGCGAATAGGTTGCGACCTGATCCGCCTGACAGATGAAGATGAATCGGTGCGGACAATCCGGCGTCAGGTTGTCAATCACGACCTTGATCATCGGTACGCCATGTACAGGGATCAACGGCTTGGGATCGGTGTAGCCCGCGACCGCAAAGCGACTCCCGGCACCCGCCATTGGAACGATAATTTGCAGCATGAAAATCCCTTTTGAATGGGTGATTTTGAAGTTGACGAAGCGGCATTGACTGCAATGAATCAATAACAACCGTGTTCAATCATCCGGCCACGCTCAAGCGTCAAATAGCGCTGACAAAACTCTTTACCCTCTTCTACCGCGTGGGTAACAAGAATCAGGGCCATGCCGTCATCCTGCAAAGTGCGAATTCGCTCGTGGCATTTGCGCTTGAACTCTTCGTCCCCCACAGCGAGCACTTCGTCAGCCAGCAAAACCTGTGGCTCAACATGAACCGCCACCGAAAAACCCAGCCTCATATACATACCCGATGAATAGTTCTTGACCGGAGTATCAATGAAGTTTCCCAGCCCGGAAAAATCCACGATCTCGTTGAAACGCGAACGCACTTCCCTGTTACTTAACCCGAACAGGCTGGCGTTAAGATAGATATTCTCCTCCCCTGTCAGATCAGGGTGAAAGCCCACACCGATTTCTATTAAAGGGGCTACACGACCCACCGTAGTCAAACGTCCGCTGGTGGGAACAAGGATGCGTGAAACCAGCTGTAAGAGCGTGCTTTTACCTGAACCGTTATGTCCCACAAGTGCAAGCGACTCCCCTTTATGCAAGGTGAACGACACGTCGCTGACTGCCATGAACGTTTCGGCATGCTCACGGTATCGAGCATCGAACAGACCTAGAAACTTGCTTTTCAAACCGCCCCTGTTGTGGCGAAGAGTGAACTGCTTGGTAAGGTTTTCCGCCTTGATGACGACGCGGCTCATAAATACTCCACCACGTCGTCGACCTTTCTGAATATCAGCAGGCCGATGAGCAACGAGGCGGCCCCCATCAACACGCAAAGCAGCAGATCACGGGTGTCTGGAACCACACCAGCATGCAAAATGCTGCTGAAACTATCGAAATAAAGAGCTACCGGGTTGTAGGCCGCTATGCTGGCGACACCCTCGGGCAGCGCGGAGGTGACCCACACAATTGGCGTCAACCAGAACAGCAAGGGCAGAAACACATCGATGAAGTGTTTTGCATCCCTCACAGTTACCTGAATGACGCTAAGCGCCAGACCGAACCCCATAATCAGCGCCATGAACGCAATCAGTACAATGGGATAAAAAAACAGAGCGCGTGAAAACACGCCACCCAGCATGGGAAATAACGATGCATACACGATCATGCAGCCCGCCCAGAACACAGCAATCGACAATGCTCCGGAGAGGGGTAGCAATATACGCGGGAACCGTAACTTTCGAATGAGATTGCCGTTATTGATGAGCCATTCCCCGCTCTGTGAAACTATTTGCGCCAAAAGCATCCAGTGGACAACACCCGTTACCAGATGAAGTGCAAAACGGTCCTGACTGCTGGGCAGGATATAGGTAAAAACCGTGTAATACGTGAGTGTAACAACCAGCGGATTTCCCAATGACCAAACGAAGCCCAGCGTCGCACCCATGTAACGGATTTTAATTTCCTTGGACACGAGATTGATGATCAGGTCACGCCATTTTATAAAGCTTGTGCTGCGAGATGACGACATACGGTATCCAGCTATTGACAGGTAGATCAGAGAACGATTTTGACAATCAAGATCATAAATGGATAACCTTATGGCCTCCTGCTGCGGGCACATGTTCTCTTCTTTCATAGAGTTACAGCTATAGGACGACGCCTTAGTTACTGTAGGAATATTCCACAAACTACCGGCGGCAGCTAAATAGCCCTTTCGAGGCCTCGCCACGCTCGATCAGAATCGCAAGGCACTTCCATCCGCGCACGTTGATCTATAACGTCAATGGTCATTCGCAATACGACTGGTCCAGCGATCACCCTTGAACAAGCGAGGCTACTCATGACCCAAACCCCTTACACCCCGCCGAAGGTATGGCAGCAGGAAACAAAAGCAGGCGGTACGTTCGCCAGCATCAACCGGCCCGTAGCCGGTCCCACGCATGACAAGGTACTGCCCGTCGGCAAGCATCCGCTGCAGCTTTACTCACTGGCCACGCCCAACGGGGTGAAGGTCACGATCATGCTCGAAGAGCTGCTGGCACTGGGGCACAGCGGGGCGGAATACGACGCCTGGCTGATCCGCATTTCCGAGGGCGATCAGTTCTCCAGCGGCTTTGTCGAGATCAATCCCAACTCCAAGATCCCTGCATTGCTGGACCGAAGCCATGAAACACCTGTTCGGGTATTCGAGTCCGGTTCGATTCTGCTGTACCTGGCTGAGAAGTTTTCCAGTTTCCTGCCCGCCGACCCGGCAGGCCGTACCGAAACGCTGAACTGGCTGTTCTGGCAGATGGGCGCGGCGCCCTACCTGGGTGGCGGGTTCGGGCACTTCTACGCCTACGCGCCGGAGAAACTCGAATACCCCATCAATCGCTTCGCGATGGAGGCCAAGCGCCAACTCGATGTGCTGAACCGCCGACTGGGCGAGCACCGCTACCTGGCTGGCGATACCTACACGATTGCCGATATCGCGGTCTGGCCATGGTATGGCGCGCTGGTAAGGAACAAGGTTTATTCGGCCGCCGAGTTCCTGTCGGTGCACGAATACCCGAACCTGATTCGCTGGACGGAAGAAATCGCCACGCGCCCTGCTGTCATCAAAGGCCAGAAGGTCAACCGCACCTGGGGCGAAGAGGCGGATCAGGTGCCGGAGCGGCATCAGGCATCCGACCTGGATAAATAAGACGCAAGTCAAGGCCTGCGCAAACAGAAACCTGTTGCTACACACTCAAAAGAGATTCTGGGTCGGACAGTCGTGATCTGAACGTAAAGTAGCGTCCTTAGCCACTGCCCAAGGACGCGCCCTATGAGCCGGACAACTGCCCATCCAGATTTTCACTTGCAACTCGACACCGGTTTCCCACGCAGTGGAGTACTTGCAGCATGAGTACTCCCAATGCACCGCATACGCCTGTAAATGATCGCTTTGATGAAGTGCTCGCAATGATTCAGGGCGCTCGACAGCAAGCTGCACAGGCGGTCAACACTCGCCTGATCGAGCTTTACTGGCAGGTAGGCGCTTACATCAGCCGCAAGATTGAAAACGCCGAATGGGGTGACGCGGTGGTCAGCCAGCTTGCCGAGCATCTGGCTGTAACCCAGCCAGGACTGCGCGGGTTTACGCGCAGTAACCTGTTTCGCATGCGTCAGTTCTATGAGATTTACCGCGCAGAAGAGAAAGTCGCACCACTGGCGCGACAATTATCCTGGTCCCATAACCTGATCATATTCAGCCAGAGCAAGCGCCCTGAAGAGCGCGAATTTTACCTGAAGATGGCAACTCAGGAGGGATGGTCAAAACGCGAGCTGGAGCGCCAGTTCAAGACAGCCTTGTTCGAGCGCAGTATCACCCAGCCAGCCAAGGCCTCGGCGATGCTCAAGGAAACCCGACCGGCAGCACTGGATGTGTTCCGTGATGCCTACATGGTGGAGTTTCTCGAGCTGCCATCGGGACACGCCGAAGCTGACCTGCACCGCGGTTTGCTGCAACGCCTGAGGGATTTTCTGATCGAGCTGGGCCGCGACTTCTGTTTTGTCGGCTCCGAGTACGCGTTGCAGGTCGGCGGCCAGGATTTTGCGCTGGATCTGCTGTTTTTCCATCGCGGCCTCAACTGCCTTGTTGCCATCGAACTCAAGGTCGGCCGCTTTGAACCCGAATACCTGGGCAAGCTGGACTTTTATCTTGAAGCGCTGGACCGGAATGTACGCAAACCCCATGAAAACCCGGCCATCGGCGTTTTACTCTGCGCCAGCAAAAACGATGAAGTGGTCGAGTACGCCCTGAATCGCTCGCTTTCACCCGCGCTGATTGCCGAGTACCAGACCCGCTTGCCGGACAGGCAGCTATTGCAGGCGAAGCTGCATGAGTTCTATGCGAGCGCTGTGCTGAGCGATCAGTGATACCTGCCAGACGCACGATGCATTACGCTTGTGCATGCCTGAGCGGCAGTCTGCCTGCTTGCCCTTTCCCTGACTGGAGCCTCCAATGCCGCACGATAAGGACCCTCGCGCCCACACCGCCCTGTCGCAACGCGGCCGTAGCGCCAGCAGCGGGCCAGGGCTGGCGGTCAACCCGCCGGTCGTGCGTCTGAGTACGGTGCTGTTCGACAGTCTGGAGAGTTTGCGCGAGGCGGAAATTCGCACCACGGGGCCTGAGCGCTCGCTGACTTACGGTGCCAACGGCAACCCGACGGCGTTTGCCTTGCAGGATCTGATTTCCGGGCTTGAGGGTGCACACGGTACTTGCCTGTACCCGACCGGGCTGGCGGCAGTGGCGCAGATGTTTCAATCGTTTCTGCGCCCAGGCGACCATGTGCTGATTACTGAATCGGTGTATGGCCCCGTTCGGCGCCTGGCGAAAACGATGCTGACCGCCTTCGACATCCAGTTCGATTTCTACGCGGCCGACGGTAGTAATGTGGAATCGCTGATCAAGACCAACACACGGATGATCTACGCTGAAGTGCCCGGCTCGCTGACGTTCGACATGTGCGACCTGCCTGCACTGTCACAGGTGTGCAAGGCCAGGGATCTACTGCTGGCTGTGGATAACTCGTGGGGCTCGGGAATTCTGTTCAAGCCGCTGGAACTGGGCGCGGACATTTCCCTGATGGCCCTGACCAAGTACGTGGCCGGGCATTCCGACGTCATGATGGGCAGCGTCAGCACCACCGAAGCGCACTGGAAAACCCTCAAGACCATGAACACCGCCGTGGGCAATACCGTCAGCCCCGACGATGCGTATCTGGTGCTGCGCGGTGCCCGCAGTCTGGCGGCACGCATGGCCATGCATGAACGCCACGCGATGCAAATTGCACAATGGCTGCAGGACCAGCCTCAGGTTGCCCGCGTGCTGTATCCCGCATTGCCGGACGATCCGGGCCATACCATCTGGAAGCGCGATTTCCATGGCTGCAACGGCTTGCTCAGTTTCGAATTCCATGCCGTTGACCGGCAGGTGCTGGACCGATTTACCGGCGCGTTGAAACTGTTCGGGATTGGTTACTCCTGGGGCGGTTTTGAAAGCCTGATCACTGAAGTCGAGCAATATGGTCCTGACCGCGGCACCGGCCCGATGCTGCGGCTGCAGGTTGGCCTGGAAAGCCCGGAAGACCTGATTGCAGACCTGCAGAACGGGTTCGCTGCGGGTTAATCCTGATAGTTGCTGCCCTTGCATTGCTCCGTCGCCGTTATTTGCCCAGAAGCCCTCGCTCTGCTAGTGTCGCGCGGTTTAACCTCTACCGGAAATGCCCCCATGGCCCGCAAGAAAGCTGCACTGGATTTCGAACAGTCACTCGCTGACCTGCAAGCGCTGGTAGAGCGGCTGGAGAATGGCGAGTTGTCTCTGGAAGACTCCCTGACCGCCTTCGAGCAAGGTGTACGCCTGACCCGCGACTGCCAAAGCGCCCTTACCCAAGCCGAACAGAAGGTCCAGGTACTGCTGGAGCGCGATGGCGAACTGAGCGAAGAGCCGTTCGACGATGCGGAACTTCCCGAATGATCGCGAGCTATCAAGCGCAAAGCCAGACTCGCGTCAACGCAGCACTCGAAAAACTGTTTCAGGCACCAAGCCCTGAGCTGAACCGGCTTTACGAAGCCATGCGCTACAGCGTGATGAACGGCGGCAAGCGCGTGCGCCCGCTGCTGGCCTACGCGGCCTGCGAAGCGCTGGGCGGCGTAGCCGAGGATGCCAACGGTGCCGCCTGTGCGGTTGAACTGATTCACGCTTACTCGCTGGTGCACGACGATTTACCGGCGATGGACGATGACGACCTGCGTCGCGGCCAGCCCACCACGCACAAGGCTTTCGATGAAGCCTGCGCGATCCTCGCAGGTGACGGCCTGCAAAGCCTGGCGTTCACTGCACTGCTCGCGCCGCACCTGACCTCACGCGATGCTGAAACGCGTCTGCAGATGGTCAATACCCTCGCAGCCGCTGCCGGCCCGGCAGGTATGGTGGGCGGGCAGGCGATCGATCTGGGCTCTGTGGGGCTGAAGCTTGATCAGGCGGCGCTGGAATACATGCATCGGCACAAGACCGGTGCATTGATCGAAGCCAGCGTCCGCCTTGGCGCACTGGCCAGTGGTCAAGCCGATCAGCCCCGTCTTGACGCCTTGCAGATTTATGCGCGCGCGGTCGGTCTGGCCTTTCAGGTTCAGGACGACATTCTCGATGTCGAAAGCGATACTGCGACCCTCGGCAAGCGTCAGGGTGCCGATATCGCCCGCGACAAGCCGACCTACCCTGCGTTGCTGGGCCTGGAAGCGGCCAAGCGCTATGCACTGGAACTGCGTGATCAGGCGCTAACAGCGCTGAGCACGTTCGATGCCGCCGCAGAACCGTTGCGCGAGCTGGCACGCTATATCGTCGAACGTCGCCACTGATCACCGTCACCGAAGCCGGAAATCTGCTGAATCAACCACGGTTCGTCAGGTCTCAGTCATTAAGCGTGTCAGTCGGCGGACTATCCGCCGACTCACTTCATGGGCAGCTTGCGATGCATAAGGTAAACTGCCGCCTCTTTTACTTATAACGATTCGCCTGATGCCCACGACGTTCAAAGAGATCCCCCGCGAGCGCCCGGTCACGCCGCTGCTCGACCGAGCCGATACCCCGCACGGCCTGCGCCGTCTGGGCGAAGCCGAGCTGGAAACCCTGGCCGATGAGCTGCGCCTGGAATTGCTGTATTCCGTTGGCCAGACCGGAGGGCATTTTGGTGCCGGTCTTGGGGTCATCGAGCTGACCATCGCGCTGCATTACGTTTTCGACACCCCGGACGATCGCCTTGTGTGGGACGTGGGTCATCAAGCCTATCCGCACAAGATCCTCACCGGCCGTCGCGCGCGCATGTCCACCCTGCGCCAGAAGGATGGGGTGGCGGCCTTTCCGCGTCGTAGCGAGAGCGAGTACGACACCTTCGGCGTCGGGCATTCCAGCACCTCGATCAGCGCCGCACTAGGCATGGCGATTGCCTCGCGCCTGCAAGGCAGCGAGCGTAAATCCATTGCCGTGATCGGCGACGGTGCGCTGACTGCCGGCATGGCCTTCGAAGCGTTGAACCACGCGCCGGAAGTGGCAGCCAACATGCTGGTAATTCTCAACGACAACGACATGTCGATCTCGCGCAATGTCGGCGGTCTGTCGAATTACCTGGCCAAGATTCTTTCCAGCCGCACGTACAGCAGCATGCGCGAAGGCAGCAAAAAGGTGCTTTCGCGCCTGCCCGGCGCTTGGGAAATCGCACGTCGCACCGAAGAATATGCCAAAGGCATGCTGGTCCCGGGCACGCTTTTCGAAGAGCTGGGCTGGAACTACATCGGCCCTATCGATGGCCACGACCTGCCGACTCTGATCGCCACTCTGCGCAACATGCGTGATCTGAAAGGCCCGCAGTTTCTGCACGTGGTCACCAAGAAGGGCAAAGGTTTTGCGCCAGCCGAAGTCGACCCGATCGGTTATCACGCCATTACCAAGCTTGAGCCGCTGAATGCGCCTGTCGCCCCGAAAAAAATCAGCGCGCCGAAGTATTCCGCAGTGTTTGGCCAGTGGATCTGTGACATGGCCGAGGCTGACTCACGGCTGGTGGGCATCACGCCAGCCATGAAGGAAGGCTCGGACCTGGTGGCATTCAGCGAACGCTTTCCAGAACGCTACTTCGATGTTGCCATCGCCGAACAACACGCTGTAACACTGGCTGCCGGTATGGCCTGCGAAGGCAGCAAGCCGGTCGTGGCTATCTACTCGACCTTCCTGCAACGCGGCTACGATCAACTGGTGCATGACGTCGCGGTGCAGAACCTCGACGTACTGTTTGCCATCGACCGCGCCGGGCTTGTGGGCGAAGACGGCCCGACCCACGCAGGCAGCTTCGACCTGTCCTACCTGCGCTGCATCCCCGGCATGGTGGTCATGACGCCGAGTGACGAAAACGAACTGCGCAAGCTGCTCAACACCGGTTACCTGCACACAGGCCCCGCGGCAGTGCGTTACCCACGCGGCACCGGTCCGAACGCGTTGATCGAGACAGGCCTTGACCCGGTCGAAATCGGCAAGGGCGTTGTGCGTCGTCAGGGCCAGGGCGTTGCGATTCTGGTGTTTGGCGTGCAACTGGCCGATGCGCTGGTGGTGGCCGAGAAGCTCGACGCGACGGTGATCGATATGCGCTTCGTCAAGCCACTGGACGAAGCCTTGGTGAGCGAAGCTGCTGCCAACCACGAGTTACTGGTCACACTGGAAGAGAACGCAGTGATGGGCGGTGCCGGTGCTGCGGTCAGTGAGTTTCTGGCACGCGCCAATATCCTCAAGTCGGTACTCCACCTGGGCCTGCCGGACACCTACGTCGAGCATGCCAAGCCTGCGCAGATGCTGGCTGAGTGCGGGCTGGACGCCCAAGGGATCGAAGCGGCGATCAATGAGCGGCTGACGTTGATTGGCTGAATGGCAGAGGTTCCTCACGCGCCGAGCGTGAGGAACGATCGCCCCGACCCCGCATGCAGCAATCCTGATAACATGCTGCGCACTTCGACACTGCCGCGATGCCAGCCGATGCCTCATGTGACCCGCTCCGCCTCCACGCCTGAATTGACTTCGGTGTTCGCTGCCCTGCAGCAGCATTTTCTGCAGGTCGTCGTTCCGCTCTGGCAGGGCCCTGGCTGGAACGCACAATTGGCATTGCCTTACGAAGCGCTAGACGCCAACGATCAGCCTCTACCGCCGCAACGCTATCGAGCCATGGCCTGCGCACGTCAGCTGTTTCTGTTTTCCAGCCTTATCGATAACGTCGAAGTGCCGAACGCTCGGGCGCGGGCCGGTGAGCTGTTTCGCTCCCTGCAACAGCACTTCCACGATGCCGAGCATGGCGGCTGGTTCTATAGCATCGATCCACAGGGCAAACCTCTGGATCGCCGCAAGGACCTCTACACTCACGCCTTCATTATTTTCGCCTGCGCACATTACTGGGCGAAGGTGCAGGACCCGCTGGCAGAGTCAGTGCTCAATGCGGCGCTCAGCGTTGTAGCGGAGCGCTTTGCCGACGATGACGGGCTGTACGAAGCGCAACTCGATGAGGACTGGTCGACGCTGGGCAGCGGCCCGCTCCAGAACCCCTTGATGCATCTGGCAGAGGCCTTTCTGGCAACGCTGTCGGTGCGCGCCGACCCTGCAACCCAGTCAGCGCTGGACGCTCTGGTTATCCACATGCAGCGTCGCTTTGTCGACACCGCCACCGGCGTGATGCTGGAGAAACCCTTGGGCGCTGTGGATAACTGGTACGAGCCAGGTCATCAGTTCGAATGGTTCTTCCTGCTGCAATCGTCGCCAGAGCTGCATGGACGTGAGCTGCACGAATCCATGACCCGCGCGTTTGCCTACGCTCAGGCACAGGGTGTCGAGCCACAGAGCGGCGCGGTGACTGCAATGCTGACACTTGATGGCACGGTAAGCGACGCCACCCAGCGTATCTGGGCTCAGGCGGAATACCTGCGAGCCATGGCCATGCGGCCAGAGTGCGAGGCGAACCTGGCTGCGCAAATGTCAGCCTTTGCGCAGCGCTTCCTGCATGCCAAAGGCTGGAACGAGTGCGTAGAGCCCGATGGCGCGGTCAGCCGCAGTGACATGCCGTCGACCACGCCTTACCACTTGGCAACCTGTTACATCGGGCTGGCCGACTTTGTCGAGAACCGCTTCGTGAACGCTTTCCCGCCACCCACGCCTGTAGAAGACTGATCGATCGAACCGCACCACCTGTGCGGCCCGATCAGCAAACAATCAACCGCGGTTACGATCAATCGCAAAACCGGCCCAGGTCTGGCTGACAGGCATCAGTTCCAGGCTGTTGATATTGACGTGCGCTGGCGTGTTCATGATCCAGAAGATAGTGTCGGCGATGTCCTGCGGCTGAATTGGCTCGGCGCCCGCGTAAGTGGCGTCGTACTTGGCCTGGTCGCCGCCGAAACGCACCAGCGAGAACTCGCTCTCGCACAGCCCCGGCTCCAGGTTAGTGACGCGTACGCCAGTGCCGATCAGATCGTTGCGCAGGTTCAGCGAGAACTGCCCGACAAACGCCTTGGTGCCACCGTAGACGTTACCACCCGGATAAGGATAGTTGCCGGCTACCGAGCCCAGGTTGACGATACTTGCCCCGCGACCATGCGCAATCAGACGTGGAAGCAAAAGGCGTGTGGTGTAGACCAGACCTTTGACGTTGGTGTCGATCATGGTGTCCCAGTCATCCAGATCGCACTTGGGCGCAGGGTCGATCCCCAGCGCCAGACCGGCGTTGTTGATCAGCCCGCGAATGCTGCCGAACTCTTCAGGCAAATCTGCGATAGCACTCTCCATTGCCTTGCGGTCACGCACATCCAGTACCAGCGTATGCACCTTGGTCTGCTTCGACAGCTCGGCGCTCAACGCGGCAAGACGGTCCTCGCGACGGCCAGTCAATACCAGCGACCAGCCTGCTTCGGCAAAACGGCGGGCACAGGCCTCACCGAAACCGGAAGTAGCGCCCGTGATGAATACAGTGGAAGTCATTTCGTTCTCCTGACCTGGCGCGAAAAACAGCGCACCTGTTAATAAGTTCTGACAAGGGCAGCAGAATGCCCGTCAGCGGCACGTCGATGCAACAACCCAGTGTATTTGTACAAAAAACAACCAACTCAAGCCGAGCCACACGCCACGGGCCTTGCAGGCAGTTTTGCCCACCTTATCCACAGTCAGACACACAATCTCTGGGGGCAAGTCGGTAACGCTGAAAGTCCCGTAGTTCGGGGCTTCCAGCAGGTATGGAGAAGTTTTGACCTTGACTTTGCCCGATACTGCCAGGACGCCACGAGGCGTCAGAAAACCGTAATGGCCTGTAGCCCAGACGCAGTAACGGCTGGATCACTATTTCCAAGGCTTGTTAACAGACTTATCCACAGGCTGTGTAACTGGAAAAGCTGTATGAACGACCAGCTTCAATACTGTTGACAAACACCCCTGAAAACCGGTCGAAAACCCTTGATCAAAATTTAATCAATTGCCTGCAAGCCTTATGCATAAAGGGCTTCAGGCACATACTCCCAAGTTATTAACAGCCGGCTCCACAGTAAACCTGAACAAGTCAAAACGGTGACAAAACAACCATTTGCAGCGGTTTTATGTCGCACTTGGCAGCCCCGTCAAAATTGTTTTCCACAATCGCAAAAAGTGACGCCCCGAATGTTTGCACATTCGGGGCGCGCGTCGAAAACGGCAGGGTTTTGACGAACTCAGTGTCCGCCCAGATAAGCGTTCCTGACCTCTTCATTTACAAGCAATTCCTTGCCTGTGCCGGACAGCCGTATCTCGCCATTAACCATCACGTAGGCGCGATCAGACAGCTTCAGCGCATGGTTGGCGTTCTGCTCGACCAGAAAGATGGTCATGCCAGTCGCTGCCAGTTCCCGCAGGGTCGAGAAGATCTGTTTGACGATGATCGGCGCCAGCCCAAGGCTCGGCTCATCGAGCAACAACAGCCTGGGACGACTCATCAGCGCACGGGCGATGGCGAGCATTTGCTGCTCGCCTCCGGACATGGTCATGGCGCGCTGGTTGCGGCGTTCCTTGAGCCTGGGGAACAGTTCGAACATGCGCTGCATGTCTTCAGCCGAATGTTTGTCGCCAATCGGTATGGTGCCCATCATCAGGTTCTCCTCGACCGACATGTCGGGAAACACCCGCCGCCCTTCCGGCGACTGCGCAATGCCGTTGGAGGCGATGTAATGCGAGGACTTCTGGGTGATGTCGGTGCCCTGATAGATGATCTGCCCGCTGGCGGCGCGCGGCTGGCCGAAGATCGACATCAACAGCGTCGACTTGCCTGCACCGTTGGAGCCGATCAGGCTGACTGTTTCGCCCTCGTTTATGTGCAGCGAGACCTTCTTCAAAGCCTGAATCGGCCCGTAAAACACATCGATCTCTTTCAGTTCGAGGATCGGCTTGCTCATACCAGCTCCTCTTCATCAGCGCCCAGGTACGCAGCAATCACTTTCGGATCGTTGCGGATCTGTTCCGGCCCGCCCGCGGCAATCACGTTGCCATGGTCGAGCACCACAATATCGTCGGAAATCCCCATCACCATGCCCATGTCGTGCTCGATCAGCACAATGGTCATGTCGTGTTCATCGCGCAGCAGTCGGATCATGCCGCTGAGCGCCTCGGTTTCCTGCGGGTTGAGACCGGCAGCCGGTTCATCCAGGCAGATCACCTGCGGACGCGTGCACATGGCCCGGGCGATTTCCAGACGACGTTGCTGCCCGTAGGACAGCTCTCCGGCCAGACGATTGGCGCAGTCCACCAGGTCCACGACTTCCAGCCAGTAGAACGCCGTATTGAGCGCATCCTCTTCAGCCTTGCGATAGCCTTTGGTATTGAGGATCCCGCTGATCAGGCTGCGGTTGACCCACATGTGCTGGGCAACCAGCAGGTTTTCAACGACCGACATTTCCTTGAACAGGCGAATGTTCTGGAACGTGCGCGCCAGCCCTGCCCTGTTGACCAGATGGGTACCGCCGAACATTTTGTAGTACACCCGGCTGAAGAAGCTTTTCGGCGAAACAAAGTCGGTCGCCTTGAACGGCTCGCCCAGCAACCTGATCACGTTGGTGGTCTTGTCGCGGGTGTGCAGCTCGATACGTCCGCCTGTGGCCTTGTAGAAGCCGGTCAGGCAGTTGAACACGGTGGTCTTGCCTGCGCCGTTGGGGCCGATCAGAGCGAAGATAGAGTTGCGGCGGACTTTGAGGCTGACATCGCTGAGAGCCTTGATGCCGCCGAAGTGCATCATCAGGTGCTCGACGGAAAGAATCACTTCATTGCTCATCGCTCACCTCCTTCTGTCACCAGCGCACCCTTGCGCGGTTTTACGCCAGTGCGGCTGATGCGGATCAGCCCGCGTGGGCGCCAGATCATCATCAACACCATCAGGATGCCGAACAGCAGCACGCGGTACTCAGAGAAGCTGCGCAACAGTTCAGGCGCAACGGTCAGCACGAACGCAGCGATAACCACCCCTACAGTCGAACCCATACCGCCCAGCACCACAATCGCCAGAATCAGTGCAGACTCGAAGAAGGTGAATGACGTCGGGTTGACGAAGCCCTGATAGCTGGCGAAAAAAACTCCAGCCAGCCCGGCCGTCGAAGCACCGATGGTGAACGCCGAGAGCTTGACCAGAACATGATTGAGGCCCATCGAACGGCAGGCGATCTCGTCCTCGCGCAGGGCTTCCCAGGCGCGGCCGATCGGCATGCGAGTCAGACGATGCTTGATGAACAACACGGCCAGCACGACGAGAAACAGCACGGTGTAGATGAACAGGAATTTCAGGTCCGGGTTGTAATCGAAGCCGAAATACTCATGAATCGGAATGCCACCGTCCTTGGCACGACGCCCGAACTCCAGGCCGAAAAAGGTCGGTGACGGCACCGGAACACCATTCGGACCGCCCGTGAACGACAGCCAGTTATTCAGCACCAGACGGATGATTTCCCCGAACCCCAGCGTCACGATGGCCAGATAATCGCCATGCATGCGTAACACCGGAAAGCCCAGAATACATCCGGCCAGTGCCGCAGCAATTGCCGCCAGCGGCAGCGCCGACCAGAAGCCCAGGCCAAGGTACTGATAGCCAAGCGCCAGACCATAGGCTCCGATGGCATAGAACGCCACGTAGCCCAGATCGAGCAGGCCGGCCAGGCCGACCACGATATTCAGGCCCAGCCCCAGCAATACGTAGATCAGCCCGAGAATAACCACGGTCAGAATGTACTTGTTGGCGAAGATCGGAAACACGATGGCAATCACGATCAGTAGCGGAATGATCCAGTACAGGCGGGACTTGTGATCAGGCTTGAGCACATGCACCCCGGAGTCGGAGCTTTCGAAGCTCTGGGAAACACGTATGCCTTTGGGTGTTTGCAGAAACAGGCTGATCAGAAAACGACCGACCATGACTACGGCCACCAGCCAGGCCACGCGAGTGGGTTGCAGGTTGAAGCTGTAGCCATCGAGCACTATCCCGACGATGGGACCGAACACGATCAGCGCCAGCAGCCCCGCGACCACGGCATCTATCAGGCTTTTCTTGATTTCAACAGGTTTGACGACAGGAGCAGCAACAGGAGCGGACATACTTATACCTTCGCCACGAGTGGGCGACCCAGCAGGCCTTGAGGACGGAAAATCAGGATCAGCACCAACAGGCCGAAACTGAACACGTCTTTGTAATCGGAGTTGATCAGGCCGGAGAACTGCGACTCGGCAACCCCCAGGATCAAGCCGCCCAACATGGCACCCGGCAGCGAGCCGATCCCGCCCAGCACTGCGGCAGTGAACGCCTTGATGCCGATGATGAAGCCGGCATAGAAGTCGAACGTGCCGTAATTCATGGTGATCAGCACACCGGCCAGCGCCGCCATGGCAGCACCGATGATGAACACGTAGGAGATGACCCGATCAGTGTTGATGCCCAGAATCGACGCCATCTTGCGGTCCTGCTGCGTGGCGCGGCACATGCGGCCCAGCTTTGTGTATTTGATGATGTAGGTCAGCACGCCCATGCCGACAAAAGCGGCAATGAGAATGAAGATCTTGGTGTAGGTAATTTGCACAAAGCCGCTGCCGATCTCGAAGCGCCACGCACCTTCAAGCAACGTGGGCACGCCCTGCTGGCGAGCGCCCTGACTGATCTGCGCGTAGTTTTGCAGGATCAGGGAAATACCGATGGCGCTGATCAGCGGTGCCAGCCGGGTCGAGTTGCGCAGCGGCTTGTAGGCCACGCGCTCGATGACAAACCCGTATACCCCCGTCACCACGATGGTGAAGACCAGTGTGCCGAGAATCAGGAATGGAAAGGATTCCAGTCCGAAGAAAGACAGAACCGCCAGACCGATAGCGGCCAGGTAGGCGGAAATCATATAAACGTCGCCGTGGGCGAAGTTGATCATGCCGATGATGCCGTAGACCATCGTATAGCCGATGGCGATGAGGCCATAGACAGACCCGAGGGTGAGTCCGTTGACCATTTGTTGCAGGAAGATCCCATCCATCACGCACGCTCACACTGAAAGGCAGCTCAGCACCCTGCCGATCACACCCTCGTGAGGTGCGACCGACAGGTCCGAAAACAATAAAAGAGATGCAGGCTCGCTCATGGGCGAGCCCATCACCGGGTCAGCGTCTGCCGGGCAGAACTGACACGAGGTCTATCTCACTTCTGTTTTTCGAGTTGCTTGTATTTGCCAGCGGCGTCCCACTGGTAAACCACGTAGTCGGAAACTTTCAGGTCGCCTTTGGCATCCCAGGCTTTTTCACCCATGACGGTCTTGACCGGGTGCGCTTTAAGCCACTCTGCGGCTTTGTCGCCCTTGTTGGATTTGGCACCATTGAAACCGGCAGCCAGGGCCTGTATCGAAGCGTACGCGTAGAGGGTATAGCCTTCAGGCTCGTAACCAGACTTGCGGAATTGGTCCACGACTGCCTTGCTGTCCGGCAGTACGCGCGGGTCGGCACCGAAGGTCATGTACACGCCGTCAACGTATTGCGCACCACCGGCAGTGGTGACCAGTTCGTCAGTCACGATACCGTCATCAGACATGAACTTGACGTCCTTGAGGCCCTGCTCGCGCATCTGGCGAACCAGTGGACCGGCTTCCGGATGCAGGCCACCGAAGTACACAACGTCGGCACCGGTCGAACGGATTTTCGTTACCAGCGCACTGAAATCCTTTTCGCCGCGGGTCAGACCTTCCTCAAGTACCGGCTTCACGCCACGCGCTACCAGTTGTTTGGCAGTGGCATCAGCAAGCCCTTTACCGTAGGTGTCCTTGTCATTGATGACCGCGACTTTCTTGCCCTTGAGCACATCAACGATGTAATCACCGGCGACCACACCTTGCTGATCGTCACGGCCACACATGCGGAACATTTCCTTCAGGCCACGCTCGGTCACCGTCGGATTGGTCGAACCCGGCGTGATGGCAATTACTCCCGCATCGCTGTAAACCTCTGAAGCAGGAATGGTCGACGATGAGCAGAAGTGCCCGACCACGCCGATCACTTTGTCCTGGTCAACCAGACGGTTGGCCACTGCCACGGCCTGTTTCGGCTCACAGGCGTCATCGCCCGCGACCAGCACGATTTTTTCCCCGTTCACACCGCCCGCCGCGTTGATCGCGTCGGCCGCAGCCTGCGCACCTTTCATGTACTGCTGCCCAAATGATGCGTTCGCGCCGGTCATCGGACCCGCAACGCCGATTTTCACGTCCGCCTGTGCAAACGAAGACACGCCCAATGCAGTTGCCACTGCGATTGCCAGAAAACCTTTCCTGTAAAACGTATGCGACATGAGTGGTGCTCCTGAGGATATTTTTTTAATTAGCAGTGCGGTTACATGATTGCCCGGATACGCGTTTGCTTAGAGCAAGGCCCGTGCCATCACTTTTTTCTTATTGAAAATGTCATGCGTTTCCAGCCATTCAGTAACACGACTGCTCAAGTCGCAGGCCGTACAACCGCTTGAGACGCCAAAGGTGCAACCCTCCCCATAAAAAGGGCAACCCAAGCCAGATCAAATAGCAACCCGACCCAATACCTTTGGACAACCCACCTGTAACAACACGCGTCACCGAATTGCACACGCCCGGTGCGCGAACGCTACGAGACGCACCATTTGAGGCTAGCGGATTCAGCCGCAACTGCCGGAATCAACGCCTTAATCTGAAACGCACGTCACGCAAGCGCAGTAATAACCTTCCCGCATGCGACCGACAAACGACCTTTAAGCGAGATATCATTCCGATTATTCATAGTGCCCGTGTCTGCACCCTCGCGCCTCGAACAGAGAAACCATCATGCTGAACAAACGTCATCTGCCCTCGATAGCCGCATTGCAATGCTTTGAGGCGGTGACCCGGCACCTGAGCTTCACCCGCGCGGCCGAAGAACTCAACCTGACCCAGAGCGCCGTCAGCAAACAGGTTGCGCAGCTTGAGGAGCTGGTTCAGCACCTGCTGTTTCAGCGCGTCCGCCGCCGTTTGCAGTTGACGCCAGCCGGGGCGCTGTATCTGGCCGAAGTGCGCAAGATCCTGACCCAGATAGAGATGTCCACTCACTTCCTGCGCTCTTACGGCGGAGAAACCGAGGTACTGCGGGTGTCCACGCCCTCGACGTTCGGTGCCCGGTGGCTGGTGCCACGCCTGAAGGGCTGGCGCTTGCGTCATCCGCATATTCACCTGGACCTGATCAACGAACAGGAGTCCGACGACCTGATCAAGGGACGTTGCGACGTGTCGTTCTACTTCGGTCAGGCCGCCATACCGGGCGCGGAAAGCGTGAAGCTGTTTGGCGAAGAACTGGTAGCGGTGTGTTCACCCGAGAGCCTGCCGGTTGAACCCCTCAGCGACCCGACTCAGTTGAGCGAACTGGTCCTGCTACAGAATGCCTTCCGCCCCGAGGCCTGGCACGAATGGTTCGAAAGCCAGGGGTATCACACCGACCATAGCTATCACGGGCCGCGTTTTGAGACGTTCTATATGTGCATCCGCGCAGCCCAGGTTGGCTGCGGCGTTGCGCTGCTGCCACGCTTTCTGGTCGAGGAGGAACTGGCCGAGGGCAAACTGGTGATTGCCTGGGATTACGCATTGCCCAGCACTAACAGTGCGTACTACCTGTCCTATCCGGAACACACTGCCGACGTGCCCAAAATCCGGGTTTTTCTGCAGTGGATGCTGGAACAGTTGGATCAACCGGCCCGTTAAGGGCGACAATGCCCACCCATCCGGCCGTGAGCTTTCCGTGGTGACAGACAGGAAGTCGCGGGTCCGACATTATCCGGCTGCTCTGGAGAGCCCGATTCAATGAGCGAGAGCGCCTTTTCAAATCGTATCGTGCAAAGCCTGCTCGACACCGATTTCTACAAGCTGACCATGATGCAGGCGGTGCTGCACAACTACCCCAACGTCGACGTTGAGTGGGAGTTTCGGTGCCGCAATGGGGAGGATCTTCGCCCCTACCTGGACGAGATCAGACACCAGATCGAGTTGCTGTGCGAGCTGTCCCTGAGCCCGGAACACCTGGCTTTTCTGGAGCGCATCACGTTCATAAAACCGGACTTTCTGAGGTTTCTGGGACTGTTCCGCTTTAACACCCGCTATGTGAAAACCAGCATCGAAAACGATGAGCTGTGCATTCGCCTGCACGGCCCCTGGTTGCACGTCATTCTGTTCGAAGTGCCACTGCTGGCGATCGTCAGTGAGGTGCGTAACCGGCACCGCTATCCTGACACCCTGCTCAGTCAGGCGCGGGATCGTCTGTATGACAAGTTCGAATGGCTGACCACGCATGCCACGGCCGATGAACTGGCCGAGCTGAAAGTGGCGGACTTCGGCACGCGCAGGCGTTTTTCCTATCGTGTGCAGGAAGAAATGCTTGGCGTCCTGAAAAACGATTTCCCAGGCCAGTTTGTCGGCACCAGCAACGTTCATCTGGCCCGTCAGCTTGACCTGAAACCACTGGGCACAATGGCTCACGAATGGATCATGGCCCACCAGCAACTGGGACCGCGCCTGATCGACAGTCAGATCGCCGCGCTTGATTGCTGGGTCCGCGAGTACCGCGGCCTGCTGGGTATCGCGCTGACAGACTGCATCACCACTGACGCATTCCTGAATGACTTCGATCTGTACTTCGCCAAACTGTTCGACGGTTTGCGCCATGATTCGGGCGACCCGGTGAAGTGGGCCGAAAAATGCATCTCGCATTACCAGAAGCTCGGTATCGACCCGATGAGCAAGACGCTGGTGTTTTCCGACGGGCTGAACCTGCCCAAGGCACTCGACATCTTCCGGGCGTTGCGCGGACGCATCAATGTCAGCTTCGGGATCGGCACCAACCTGACCGCCGACATACCCGGCATCGCGCCCATGAACATTGTGCTGAAAATGACCGCATGCGCCGGTCAGGCTGTGGCAAAGATTTCCGACGAGCCCGGCAAGACGCAGTGCAAGGACCCGAACTTTGTCGCCTACCTGCGACATGTGTTCAAGGTGCCGGATTTGCCGAGCCCTGAAAAACCAGCTTGAATTGTCCTATTTACGAGGAGTGAATCATGCACGCCGTACAGCGCCAGATTGCTGAACAGCTCAAGGTCCAGCCACCTTTCGCGGACCAGAACGCGCTACAGGCCGAAGTCGCCCGCCGCGTCAGTTTCATCAAGGAATGCCTGCAGAACGCACGGCTTAAGACCCTGGTGCTCGGCATCAGCGGCGGGGTCGACTCACTGACGGCCGGCTTGCTCGCTCAGCGTGCGGTGAAGGAATTGCGCGCGAGCACAGGCGATAACAGCTACCGCTTTATCGCCGTGCGTCTGCCCTATGTCGTGCAGGCCGATGAGCACGAAGCCCAGGCCTCGGTCGACTTCATCGAGCCGGACGAGCGCCATACCATCAACATCGGTAGCAGCGTCAGGGCGCTGGCTGCCGAGGTGAAGGCGTTTGACGGTCTTCCAGCCAGCTCGGTGGATTTCGTTCTCGGCAACACCAAGGCGCGCATGCGCATGGTCGCGCAGTACACCGTCGCCGGCGCTTATCAGGGGCTGGTGATCGGTACTGACCACGCTGCCGAAGCGGTGATGGGCTTCTTCACCAAATTCGGCGACGGCGCATGCGATCTGGCACCGTTGAGCGGTCTGGTAAAAAACCAGGTACGCGCCATCGCCCGGCATTTCGGCGCACCGGAATCACTGGTCGAGAAAGTACCGACGGCGGACCTGGAAGACCTGTCCCCCGGCAAACCGGACGAAGCCTCGCACGGCGTGACCTACGCCGAGATCGACGCGTTCCTGCACGGTGAACCAGTGCGTGAGGAAGCCTTCAAGATCATCTGCGAAACATACGCCAAGACCCAGCACAAACGCGAGCTGCCGTACGCGCCGTGAGTGGGTGGGTGCGTGCGGAACGAGAGAGCAGCCACACCATCGTGCCCATGCTCCGCGTGGGTACGCCTTTCTGGACGCTCTGCGCCCGTTTCTGAATGTGCGGCGCGGCACAGTTCTGTGACGCAGAGCGTCACCCACGGCATTCCCACGCTGGAGCGTGCGGAACGATAATCTCAACTATCGTGCGACGCTCCGCGTCTGGTCTTGCGTTTGCGGCGCGGCGCATATCTGCGACGCGGAGCGTCACCCAAGGCATCCCCACGCTGCAGCGTGCGGAACGATAATCTCAACTATCGTGCGACGCTCTGCGTCGGCATGCCGTTCTGGACGCTCCGCGTCCTCGTTCGGGGGCGTGTCGTTACTTCAGGGTCACAGCGCCTTTCATCATGCTGATGTGCCCTGGAAATGTGCAGAAGAACTGGTATTCCTGTGCCGGGTCCAGCTTCGATACATCAAAGGTAACCGAGTCTTTTTCACCAGCGCCGATGACTTTGGTGTGGGCGATGACGCGGCTGTCGTCGGGCTTCAGGTAATCCTTGTCGATGCCGACAGCCATGCCGTCGGTAACGATTGCCTGGGTATCGGACTTCTTGCTCAGCACCCAGTTATGGCCCATGACATTCTTCGGCAGGCTGCCGGAGTGCGTCAGGTTGACGGTGAATTCCTTGCAGCTCTTGTCGATCTCAATGGCTTTGGTGTTGTACATCATTTGATCGGTCGAATCGACTGTGGCCGAACACTCGGCAGCCAGCAACTGGCTACTGGCCAACGACAACAGCGAAATCGCTACAAGCTTGCGAATCATTTGAATCTCCAGGGCAGGACTTGATTAACGTGATAACTGACGTAAGAAGAGAGTGCCCGATCAGGGCCGGGGTTCCAAGGACGTGCGTCAAATGGTCCCTCGGGCGCTCGCGACGGAGCGCCCTTCTGAAGAACGATTCACGGGAGCAGGTAATTAGGCGCTGACCGGCATCACCGTCACCCGGACATCGGGATCATGCGTGCCGCCGCCCAGAATCACGCCGCGCAAAGGCGAGACGTCAGAGAAGTCACGCCCCCAGGCCAGGCTGATGTGCTCCAGCGCAGGTTGCACATTGTTGGTGGGGTCGAAGTCGACCCAGCCCGAAGCCGGACAGAACACCGATACCCAGGCATGCGAGGCATCGGCACCGATCAAGCGGGGCTGGCCCGGTGGTGGCTGGGTCAGCAGATAGCCACTTACGTAGCGCGCGGCCAGACCTCGAGAGCGCAGGCACGCCAGCATCAAGTGGGCGAAGTCCTGACACACCCCCCGTCGCCGCTCCAGCACTTCCACCAGGGGCGTGGCGACCTGAGTCGCCTCGTCATCGAAAGTGAATTCGTCGAAAATCTTTTCCATCAGGGCCTGTACGCACAGCAACAACGGGCGGCCCGGCGGGAAACAGACCTGCGAGAATTCGACGAACGAACGCTTCAGGTGAACATAGGGGGATTCGAAGCGATAGCGGCAGGCCTCCAGAATATCAGCAGTCATCGGCTTGGCGCTGTAAGTCAGCGCACTGCGGGTCACTTCCCATTCCGGCGACAGATTGAAGTCCAGAAACGGCTTCTCCATGACCTCGATACGCAACCGCGCATTGACTTGCAACTCGTCGTGCGGACGCTCGAACGCCAGTCGGGTCAGCGGGTTGCCAAACACATCCAGCTCATCACGGCGCGTGGTAGGCTCCGGAAAAATCTCGAGTGCCTGCTCGGTGCAACGCTGCCACGGGCTGCTGCGCGGCCAGAGATGCGCCAGTTGCTGAGCCAGCGAAACCGGGCTGTCGTACTTGTAATGCGTGTCATGAAAAATCTGGTAGAAGGCGCTCATCAGACAGATACCGTGCGTTGGCTGACGTCATCGACGTGAGCAAAATGGCGCAGCGCCAGGCGGTCGGAGGCCTGCCCACTGCTGTCACCAATGCTCTGCAGCAGATCGGCCAGCCCGTCGAGAACAGCGTCGATGCTGCTCTGACCGAACAGCGGGTTCTCCAGACTGCCAAGGTCAAATGCGGCGAGACGCTGAGCCAGCACCGCCAGGCTGCTGTCACGCGGCGCATCAAACTCGTCGTTCAGGCGGCGCAGCGAGCGTTGCACCAGCTTGAGCTGAAACAGCACCGCATGCGGGTTCTGCTCATCAAGCAGCAACAGGTCCAGCACCGGAATCAGGTGCGGTACGGCCATGTACCGCGAACGATAAGTGATGCTGCTGTTGCCCAGCTCCAGCAACCACTCCAGCCCGGCTTTCTCCGAGACTGCCGAGCCGCGCAAGAACGCTGCCAGACTGGTGCTGAGAAACTTCAGGCGCTCGATACGTCGCCCGATCATCAAAAAGCTCCAGCCTTCGTCGCGGGTCATGTCGTCCAGCGCAAAACCGGAAAGCGCTGCCAGAGACATCACCAGACGGTTGAGAAAATCCAGCAGCTCGCCAAAATCCGGCTCTTCGGTTTCCAGGCTTGAGGCTTCGCGCTGCAATTCGACCAGCGCCTGCCAGTTTTCCCGTGAGAGCTTGCCGCGCACTTGCGAAGCGGCCCACTGCAAACGCTGCAAATTGGCGCGCAGGCTGAACGGCCACTCGTCGCCCAGCAGAGCAACCAGCAGGCGATCCTTCAACTCTTCGCCCTCCTCGGCTTCGGGCAGCATGCCCAGGCTCTCGGCCAGCGCGACGGCCGCCTGCAACGCGAGGGGATCGTCGTCATCGACATAGCGCGTCAACATGATGCGCAGCAGGCGAGCACTGTCGTCGCAACGTTCGCAGTAACGCCCGAACCAGAACAGGTTCTCCACCACCCGCGACGGCAGGTAAGGGTCACGGCGAATCAGGTCATAGACACCCAGCGTGCGCTGCCCCTTCCAGGGCTCGCCAAGGTGCGAGCGTTCGCCCAGCACCCAGGTGTCCTTGCTCGCACCGCCGCGCTGCATCGACACCACGTCGGCATCGGCTTCGGCGGCCACTCGGGTCAGGCCGCCCGGTAGCACGCGATAGCCGTCGAGGCTGGCCACTGCGTAGACACGCATGCCGATGGCGCGCGGCTGCAAACCGGTACCATCGGCCTGCAGCACCGGTGCATGAGACAACTGCGCCAGCTCCTGGGCGACGTAGGCATAGGGGCGCGACTGCATGCGCAGGGCAAGCGCGTTGCGCTGCTCCTCATTCAAATCGCGACCGAACACCGGGGCGAAGTGCTGCGAAGGAAATGCAGGTTTGATCAACAGATCAGGCAGTTTCTCCAGCGCTTGCGCCAGCACGGGCGGCTCTCCGCACCACCAGGTTGCGACCGATGGCAAGATCAGATCTTCGCCGAACAGGTACTGACTGATTTTCGGCAAAAAGCCCAGCAGGCCAGGCGACTCCAGAACACCACTGCCCAATGCGTTGGCGACCAGCACATTGCCCTGACGCACAGCCTCCAGCAGCCCCGGCACACCGAGCGCGGAATCGGTACGTAATTCCAGAGGATCGCAGAAGTCGTCGTCCAGACGGCGCATGATCGCGTGAACCCGACGCAAGCCGCTGAGGGTTTTCAGGTAAACAGTGGCATCGCGCACCGTCAGATCACCACCCTCGACCAGCGGATAGCCCAGTTGTCGCGCCAGGTACAAGTGTTCGAAGTAGCTTTCGTTGAAACGGCCCGGCGTCAGCAGGACGATCAGCGGTGCCTCGTTGCTGGTGGGCGCCTGACGGGCCAGCGTCTGCTGCAACGCGTCGAAGAAACCCGAGAGGTGCCGGACTTGCAGGTCACGATAGGTTTCCGGCAAGGCACGCGCGACGCTCTGGCGATTTTCCAGTGCATAACCGGCACCCGAAGGCGCCTGGGTGCGGTCGGCAGTCACCCACCAGCGCCCGTCCGGGGTGCGTGCCAGATCGACCGCGTACATATGCAGGAACGTGCCTTCGGGAGGTTTTACGCCCTGACACGGCCACAGAAAGTTGTTATGGCCAAATACCAGTTCAGCGGGCAGCAAGCCATTGGCAATCAGCGTCTGCGGGCCGTAAAGGTCCGCAAGCACTGCGTTGAGCAGCCGTGCACGCTGGGCAATCCCTGCCGCCACGTGCTGCCACTCATCGGCCGCAATGATGTGCGGCAACAGGTCCAGCTCCCATGGGCGGTCCGCGCCTTTGGGGTCGGCGTAAACGTTATAGGTGACACCGTTTTCCTGGATCTGCCGGGTCAGCAAGGCTTGGCGCTGGATCAGCTGCGCCGAGGTGCTGCGCTGCATGTGTTCGTACAGACGACGCCAGTGCGGGCGGACGGCACCGTCGGCATCGAGCATTTCGTGGTAAGTACCCTCGGACAGCGGGTAATGGTCAAGCAGGTCGGGCATGGAAGGCTCGGCAGGCAACGTAAGGACTTCAGATTAGTGCAGTCAGATGTCACGTCCGTGTGCATCTGACGCACAGAGCCACTGTTTTTCTAATGCAGACGCATATCCAGCGTCATCGGCAGCTCGTCGTTAATGTTTAGCGACGGAACGTCCAGTTTGCCCGGGGTGTGACCGATGCGGAAGAAACGTGAAAGGCGACGACTTTCCGCTTCGTTGGCGTTGACCGGCAAGGTTTCGTAGTTACGGCCGCCCGGATGGGCGACATGATACTCGCAGCCACCCAGCGAGCGGTGCATCCAGGTGTCGAGCAGATCAAAAACCAGTGGCGCATGCACGCCGATGGTCGGTTGCAGGCAGTTGGCCGGTTGCCAGGCGCGATAACGCACACCCGCGACGAACTCGCCAACCCGTCCAGTGGGCTGCAAAGGCACCGCGACGCCGTTGCAGGTCAATACGTAGCGCTGCGGTGGTAGCCCGCTGAGATGCACCTGCAAGCGCTCCAGCGACGAATCGACGTAGCGCACCGCGCCACCGGCCGAGCCTTCTTCACCCAGAACGTGCCAGGGCTCCAGCGCCTGCCGCAGCTCCAGCTCGATGCCATTGACGGCGTAATCACCCACTTTCGGAAAGCGAAACTCCAAATGCGCAGAGAACCAGTCGGCCTGCACCGGGTAGCCTGCCGAGTTGAGGTCGGCGACCACATCGGCGAAATCCTGCTCGATGAAGTGCGGCAGCATGAAGCGATCATGCAATTGCGTGCCCCAGCGTGCCAGCTTGGCCGGTGCATAGGGTTCACGCCAGAAACGCGCCACCAGTGCGCGTAGCAGTAACTGCTGCGCCAGGCTCATGCGCGCATGCGGCGGCATCTCGAAGGCACGCAGCTCCAGCAGGCCAAGACGCCCGGTCGCACCATCGGGCGAGTACAGCTTGTCGATGCAGAATTCGGCTCGATGGGTGTTGCCGGTGACGTCGATCAACAAATTGCGCAACAGACGATCGACGATCCACGGCGCGACTTCTTCACCAGGCTCCGGCATCTGTGCGAAGGCGATTTCCATTTCATAAAGCGAGTCGTTGCGCGCCTCATCGATGCGTGGTGCCTGGGACGTCGGGCCGATGAACAGGCCGGAAAACAGATACGACAGCGAAGGATGGTTGTGCCAATAGCTGATCAGACTGCGCAGCAGGTCTGGACGACGCAAAAACGGCGAATCCGCCGGTGTCGCACCGCCCAGCACGAAGTGGTTGCCGCCGCCTGTGCCGGTGTGGCGGCCGTCGATCATGAATTTCTCTGTGGTCAGACGTGTGAGACGCGCCTGCTCGTAAAGAAACTCGGTGCGCTCGACCAACTCGTCCCAACTGGCGGACGGCTGCACGTTGACCTCGATCACACCAGGGTCCGGGGTAATGCGGAAGTTACACAGACGCGGATCGCTCGGTGGCTCGTAGCCTTCCAGCAGAATCGGGCATTGCAGTTCTTCAGCGGTCGCTTCGATCACGGCCACCAGTTCAAGGTATTCCTCAAGCTTTTGCAGTGGCGGCATAAACAGATACAGACGCCCGTCGCGCGCTTCGGCACACAGCGCCGTACGAGTCAGCCAGTCGGCCGACTCATCGATTTTCGGTGAGCGTTCGGCGTCGATATCTGTGGACTTGAGCGCCGAGGTCAGCGAGTCGCTGTCGGCAAGCTCCGGGAAGTCCTGGTTATGATCGGTCGGATGAATGAACGGGTACTCCGCCGCCTTGACCCAGGGTTGCGAGGCCAATGGCAGGCGATAGCCCAGCGCGGAATCACCCGGCACCAGACGGCAGTGTTCGTCACGCAAGTACCAGCGGCCACTCTGCCAGCTATCGCCGCCTGCATTACGGGCCAACGGCAGGACCTGACCAATCATCTTGTCCAGCCCCTGAGCGAAGACCTTGCGCAGACGCGCGCGCTCCAGCTCATCACCCAGCCGCGAGTCTTCGGCAGTCACGTTGACCGGCAATGCGCCTTCGCGCCACAGGTAGTAGAAATTGTCTTCGTAAGCCGGAAAAACGAAACGGGCCGGTAGTTTCAGACGCTCGGCAACGCTGGCCAGAAAGCGCCCGGCCAGCTCGGCGGTAGCGCCGTAATCCTGGGTTTCATCGGCTATCAGCGCATTGTTGCGCCAGACCGGTTTGCCATCCTTGCGCCAGAAACAGTTCAGTGACCAGCGTGGCAACTGTTCGCCCGGATACCATTTGCCCTGGCCAAAATGCACGATCCCCAGTGGCGCGTAATGCGCGCGCATGCGCTGAAACAGCTCGGCAGACAGCTCGCGCTTGCGAGGCCCCAGCGCAGCCGTGTTCCATTCGGCACCGTCGCGATCATCGATGGACACGAACGTCGGTTCGCCGCCCATGGTCAGGCGCACGTCGTCACGCGTCAGGTCCGCGTCGATCTGTCGGCCGAGGGACTGAATGTCCTGCCATTGCTCTTCGGTGTACGGCTTGGTGACCCGCGGGGCCTCCCAGATGCGCTCGACCGACATTTCGTGGCTGAAATCGGTTTCGCACGGCTCGACCAGACCGCTGATCGGCGCTGCGGAAGACGGCTCCGGGCTGCACGCCAGCGGAATATGCCCTTCGCCTGCAAAGAGGCCGGAAGTAGCATCCAGACCGACCCAGCCAGCACCCGGCAGATAGACCTCGCACCAGGCATGCAGGTCGGTGAAGTCGACATCAGTGCCCGACGGCCCGTCCAGCGCCTCGACATCGGCCTTGAGCTGGATGAGATAGCCCGATACAAATCGCGCCGCCATACCCAGATGGCGCAACAGCTGCACCAGCAGCCACGCGGAGTCACGGCAAGAGCCTGAAGCGTTTTCCAGGGTGAATTCCGGGGTCTGCACACCCGGTTCCATACGGATCAGGTAAGCGACGTCCTGACTCAGGCGCTGGTTGAGGCCCACCAGAAAGTCGATGGCGGGTATCGGCTCGCGACTGATGCTGTCCAGATACGCCTGAAATCTTGGGGTCAGCGGCAGTTTTTCCAGGTACGGCGCCAGCTCGCGCTGTTCTTCGCTGGCATAGTTGAAGGGGATGTTTTCGGCGTAAGGCTCCAGAAAGAAATCGAACGGATTGAACACCGCCATCTCGGCGACCAGATCGACCTCGACGCGAAATTCCCTGGTCTTTTCCGGGAAGACCAGACGCGCCAGGTAATTACCTTGAGGATCCTGCTGCCAGTTGATGAAGTGGTTTTCGGGCAGGACTTTCAGCGAATACGACAGTACGCGCGTGCGGCTGTGAGCGGCCGGGCGCAGGCGAACGATCTGAGGACCCAGTTCGACCGCGCGTTCGTAGCGATAGTGCGTGACATGGTGCAAGGCAATATGAATCGACACGGCGTGCCTCCTGCGAGCCTGAACGGTAATTGAGCCGCGCAAGACTTATGCCATCCGGTCAAAGTCGTGCGCCAACGAGAGTGACATTCCCCGCCCGATCAGGCGCAGCACCAAAATTGTGCTCGCCTGAACTGAAGGTGCAAGGGTCGCACGGAAACGGGGCGCACAGGGCAATAAGGTTGGACCCGCACGCAATATTTACTTAGTGCCACAGACAGATTGATGCCTGATTACATCGTCCTCCAATGATTAACCATTATCGGAGCACTTGTAATGACACAGCTAAATCCCGCGCAACAACCGCTTTCAGAACCGACCCCGGCTGTCGACGCTCACATCGACCTCATGGATCCGGCCGAAAGTGCTGACTACGAGACGACACGAAAAGCATTGCTTGCGGTAATGCAGAGCAGCAATGCCCCTATCAGCCTTGAAGACATTCGAATCAAGCCAGATCCAGCGTCCGGATTCGGCGAATACTGCGCTGAGAAAGCGGCTCTGCCTGCACCGCTCCAAGCCGAAAAGCAGGAGTTGCCGTTTCAGATAGACAGCGATGGCAGCGTCAGCCTGGCATTGATGCTGAGCTACAACTACGGGTTGTCGCTTCCACCATCGCCTGACAAAACGGCAATCAAAACCCTGCTCAATACGCTGGCAGAACTTCGCGCCAGTCAGGAATTGGGGCTTATTGATCAGTTCGACATCAAGGCCATGCTGACACCGAAAAATCTGCAGGACCTGAAACGAGCCTGCACCGAGTACTTGGGCAACGAAGGTGGCACGCTGCTAAGCAAGCTGGGTGCTGAAATCATTGCCTCCTGTCCACTGGCACATGTTCAGGACTCCCCAGTGGCGGTTATGGCCCGGGTTCTCAGATCCGGACCGGCAAGGGCATTGGGACAAACGCTGCTGGCACAACTTGATCGGCCTGAGGGAGAAACGTCCGCGTCCCTGATGACACTCATGGACCGGATTTTATGGCATGCCATCAGCAGCGATCTTCAGCAACCTGAGGATCGAAAGCCTGGAGAAATTGCCGGCTACACATTCTCCAGAACAGAAAACCTGGGGCGTAGCCACGCTGACATCCTGAACGATATGCACAGCCACCTGATCAACACGGGCAAGGCGGCGTCGATCAACGAAGCAATACTCGTACGCTTCATACTGGCACTGGAGAACTGCCCTGAATGGCTGGTCAACGGTGTTCCCGACGATCTGCCATATGGTTGTACTGAAGTGTGGGTCAATTTTCAGCATGGGGTCACCCTTGCGGAAGCCATCGAGTTTGGTTCTTCACGCTGGATGAGCTTTGACGACCTGATCGAACTGCCAGTGATCTTCAACAAAAAGATGGACACCGAAGAACAGCAGGCAGCCTATCTCACAACCCGCCTGCCCATCCTTCTGGCATGGGCGCAGGCCAACGGTCATATCCGTATTCAGGGCAACCTGCCTTATTCCGAACAAGAGATAGCACAGGCAGTCAGCGCGTTCGAAGAATCCGAAACCGAATCACTTGAAGCTGTGAATGCACTGGTTCGCACAGCGCCAGAACGCAAGGCGATGGCCATCGTCGCCATGACAGAAGCGCGAAGGACGCCTGCAATTCAACAGATACTTAAGCAGGAAGATTATCCATTCCCGCCCATTGATCTACGCCCCAGGCTGGCGGTGCTACGGAAAAGCCATACGCCCGTCTATCGCGATCATAAAGGCACCCTCTCAGCATCCAATCTGCCCTATAACGCTTACGGCATAAAACACGATTCGTCGTCGTTGCTGGAGGTCTACATGGCCGGTGAAAACATTGATGACTGGAGACTGCCGGGGCGCGACAGCACGGAAGGCCTACTTCCCATAAACCGTGAAATGCAGTTGCTGTACAAGGCGCTGCCAGACATCAATCAACAATTCGAGCATGAGTTTCAGGCTTATCTGGCTGATGCCCGCAAGGCTTACGCGACAATCATTAAAAAGTTGCTGACTCAACTGCCTTTCAAGCATCGCCTGGCCATCGAAAATGGTTCCGTATCACTCTACTCGCTCAGACTATCGACCCAAGACCTGATGGCTGTTGCAGAAAGCGAGAAGCATCGAGAACCACTGCGAGGCCGCGCCGGTTTTATCATTGAGGCTGTCTACGAAGGCAAAACAAGGTTCTACGAAGTTTTCCCGCTGTTGATGAGGGTGCGTTATCGCCCTGATCTGAAGGCGCTTATCGAGAATGGTGTACCCGGGATCGAGTTCTGGACGATTACATCCACAATCCCGACGCCGGTGATTGTCAATAAGGGAAGAACATTGCCGTTTGATCAAAACGCCTACCTGCGCGGCGATGAACCGCGTGATGGCGCGACCGCCACCATGATTGCAGAAATTGTTGGCGAGCCATTCGGCCCATCGAACACTGAGACAGCCCTGCATATGCCCATAACCACGTTTTCAAAACGCTGTACCGGCATTGCCAGTATTGTCTGCAGCCAGTTGTTCTACGTTAATGAGGATGACCTTTATGCACAATGCAAAGGCATTACCAAAATAGAAAAGGACAAAAGCGCGCCCGGGGCTATCGAAGAGATAACCAATATCCTGATATCTCTGACGCCCTGGCCCGAATTCAAAAGCCTCCTGTCCGGAGAGAAAAACCGCATGAGGGCAGGAGCACTAGGGCTGTCGGTCTACATGATTCCGTACGGTGGCTTCGCCGGAAAGCTGCTTGCAGGCACTGCAAAGGTCGCCACGCGTTTAGGCAAAAAGCTGATAGCCCGAGTTGGCAAAGTTCATGTTTCGAAATTGCTCATGAAAACGCGCATTACGCTCAGAGGTACCACCTCGATCAATATCCGGCCAGCCCCTGACGTGACGGGGAAAGTATTGACTGGCGTCTCGCAATTCGTCGTGAAGCACGTCACCTGGAAGTTTTTGGCGATACGCGTAGGTAAGGGTTACAGTCGCAGACTGGCCGCCAGTATGGGCACGCAGGAGCCTCAAGCTGAAGAGCAAAAGGCTACCTGACCTGAAGAACAGCCGAGCCGCAGGTACAAGCGTACCTGCGGCCCATAGCTATCAGCGAGGCACTACAGGCTTGCGGGCTGGCTTGCCGCCTTTGCCCTTGCCACCCTTGGCTGCATCCATGCGCTCCTTGGCGGCCTGCTTGTTGCGCGCCATTGCGGCGGCCTTGGCCTCTTCGCGTTTGTCCCACGGCTTGCTGCCATCGCTGCCACGCGGTGGCAGGCCAGTATGCTGGGTCTGGATCAGCGTAGTCTTCGCGTTCTTGGCAACCTTGTGGCTGCCGGCTGGCGTCGAGTTCTTGCGGCGCGCACTTTGATAGCTGTCGGTCGCCGGCTGATGCAACGGAATCAGTTGATCCTTGCCAGGCCCGATCAGATCGGCACGGCCCATGCGTTCAAGGGCCTCGCGCAACATCGGCCAGCCTTTAGGGTCGTGATAGCGCAGGAAGGCCTTGTGCAGACGACGCTGCGCTTCACTCTTCACAATCGTGACTGCGTCGCTCTTGTAGGTGACCTTGCGCAAAGGGTTCTTGCCGGAGTGGTACATGGCCGTGGCAGTGGCCATTGGCGACGGGTAGAAAGCCTGCACCTGATCCGCGCGGAAGCCATTGCCCTTGAGCCACAGCGCCAGGTTCATCATGTCTTCATCGGTGGTGCCCGGGTGTGCGGCGATGAAGTAAGGAATCAGGTACTGCTCCTTGCCGGCTTCCTTGGTGTACTTCTCGAACATGCGCTTGAACTTGTCGTAGCTGCCAATGCCCGGCTTCATCATCTGGTTGAGCGGACCTTCCTCGGTGTGTTCCGGGGCGATCTTCAGGTAACCACCCACGTGGTGCGTTACCAGCTCTTTGACATACTCCGGCGACTCGACCGCCAGGTCGTAGCGCAGGCCAGAGGCGATCAGGATTTTCTTCACGCCCGGCAGGGCGCGGGCGCTGCGATACAGCTGAATCAGCGATGAGTGATCGGTGTTCAGGTTCGGGCAGATACCAGGGAACACGCAGGACGGCTTACGGCAGGCCGATTCGATCTCCGGGCTTTTGCAGGCGATGCGGTACATGTTCGCGGTCGGCCCGCCCAGGTCGGAAATCACGCCCGTAAAGCCCGGCACCTTGTCGCGGATCTCTTCGATTTCGCGAATGATCGACTCTTCGGAGCGGTTCTGAATGATCCGCCCTTCGTGCTCGGTGATAGAGCAGAAGGTGCAGCCGCCGAAGCAGCCGCGCATGATATTTACCGAGAAACGGATCATGTCGTACGCAGGGATCTTTTCCTTGCCGTACGCAGGGTGCGGGACGCGCGCGTAAGGCATGCCAAACACGTAGTCCATTTCTTCAGTGGTCATCGGAATGGGCGGCGGGTTGAACCAGACGTCGACCTCTCCATGCTTCTGCACCAACGCACGGGCGTTGCCCGGGTTGGTTTCAAGGTGCAGGACGCGGTTGGCGTGGGCATACAGCACGGCGTCGTTGCGGACTTTTTCCACCGATGGCAAGCGGATGACCGTCTTGTCCCGGGTCATGCGTGGGCTGGCAAGAATCTGCACCACCTTGGCTTCGTTGGGGTCCTCGACGTTGCCTTTTTCCTGCTCGATGGCGCAGGCCTGCGTGTCCTGGGTGTTGACGTACGGGTTGATGATCTTGTCGACCTTGCCCGGACGGTCAATACGCGTGGAATCGACTTCGTACCAGCCCTGCGGCGTGTCGCGACGAATGAACGCGGTGCCGCGCACATCGGTGATGTCTTCGATCTTGTGGCCGTAGGACAGGCGCTGAGCGACTTCGACAATCGCACGCTCGGCGTTGCCGTACAGCAGGATGTCGGCGCAGGCATCGATCAGGATCGAGTTGCGAACCTTGTCCTGCCAATAGTCATAGTGGGCAATACGACGCAGGGAAGCTTCGATGCCGCCCAGCACGATAGGCACATGCTTGTAAGCTTCCTTGCAGCGCTGGCTGTAGACCAGACTTGCGCGATCCGGACGCTTGCCGGCCATGCCGCCAGGGGTATAAGCGTCATCGGAGCGAATTTTCTTGTCCGCGGTATAGCGGTTGATCATCGAGTCCATGTTGCCTGCAGCGACACCGAAGAACAGGTTCGGCTCGCCGAGCTTCATGAAATCGTCTTTGGACTGCCAGTTTGGCTGCGCAATGATCCCGACCCGAAAGCCCTGGGACTCAAGCAGACGGCCGATGATCGCCATGCCGAAAGACGGGTGATCGACGTACGCATCACCGGTAACGATGATGATGTCGCAGGAATCCCAGCCAAGCAGATCCATCTCTTCCCGGCTCATGGGCAGGAAAGGTGCTGGTCCGAAACATTCGGCCCAGTACTTGGGATAGTCAAATAACGGCTTGGCTGCTTGCATGTTCAGGACCTACGTTTGCACGTTGGAAAAATCGCGGGCGCGGAATATAGCACATTTTTTGATCAAACCCGACGACAGTGGTCGGATTTGATGGGCCTGACCTCGGGTCAATCGTCGTCGAAGTTGTAACTGCCCGGTGCCAGGTTCTCGAAACGCGTGTATTTGCCGATGAATGCGAGGCGCGTGGTGCCGATCGGCCCGTTACGCTGCTTGCCGATGATGATCTCGGCAATGCCTTTATGCTCGGTTTCCGGGTGATACACCTCGTCCCGGTAGACGAACATGATCACGTCGGCGTCCTGCTCGATCGCTCCGGATTCCCGAAGGTCGGAGTTGATCGGACGCTTGTTCGGCCGCTGCTCCAGGGAGCGGTTGAGCTGCGACAGGGCAATGACCGGGCAGTTGAATTCCTTGGCCAGCGCTTTCAGCGAGCGCGAAATCTCGGAAATTTCGTTGGTCCGGTTGTCACCGCTCGATCCGGGAATCTGCATCAATTGCAGATAGTCGATCATGATCATGGCGATATCGCCGTGCTCACGTACGATCCGCCGTGTACGCGCACGCATTTCGGACGGGCTGATACCGGCCGTATCGTCGATGAACAGCTTGCGATCATTGAGCAGATTGACCGCAGACGTCAGCCGCGGCCAGTCATCATCGTCGAGCTGACCCGCGCGCACCTTGGTCTGGTCGATACGCCCCAGTGACGACAACATACGCATGATCAGCGACTCACCTGGCATCTCCAGCGAGTAGACCAGAACCACCTTGTCACTGCGCAGCACCGCGTTCTCGACAAGGTTCATGGCAAACGTGGTTTTACCCATCGACGGACGTCCGGCAACGATAATAAGGTCGGCGGGCTGCATTCCGCTGGTCTTTTCGTCGAGGTCGGTATACCCGGTGGACAGGCCGGTAATGGCGTTATCACTGTTGAACAAGGTATCGATACGGTCGATGGCCTTGGTCAGCAGGTCGTTGACGCTGACCGGGCCGCCAGTCTTGGGGCGTGCTTCGGCGATCTGGAAGATCTGCCGCTCAGCCTCGTCAAGAATTTCTTCGGCGGTGCGGCCTTCCGGGTTGAACGCACTGTCGGCGATTTCGGTGCTGATGCCGATCAATTGCCGCAATGTGGCACGGGCCCGCACAATCTGCGCGTAGGCCTTGATGTTGGCGACAGAAGGCGTGTTTTTCGCCAACTCACTGAGGTAGCCCAGGCCGCCTACTTGTGAGGTCTGCCCTTCCTTGTCCAGTTGCTCAGCCAGGGTGACCACGTCAATCGGGCTGTTCTGATCGGCCAAACGAGCGATGGCGCGGAAAATCAGGCGGTGGTCATGTCGATAGAAATCACCATCGGAAACTTGATCAAGCACCCGCTCCCAGGCGTTGTTATCCAGCATCAAACCACCGAGCACGGCCTGTTCGGCCTCGATGGAATGTGGCGGCACCTTCAGGGCAGCGGTTTGCAGATCGTATTGCTCGGGGGTGGAAATATCGTTCATGGCCACTTCAATTCGAGGTTTGCAGAATGGGGATGGCACAAAGACAAAGGGCACGACCTGTGAACAGGATCGTGCCCGATGTTAATCCTCTGGCAGCAATGCCGCCAGACGATTACGTATTGCTTAAGCAGCCACTACGACAACGCGTACGGTCGCTTCTACGTCGCTGTGCAGGTGCACGGCTACGTCGTATTCGCCAACGTTGCGGATAGTGCCGTTCGGCAGACGAACTTCGCTTTTTGCAACTTCAACGCCGGAGGCGGTCAGTGCATCAGCGATGTCGTGCGTACCGATCGAACCGAACAGCTTGCCTTCGTCACCAGCGGTGGCAGTGATAGTCACTTCCAGCTCAGCCAGTTGGGCAGCGCGAGTTTCGGCAGATGCTTTCTTGTCTGCAGCCAGTTTTTCCAGCTCTGCACGACGCTCTTCAAACGCAGCCACGTTGGCAGCGGTTGCAGCGGTTGCTTTGCCGTAAGGCAGCAGATAGTTACGACCGTAGCCGGCCTTAACGTTTACTTTGTCGCCCAGGTTGCCCAGGTTGGCGACTTTTTCCAGAAGGATCAGTTGCATGTGGAAATCCTCTTAACTTTTAACCTTCACCGTTCGCAGGACCATTGCCGGAATCTTTCGAACTCCGGCGACCGCGAAAATCAATCAGGCTGTCGACAATGGCAATTACCACGAGCAACGGATAGATCAGTTGCATGAACACCAGCAGCGTTATGTACATCCCTACCAGCCAGAACCGGGAAAGCCGCTTTTCAGCAACCAGGCCGTGGATCAGAGCCAGCCCCGCAAACACCAGCGGTACGCTGCAAAGCGGTGTAAGCATTGCTATCTGCGGACCGAAATTCGGCCCCACCAGCATGCACACCAACAGCGCCAACGCAGGCACCAGCGGGAGTTTCACAGCGCGAAATTCACGCCCGAAACCACCAGGGTTGTACAACATCGCTTGCCAGTACCGCCCAAGAATCAGGCACAGCACACTGACGATTTGCAGCACAGCCGCTATCAGGCCATTCAGGACGGGTGCAATCAGTGCTCCCAGACGCGCTCGCTCTTCTACGTTCAACTGCTCGTAGAGCCCGGCCAGCATTGTCGGCAGATGCTTTTGCAGCTCCTGCGACATTGCTTCCAGAGGTTCGCGAAAAACCGTGCCCAGAATTACTGCATACACCACGCCCAACGCCACGCTGACCAGCAGCACGCGGACCCAGGACTCGCTGGCACGCAAAACCATTGCCAAACTCAGCGAACCGGCCAGCACCATGGCTGTACGAGGTTCGCCGAAATACCACCAGACCAAAGCCGGCAGCAGAGCCCAGGACAGGACACCAACGGCATCACTGAACCCGCGTCGCAGAAGCACAAGGCACCCTGCGGCAGCACTCAACCAGAACAACAGCGGCAATGCCGCACATCCAGCCACTACGAGAGTGGCCTGCATACGGCCGCGCATGATGAATTCAGCCAGGGCACGCATGCTTTCTATCCTTTGTTACGTTTTGTCGACTACCTGGTCTCAGCGGCCGTGGCTGTCGGTGTAGGCCAGCAGGGCCAGGAAGCGGGCACGCTTGATAGCGGTGGCCAGCTGACGCTGATAACGTGCTTTGGTACCAGTGATACGGCTTGGAACGATTTTGCCGGTCTCGGATACGTAGGCTTTCAGAGTGTTGAGATCTTTGTAATCGATCTCTTTGACGTCTTCAGCGGTGAAGCGGCAGAATTTACGACGACGGAAGAAACGTGCCATGTAATTGGCTCCTCAAAAGGTCCGTGGATTACTCGTCAGCGTTATCGCTAACGTCGCTGTTGTCGCCGTCATCGCCATCGGCGCTGTCGGAGTGCTCAGGACGGTCACGACGCTCACGGCGCTCACTGCGGTTCTCTTCAGCCTTGAGCATCTCGGACTGGCCAGTTACGGCTTCGTCGCGACGGATGACCAGGTTACGGATCACAGCATCGTTGTAACGGAAGTTGTCTTCCAGCTCGGCCAGAGCCTTGCCAGTGCACTCAACGTTCAGCATCACGTAGTGAGCCTTGTGAACATTGTTGATTGCGTAAGCCAGTTGACGACGGCCCCAATCTTCCAGACGGTGGATTTTGCCGCCGTCTTCTTCGATCAGCTTGGTGTAACGCTCTACCATGCCGCCGACTTGCTCGCTTTGATCCGGGTGGACCAAAAAGATAATTTCGTAATGACGCATGAATGCTCCTTACGGGTTGTAGCCTGCCGCTCAAAAGCGGTCAGACAAGGAGTGAATGACACTGTTGGTCTTGCTCAGGGACAGGCACATGCGCGCCTGCCGTGACAGCAAGGGGCGCAATTGTAGAGAAGGGTCGAGGGAGGCGCAAGGCAATTGGTGAATTAATGAGCAGATCGCATGGCGCGACCTGCTCACTCTGGCCAGGCGCCGAAATCAGGCCTTTTTGCCGGCAGCCTTGACACTGCGCTGACGCAGCGCTTCAAACAGACACACGCCGGTCGCGACCGACACGTTCAGACTGCTGACACTGCCCGCCATCGGCAGACGTACCAGATAATCGCAGTGCTCGCGGGTCAGGCGACGCATGCCCTTGCCTTCCGCGCCCATGATGATGATGGTCGGGCCGGTCAGATCCTGTTGATACAACTCGACCTCGGCCTCGCCTGCCGTACCGACAACCCACAAGCCGCGCTGCTGAAGCTTTTCCAGCGTGCGCGCCAGATTGGTCACAGCCACCAGCGGGATGACTTCGGCCGCACCGCAGGCGACTTTTCGCACAGCTGGCGTCAAGGTCGCAGACTTGTCCTTGGGCACGATCACGGCCAGTGCACCTGCCGCATCGGCGGTACGCAGACAGGCGCCGAGGTTGTGCGGATCGGTCACGCCATCAAGCACCAGCAGCAACGGAGAACCTTCGCTGCGGTCGAGTAGCTCGTCGAGCATTGCCTCGCCCCAGACCTGACTCGGACTCACATCGGCAACCACACCCTGATGCACGCCTTCGACCCAGGCATCCATTTCGCGACGCTCCGCCTGACCGATGGTCACGCGATTCTCACCCGCCAGCGCCACCAGCGTCTGTACGCGAGGGTCGTTACGACCCTCGGCCAGCCAGATGTGCTTGACGCGTTTCGGGTGATGACGAAGTAACGCTTCTACGGCGTGAACGCCGTAGATTTTTTCCAGCTGACTCATGACTTGGCCTTGGGTTTACGAGCGCCACCGCTTTTCGCGGTTGGCGCGGAGCCCGATTTTGACGGACCTTTACGGTGTTTACTGGCCGGCTTGCTCGACGAAGGAGCAGAGCCCGACCTGTCAGACTTTCCCGACGACGCCTTGCTACCACCCTTCGCGTCTGCCAGAAGGGCTTTTTTCAGCTCGCGGCTTTTACGCACTTCTGCGTTTTTCGCCGCCGCATCGCTCGGGCGATACGCTTCGGTACTGCTCTCCTTGGAAGAAGCGCTACGGCGACCGGACTTGGCAGGCGCCTTTTCCTTTTCCGTCGTTGTCGTGGCGGCAGGCGGCGCAGTGTCATGACCACGACGCTTGCGACCAGCCGGCGTTGCAGCCGCTGCGGTTTCGGAAATCTCGAAGTCGATCTTGCGCTCATCCAGATCAACACGCATGACGCGCACTTCGACGCTGTCGCCCAGACGGAAATTACGTCCGGTACGCTCGCCGGCAAGGCGGTGATGCAGGGGGTCGAAATGGTAGTAATCACCCGGCAGAGCCGTGACGTGGACCAGACCTTCGACGTAGATGTCAGTCAGCTCGACGAACAGGCCAAAGCCGGTTACCGCCGTGATCACGCCCGGGAATGACTCGCCCACGCGATCTTTCATGTACTCGCACTTGAGCCAGTTGACCACGTCGCGCGTAGCCTCGTCGGCACGGCGCTCGCTCATCGAGCATTGTTCGCCCAACTGATCGAGCAGCGCGTCGTCGTACGGGTAGATACGCGCCTTCGGAATCGTTGCAGCACCGGCACGACGTACGTGTGGAGTATCCTGCTTGGAGCGGATAACGCTGCGAATAGCACGGTGCGTCAGCAGATCCGGATAACGACGGATCGGCGAGGTGAAGTGCGTATACGCTTCGTAATTCAGACCGAAGTGGCCGTTGTTGTCCGAGCTGTAAACGGCCTGGCTCAACGAACGCAGCATGACGGTCTGAATCAGGTGGTAATCCGGGCGGTCACGAACGGTTTCAAGCAGCGCCTGATAATCCTTCGGTGTCGGGCCTTCCTTGCCTTTGTGCAGCGTCAGACCCAGCTCACCCAGGAATGCACGCAGTTTTTCCAGACGCTCTGGCGGCGGACCATCATGGACGCGGTACAACGCGGGAATTTCGTGCTTCTTCAAGAACTGCGCGGTGGCCACGTTGGCGGCCAGCATGCACTCTTCGATCAGCTTGTGAGCATCGTTGCGAGTGGTCGGACGGATTTCGGCAATCTTGCGCTCGGAACCGAAGATGATCCGGGTTTCCTGAGTTTCGAAATCGATCGCACCGCGCACATGACGCGCACCCAGCAACACCTTGTACATGGCGTAAAGCTGCTTGAGGTGCGGAACCACGTCGCCGTATTCGCCGCGAAGGCTTTTGGCTTCAGCCGTTTTCGGCTGTTCCAGGATCGTGCTGACCTTGTTGTAGGTCAGGCGAGCGTGGGAGTGGATGATGCCTTCGTAGAATACGTAGTCAGTCATCTCGCCGGTCTTGGAGATGGTCATCTCGCAAACCATGGCCAGACGATCAACGTGTGGGTTCAGCGAGCACAGGCCGTTGGACAATTGCTCAGGCAGCATGGGCACGACGCGCTCGGGGAAGTACACCGAGTTACCGCGAACCTGGGATTCAGCATCCAGCGCCGAGCCGATTTTCACGTAGCTCGATACGTCGGCAATGGCCACGTAGAGCTTCCAGCCACCGGAGAACAAGCGCAGCTTGCCCGGCTTGGCTTCGCAATAAACCGCATCATCGAAGTCGCGAGCGTCTTCGCCATCGATGGTCACGAACGGCAGGTGGCGCAGGTCTACGCGGTTTTCCTTGTCCTTCTCTTCGACTTCCGGCTTGAGCTTCGCAGCTTCCTTGAGTACAGCCTCGGGCCACACGTGCGGAATATCGTAAGTGCGTAGCGCAACATCGATCTCCATGCCCGGCGCCATGTAGTTGCCGACCACTTCGACCACATCACCCTGCGGCTGGAAGCGCGGCGTTGGCCAGTGGGTGATTTTCACCTCGACGAACTGGCCGATCTTCGCATTATTGTTGCGGCCCGGTGTTACCAGCACTTCCTGCTGGATTTTTGGGTTATCGGGTACAACAAAACCAATGCCGCTCTCTTCGAAGTAGCGACCAACGATGGTTTCGTGAGCACGCGAGATCACTTCGACAATAACGCCTTCGCGACGACCGCGACGGTCAAGGCCGGAAACGCGCGCCAGCGCCCGGTCACCGTCGAACACCAGACGCATCTGCGCCGGGCTCATGAACAGGTCATCGGAACCGTCATCTGGAACCAGAAAGCCGAAACCGTCACGGTGCCCGGAGATGCGACCCAGGATAAGGTCAAGCTTGTCTACCGGTGCATAAGTGCCACGACGGGTATAGATCAACTGGGCGTCGCGCTCCATCGCGCGAAGGCGACGGCGCAGGGCCTCGAATTGATCTTCGGTGGTCAGGCCGAATTCTTCGACCAGTTGCTCGCGACTGGCCGGCGAACCGCGCTCGGCAAGGTGCTGCAAGATCAGCTCACGGCTGGGAATAGGGTTTTCGTATTTTTCCGCTTCACGAGCGGCCTCGGGATCGAGGGACTGCCAATCGGCCATTAGATAGTTTTCACCTTGTATATATAGGGGTTAGTTTGGCATAGACCTCATGAAACGGGAAATTTCACGCTCAAACCACTCGACAAAAAGCCTCCCTGACCACGCTGCAAGACCCGAAACACACCGCTCGCGATTTTTTTCGACTTTTTTTCATCGCCGGGGTTTACAGCCTAAAAAGCGCTCCGTATAGTGCGCGCCATCGGCAGGTTGATGCTTTCCGATACTGCCCAGATGGTGAAATTGGTAGACACGCCAGCTTCAGGTGCTGGTGACCGCAAGGTCGTGGAAGTTCGAGTCTTCTTCTGGGCACCAATTCAGGCAACAGACTACAACAGTCTCAAGCCTCACAAAAACCCGCGAAAGCGGGTTTTTGTATTTTCAGGTTTTGATTATTAAATCAAAACAGGGGTTTACAGAGCAAAATGATCACCGTATAGTGCGCCCCATCAACGGCGGAGACGCTGCTGATGCTGCCCAGATGGTGAAATTGGTAGACACGCCAGCTTCAGGTGCTGGTGACCGCAAGGTCGTGGAAGTTCGAGTCTTCTTCTGGGCACCAATTCAAACAAAACCGAGCCACTGGCTCGGTTTTGTGCTTTCAGGGGTCTGAAAGTGTTATGGCCCTGCGTGTGTACAGCGCCACATTAGGTGGCGCCCTACGAAAGCCTCAAGCCCTGAATTGCCCCAGGCTCGCCTTCAACTGCGCAGCCAGCCCGTTTAGCACTTTGCCGCTAGCAGTCGTCTCAACCACCGCTTTTGCGGCTTTCTCGGCCTGTGCGTGAATCACCTCCACCCGGCCGCGAACGACCTGCGCACCTTCAGCCTGATGAACGGCAGCCTGAGTCGCCAGCCCAATGGCCGCATGCACCTGCTCGACGGACGCCTGCACGGTCTGCTGGCGTTTGGCGCTGTCACGTAATACCTCCAACCCTTCCTTGGCCTGTCGGCCAGCGATGCCGATGGCAGCGACCGCCTCTTTCGCACCGCGCTGCAAGGCGATGATGTGTTCCTGGATATCGCCCGTCGAGCTTTGTGTCTTGCTGGCCAGCGCACGCACCTCGTCTGCTACCACGGCGAAGCCCCTGCCCGTTTCACCCGCGCGCGCCGCTTCGATGGCTGCGTTGAGTGCGAGCAGATTGGTTTGTTCGGCAATGCCGTGAATAACTTCCAGCACAACCTCAATCTGCTGGCTTTGCTGCGCCAGACGCTCGATGACCTGCGCACCGGTTTCGACCTGCCCGGCCAGCGCCTCGATCAAACCGCCGACCTGATTGGACGTGCGGGTGTTTTCATCGGTCGCCTGCTTGATATCGACCACTTGACGCAGGGCTGCCTGCATCGCCTGGCTTTCCGACTGCGCCTCATCGGCCATCTGCTCCAGCGCCTTGAGGCTGGCCGCCACTTCGTCTCGCTGCAGTTCGGCTGCAGCATCGGCGCCGGCGTTGCGCTGGCTCATCACGCCGATTTCCTGCCCGGTGCGCTGCGCCACCTCGCCCGCCTCACGAACGATAGGCTGCAACTTGTCGATGAAGCGATTGACCGCCGCCGACATGTCGCCGATTTCGTCATTACTGTCCAGCTTGACGCGCTTGGTCAGGTCGCCCTCACCCGCCGCCAGATCATTGAGCGCAGCGATCAGCAGATGCAGCTTGCTGACGACTCGACGCCCGAGCACCACCGCCAGTAACAGCAGTACGCCCAGGCCGACCAGCGCCAGCCCCATGCCGATCCGCCAGCGCAAGGTTTCGGCGGCTTCCTGAACCGCAACACGTGTATTGGTGGTCATTGCAGCACCCGCCGTCTGAGCGGATTGCAAGCGCGTGCGCAAGGCGGTCGAACTGTCTTTGGAGGCACTGGCAAGGCTGTCGGAAACCAGTTGCTCGCCACTGGTTATCAGGGTGGCGAAACGCTTGTCCAGCGCAGCAAGATTTTCCTCGACCGTTGCCGTCGACACTCCCATGCGCACCTTGCCGATCTCGACACCGTTAGGGCTGATAGAGGCCTCGACGTAATACACCGACGGGTCGTTTTTCGCGGCATTGAGGATCTTGTCCATCGCCCGCTCGCCTTCACCCTTGGCCAGCAGCGCCTTGACCAGCGGGTTATCGCGGTTCATGTACCTCGTAAGGTGCTCACCTGCGGCGTCGTCATAGACCACAAACAACACGTTGGGATTGCGCTGGGCGCGTCGGGCAAATTCGGAAAGGGTTGGCGTGTCGTTGTCCCACATGGCGCGCGGGGCAACCGCAGCCAGTAGCTCGGCCATGTCAGTGGCGGACTCTCTCAGGTCTTTTTCCAGCGTGGCACGCAGTTGGGCCTGCTCTTCCTTTAGGCGGGTAGAAAGTCCGACGCTCAAGCGCTGACGCGTACTGGCTGAAAGCGAGTCGAGGCTCGACGTCACTTCGCTACTCGCCAGCTCCAGCTCGGAGGAAAGATGTTGCGAATCTACCCCAAGGCGATTGGCAAGGTCAGCCTCAAGCGCTGTGACTGTGCTCCGGGTAAGAGCAACCGCCACGATGACCTGCACCAAAAGGGCAATGCCCAGGGCAATGAAGACCGGGCGCAGCAGACGGCTTTGCAATAGAGATAAGACAGCAGACACAGGAGAATCCCTCCACCCTCAGCGCCATTAAAATGATGGCACTTTTCTGTCATCTTTGTAGCAAGCGCCGTGCCGTGACACAAGTCTCACTTTTGCCGCGCTCGAATCCTGCGGACGCTGAAAACAAAAAGGGCCGCAAACGCGGCCCTCTTGATACAGCGCGGCGAAGTATTAGCCGAACGGGTGACGCAGCACGATGGTTTCGTTACGGTCAGGACCGGTCGAAATGATATCGATAGGCGCGCCAACCAGCTCTTCGACGCGCTTGATGTAGGCGCGAGCGGCTGCAGGCAACTCTTCCAGGGTCTTGGCACCCAGCGTGGATTCGCTCCAGCCAGGCATCTGCTCGTAGACCGGACGCAGACCCAGGTAGCTGTCGGCGTCAGTAGGTGCGTCGATGACCGCGCCTTCTTCGTTCTCGTAGCCGACGCAGATGTTGATGGTCTCAAGACCGTCAAGCACGTCCAGCTTGGTCAGGCACAGGCCCGAGATGCTGTTGATTTCGATGGCGCGACGCAGGATGACGGCATCGAACCAGCCGCAACGACGAGCGCGACCGGTGGTAGCGCCGAACTCGTGGCCACGCTTGGCCAGGAAAGCACCGACATCGTCGAACAGCTCGGTCGGGAACGGACCCGAACCCACACGCGTGGTGTAGGCCTTGGTGATGCCCAGAATGTAATCCAGGTACATCGGACCAAAACCCGAACCGGTAGCGATACCGCCAGCAGTGGTGTTGGAGCTGGTGACGTACGGATAAGTACCGTGGTCGATGTCCAGCAACGAACCCTGGGCACCTTCGAACATGATGTCCTTGCCGTCGCGACGCATTTCATGCAGCGCAGCGGTGACGTCGAGCATCAGCGGCTTGAGCAGATCGGCGTATTCCATGCACTCGTCGAGTGTCTTCTGGAAGTCGATGGCAGGCTCTTTGTAGTAATTGACCAGCACGAAGTTGTGGTAGTCGAGCAGCTCGCCCAGCTTGGCCGCGAAGCGTTCGCGATGGAACAGGTCGCCAATGCGCAGACCGCGACGCGCAACCTTGTCTTCGTAAGCCGGGCCGATACCACGACCGGTGGTGCCGATCTTGAATTCGCCGCGGGCTTTTTCACGCGCCTGGTCCAGTGCAACATGGTACGACAGGATCAGCGGGCAGGACGGGCTGATGCGCAGACGCTCACGCACTGGAATGCCTTTCTCTTCCAGCTTGATGATTTCGCGCAGGAGCGCGTCGGGAGCAACCACTACACCGTTACCGATCAGGCACTGCACGCCTTCGCGCAGTACACCGGACGGAATCAGGTGCAATACGGTTTTCTCACCGTCGATCACCAGTGTGTGACCAGCGTTGTGGCCACCCTGATAGCGAACTACGGCGGTAGCATGTTCGGTCAGCAGATCAACGATCTTGCCTTTGCCCTCATCACCCCATTGAGTGCCCAGGACTACGACATTCTTACCCATAACACTTGTCCTCATTCACGCAAACTTGGTGCCGGCGGCGGCCGGCAGGAATACTCAAGAAGCCAGCGGCATTACCTGCCAGTGCTCGCCATGCTGAATCAATTGCCGGTCACAGTCGGCTTCACGCGCGGCGCTCGCCTGCTGCCCAGGCAAAGCCTGAACCACACGCTGACCTTCACTGCGCAACTGGCAAACCATCTGCCAGAGTGCCGCATCCGTACTGTCCGGCACCCAGATGCCACCAGACGGTAAGACGATTTCTGCCTGCCCCAGGGTTACCAGGGTTTTCAGGTCGGTGGAAAAGCCGGTCGCCGGACGGGCGCGGCCGAAGTCGGCGCCGATGTCATCGTAACGACCGCCCTGCGCGATCGACTGGCCCACGCCCGGCACGAACACCGCAAACACCACACCGGTGTGGTAGTGATAGCCACGCAGCTCGCCGAGATCGAAGTACAGCGGCAACTGCGGGAAACGCGCAGCCAGACGCTCGGCTATTGCCAGCAAGTCGTCCAGCGCGGCCAGCACCGGCGCAGGTGCGCCAGCCAGACGATCACGCGCCGCGTCCAGCACCTCACGTCCACCACACAGATCAACCAGCGCGCGCAGCATTGTTGCGAGCTCTTGCGGGAGATCGGCGGTCAGGGCAACCACTTCATCAATAGCCTTGCGCTGCAGTGCATCGAACAACTGCTGCTCGACTTCTCCCGACAGGCCAGCGGCACGCGCCAGACCACGGTAGATGCCGACATGCCCAAGGTCCATGTGCACATCCGGCACATCGGCCAGTTGCAGCATGGCCAGCATCAGGCTGATGACTTCGACGTCACTGCTCGGGCTGGCATCGCCGTACAGCTCGGCGCCCAGTTGAATGGGGCTGCGCGAGGAGGACAGTGCGCGCGGCTGGGCGTGCAGAACGCTGCCCGCATAGCACAGACGGCTCGGGCCTTCACGCTTGAGGGTGTGAGCATCGATGCGTGCAACCTGCGGCGTGATGTCGGCGCGAAAGCCCATCTGCCGGCCCGATTGCGGGTCGATAACCTTGAAGGTGCGCAGGTCCAGATCCGAACCCGCGCCAGTCAGCAGGGATTCGAGATACTCGATATGCGGGGTGACGACAAACTCATAGCCCCAGCTCTGAAACAGATCCAACACCTGACGGCGCGCTACTTCAATGCGCGCCGCTTCCGGTGGCAGTACTTCTTCGATGCCATCTGGTAGCAGCCAGCGGTCGACCGTTGCCATTACGCCATTCCCCTGTGATCCAGGCGGCCAGCCTACAGGCCAGCCTTGAGTGAAGCAGAAAGTGGTGCGCTGTATGACGGGCACGACAAATGCCCGAGACAGGTCTTGCAGACCACTTTCCTCGAAAAATCTTGCCGTGCTCTGATTCAGATACGGCCAATCAATCGTGCAGACGCAAAAAAGCCGGGAATTTCCCGGCTGCCGCATGATACACACGTTTCACCGTACGTTCACCCCACCGGGCGGTTTTGCCGCCCGGCGGGTGATTAATTACGGCTTGGCTTTTTCCAGATAGCGAAAGAATTCGCTGTTCGGATCGAGCACCATCACGTCGCTCTTGTTCGCAAAGCTTTCACGGTAGGCGCGCAGGCTGCGATAAAACGCGTAGAACTCCTGGTCCTGACCATATGCCTTGGAGTAGATCGCGGCAGCCTGGGCATCACCATCACCACGCGCTTCTTCCGACTCGCGATAGGCTTCTGCCAGCAATACACGACGCTGACGATCGGCGTCGGCACGAATGCCTTCAGCCAGCTCGTTACCCTTGGCACGGTGTTCGCGAGCTTCACGCTCACGCTCGGTGCTCATACGCTCGAAAACGCTGCGATTCACTTCCTTCGGCAGGTCGATGGCCTTGACCCGGACATCGACAACTTCGATACCCAGCTCTTTCTCGGCCATGCGGTTCAGCGAACCGGTGATATCAGCCATCAGCGCATCACGCTCACCCGACACGACTTCGTGCAGGGTACGCTTGCCGAACTGGTCACGCAGGCCCGACTCCAGACGACGCGAAAGACGCTCGTCGGCAATCTGCTTGAGGCCGGAAGTCGCGGTGTAGAAACGCTCCGCGTCCTTCACACGCCACTTGGCGTAGGCATCGACCATGACCGCTTTCTTTTCCAGCGTCAGGAAACGCTGGGTCGGTGCATCGAGGGTCAGCAAACGACCGTCGAACTTGCGCACCTGGTTCACATAAGGAACCTTCACATGCAGACCCGGCTGAACGTCCGCCTGGACCACACGACCGAATTGCAGCAGAACCGCGCGCTCGGTCTGGGACACTATGTAAAAGCTGTTCCAGGCGATGACTGCCAGTACCACGCCGACAATAAGGGTGATCAGTGATTTGTTACTCATCAGCGAGTCTCCCTGGTACGTACTTCACCACGCTGCTGAGCCTCATTCGCCCGGGCAGCGGCGGCAGCAGCGGCAGCATCATTAGCCGACTGCGATGGCGTACCTGAATTGGAGCCATTGCCGTTACTGCTGCGGCTGCTCTCGATCATCTTGTCGAGCGGCAGATAAAGCAGATTGTTCTGCCCCTTGTCGCCGGTCACGAGCACCTTGCTGGTATTGCTGAAGACTTCCTGCATGGTGTCCAGATACAGACGCTGGCGGGTAACTTCAGGAGCCTTGCGGTACTCGGCAACCAGTTTGGTAAAGCGATCCGCCTCACCCTTGGCGCGCGAAACCACTTCATCGCGGTAGCCGTTGGCATCCTCAAGGATGCGCTGAGCCTGACCACGGGCTTCCGGAATCACGCCATTGGCATAGCTTTCGGCCTGATTGCGTGCACGCTGCTCGTCTTCACGAGCGCGGATCACGTCATCGAACGCTTCCTGCACTTCACGCGGTGCCGCGGCGCTCTGTACGTTCACCTGAGTGACGGTGATGCCGGTGCGGTAGGTATCGAGGAAGCGTTGCAGACGCTCCTTGATTTCGCTGGCCATCAGTTCACGACCTTCAGTCAGCACCTGATCCATTGCCGTGGAACCCACGACATGGCGCAGCGCACTTTCAGTGGCGTGCTGCAGGCTGATTTCAGGCTGATCGACGTTCAGGACGAAGTCCTGCAGGTTGCTGATCTTGTATTGCACGGTCAGCGGCACTTCGACGATGTTCTCGTCTTCGGTGAGCATCTGGCCCTGCTTGCTGTAGGCACGCTCGCGAGTCACGTTTTCCATGTACTTGCGATCGAACGGCGGGAAGTAGATGTTGAGACCCGGCCCTACGGTTTCGTGGTATTGACCGAAACGCAGCACGACAGCCTGCTCTTGCTCGTCAACAACATAGATAGCGCTGTAGAGCCAGAAAGCGACGAGCACGACCAGGCCGATACCGAGCAAGCCAAAGCCACCGCCCTTGCCTGAACCGCCACCACTGCCGCCGCCATCGCTGCCGCGTTTGTTACCGCCGCCGAACAACCCCTTCAGGCTTTCCTGCAGCTTACGGAAGGCCTCGTCGAGATCAGGTGGTCCCTTGCGGTCGCCGCCACGGCGTTTGCCACCCCAGGGATCTTGATTATTCGAGTTGCCACCCGGCTCATTCCAAGCCATAGCGCTCTCCATCTGATAAAGCAAAGACGCGCCCGCGGCGCGCCGACCAATGCTACAGAATGCTCGCGAAAGCCGTACAACGGCTTTCTCGTGCTTTTATTGCAAAGTGTGTTGCTCGATGAACTCCAGCGGCTGCAATCCTTCGCGACTCACCAGTCGATTGAGTTCAACGCGCGGCAGTCGTACGGCCAACACGCTGGCACCTTCCTCGTCATGCGTTTCGCTCTGCACCGCACCCAATTCGAAAAACTGGGCACGCAGCCGGGCAAGACTCTGAGGCAAAAGCAGCGTACCGACAAACAGGTCGTCGCCGAGCAGTTCGGCGATGGCCTGCTTGAGCAGATCCAGCCCTCGACCATCGCGGGCAGACACCCAGACACGCTGCGGCTTGCCATCGGCATCCCGCTGTATCTGAGGCTCCACGCCTTCAAGCAGATCGAGTTTGTTATAGACCTCAAGGATCGGCAAGCCCTCGGCACCGATCTCACCGAGCACGGCCATAACCTGCTCGATCTGCGACATGCGTTCAGGCTCGTGGGAGTCGATCACATGCAGCAGTAAATCGGAGTTGCTCGACTCTTCAAGCGTCGCTCGAAAGGCTTCTACCAGTTTGTGCGGCAGATGGCGAATGAAGCCTACGGTATCGGCCAGCACGATAGGGCCCAGATCATCGAGCTGCAGACGACGCAAGGTCGGATCGAGCGTGGCGAACAGCTGGTCCGCCGCAAACACATCCGAATCGGTCACCGAGTTGAAAAGGGTCGATTTACCGGCGTTGGTATACCCCACCAGAGAAACCGAAGGGATATCGGCGCGACGGCGTCCACGACGTGCCTGATCGCGCTGGCTGCGAACCTTCTCCAGCCGCCCTTTGATCTGCCGCAGGCGAACCCGCAGAAGACGTCGGTCGGTTTCGAGCTGGGTTTCGCCTGGGCCGCGCAGGCCGATACCACCTTTCTGACGCTCAAGGTGAGTCCAGCCACGGACCAGACGCGTACTCATATGCTCAAGCTGGGCCAGTTCGACCTGAAGCTTGCCTTCGTGGGTACGTGCGCGCTGCGCAAAGATATCGAGGATCAGACCCGTACGATCAAGCACGCGGCACTCGAAAACGCGTTCGAGGTTACGTTCCTGACTGGGCGTGAGGGTGTGATTGAAGATAACGAGATCAGCCTGTTCGGCCTTGACCTGGTCGCGAAGCTCATCGACCTTGCCAGAGCCAATCAGGTATTTGGCCGATGGCCGATGACGCGGCACGTTGATAAACGCAACGGTATCGGCACCGGCCGATATGGCCAGCTCCTGAAACTCCTGCGGATCTTCGCGCGCCTCAGGGTCCTGACCATCCAGATGAACGAGAATTGCACGTTCACCACCACTGTGGCGCTCAAAGAACAAGGCAGACTCCTATCAGGCGTTACCTGGCTCGGCGTCTGCGCCGTCAGCGTCGGTAGCGCTGGGAAGGCGAATCGGGCGAACCGGTACGACGGTGGAAATGGCGTGTTTGTAGACCATCTGGCTGACAGTATTCTTCAGCAAAATGACGAACTGGTCGAAAGACTCGATCGTGCCCTGCAGCTTGATACCGTTGACCAGGTAGATCGATACCCCGACCTTCTCTTTTCGCAAGGTATTCAAGTAAGGGTCTTGTAGCGAATGCCCTTTTGACATGTGCCGCACTCCTTTAAGGATCAATAAATAATAAATCGAATTCGATTGGCTTACCGGCCACCCCCCAAGGATAGACGGCTATTGCAGGGACTCAGCTCAATATGGAGACCGATCCCAGGTATTTCAAGGCGCGCGACAGATTGTCGCTGGCCAGACTGTCCAGCCAGTGCAAATCCTCCCAGCTGCGTAGCCAGGTGAACTGCCTTTTGGCCAACTGGCGCGTTGCAATAATGCCGCGCTCCTGCATTTCATCCCGCGTCAGCTTCCCATCCAGGTGATCCCAGACCTGGCGATAACCGACGGCTCTTATCGAGGGCAGCCCGGAATGCAGGTCGCCTCTTGAGCGCAATGCCAGTACTTCGTCCAGAAACCCCTGATCCAGCATTTGCTCAAAACGTAGCGCGATGCGTTGGTGCAGCACCTTGCGATCAGCCGGAGCGATGGCAAGGTTCGCGACAGTATAGGGCAATTGCTGACGCCCTGATGCCGCCGCTTCGGTACTTTGCGCAGTTTGTTGCTCGCGGTGTGCCGTCATGCTCATTCCGCTGACCCGATACACCTCGAGCGCCCTGATCAGTCGCTGCGGATCATTGGGGTGAATGCGCGCCGCCGAAACGGGGTCGACCACCGCCAATTGATCGTGCAATGACTGCCAGCCATAGGCCTGTGCATCAGCTTCAAGCTGTGCCCTTACCTGCGCATCGGCAGCCGGCATATCCGCCAGCCCGTGCAATAGAGCCTTGAAATACAACATAGTGCCGCCGACCAGCAAAGGAATATTTCCGCGCGCGGTAATTTCCGCCATGGCCGCCAGTGCGTCACTGCGAAAATCGGCTGCGGAGTAGCTTTGCGCTGGGTCGAGGATGTCGATCAGACGGTGTGGATATTCAGCCAGCTGTGCTTTTGAAGGCTTTGCGGTGCCGATGTCCATGCCGCGATAGACCAACGCCGAATCGACGCTGATCAGCTCGCAAGGCAGCACTTTGCTCAGTTCTATCGCAAGGTCGGTCTTGCCTGCTGCGGTAGGCCCCATGAGAAAGATGGCCGGAGGTAAAGCATTCATTCATTGACCGCGCAGGAATAATTTATCCAGGTCATTGAGACCCATCTGGGTCCAGGTAGGACGACCGTGGTTACATTGCCCGCTGCGTTCGGTGTTTTCCATGTCACGCAACAGGCCGTTCATTTCCGGGATGGCCAGCCGCCGATTGGCGCGAATCGCGCCGTGACAGGCCATGGTCCCGAGCAACTCGTTCATGTGTGCCTGCACCCGGTCGCTGGTGCCGTACTCCATCAGATCCGCCAGCACATCGCTGACCAGCCGATTGGCCTCGGCCTGCTTGAGCAACGCAGGGATCTGGCGGATCGCCAGGGTTTCCGGGCCAAGCCGCTGCAGCTCGAAGCCCAGGCGCTGAAACGTCGCGATATGTTCTTCGGCGCAGTCCGCTTCACGCTGGCTGACCGCGAGAGATTCGGGCACCAGCAATGGCTGACCACTCAGGCCTTCATTGGCCATCGCTATTTTCAGGCGCTCGTACATGATTCGCTCGTGGGCGGCGTGCATGTCCACCAGCACCAGCCCGTGAGCGTTTTCAGCGAGGATGTAGATACCTTTGAGCTGCGCCAGCGCATAACCCAGCGGCGGGATATCGCCGGGCGACTCCGGCAGCGACGAGGGCGCGGTGCTGGGCAGCGGTGCGAAGAATTCACGGTAGGCACTTTGCGCTTCGGCCACCGGCACGCCAGAGGTGGGCCGAGGCGTATATTGATACTGATAACCGCTGCCAGCGCCGCCACCGGCAGCAGGTCGGGCAAAAGGCTCGCCCTGCGGCTGTTCCAGCACGTTATTGGCCAGACGCATTTCACCCTGCGGCCCGAACTCACCGGCCTCAGGCCCGGTAGGCCGAGGCTCGACGGCGACCGGTACGCTGCCGCCCAGCTGGTTTTCCGGGCGCACATCACCCAATGCACGGTGCAGGGTGCCATAAAGGAAGTCATGCACCATGCGCCCGTCGCGAAAGCGTACTTCATGCTTGGTCGGGTGAACGTTGACGTCTACAGCAGCCGGGTCGACCTCGAAAAACAGCACGAACGTGGGGTGACGGCCATTGAACAACACGTCGCGATACGCCTGACGCACCGCATGAGCGACCAGTTTGTCGCGCACCGCACGCCCGTTTACGAAGAAATATTGCAGGTCGGCCTGGCTGCGCGAAAATGTCGGCAGCCCTACCCAGCCCCACAGATGAAGGCCGTTGCGTTCGATCTCGATAGGCAGCGCCTGCTCCAGGAAGCCCGGCCCGCAGATCGCCGAGACACGTCGTGCTCTGGAAGTGTCGTCATGCGCTTCATGCAGGCTCAGCACGGTCTTGCCGTTGTGACGCAAATGGAAGGCCACGTCGAAACGTGCCAGCGCCATGCGCTTGATGACTTCCTGCAGGTGATCGAATTCGGTTTTTTCGGCCTTGAGAAACTTGCGCCGGGCAGGCGTGTTGAAGAACAGATCGCGCACTTCAACGGAGGTGCCTACCGGATGCGCTGCTGGCTGGACGCGCGGTGCCATGTCACGGCCTTCGGTCTCCACCTGCCAGGCCTGATCGGCGTCGCGGGTGCGCGAGGTCAGCGTCAGGCGCGCCACGGAGCTGATCGAAGCCAGGGCCTCGCCGCGAAACCCTAGGCTCATGACGCGCTCGAGGTCCTCCAGATCGCGAATCTTGCTGGTGGCATGTCGCGCCAGCGCCAGTGGCAGGTCATCCGAGGAAATACCGCCACCGTCGTCACGCACTTTCAGCAGCTTGATACCGGCCTGCTCTACATCGACATCTATGCGCCGCGCGCCGGAATCAAGGCTGTTTTCCAGCAGCTCCTTGATAACCGACGCTGGACGCTCGACGACTTCGCCAGCCGCAATCTGGTTGGCCAGACGCGGGCTTAGCAATTCGATGCGCGCAGCGTTCAGGACAGTCTGAGCGTTATCGGCTTCGGTGCCGTCGAGCAGAAGATCGGTCATTGCTGAGTCGCCACCTCGGAACTTGGAATTCGCAGATCCTGGCCAATCTTCAATTCATCGGTTTTCAGATTGTTGGCGCTGCGCAGCGTGGCAATGTTCATGTCATAGCGCGCCGCGAGCATGGCCAGGGTTTCGCCGGAGCGGACCACATGGTTGCGTGGCCCTTGAGCCAACTTGCCGTTGTCACGCAGCCAGGCAATATAAGTGCCCTGTGGCGGGTTCTGCTGGAAGAACTGCTTTACCCCGGAGTTGATCGAACGCGCCAACGCCTGCTGGTGCGACGCAGAACTCAGCTTGTTGGCTTCGTTGGCGTTGGAGATAAAGCCGGTTTCCACCAGAATCGACGGGATATCCGGCGACTTGAGCACCATGAAACCTGCCTGCTCGACGCGCGATTTGTGCAGCGAGGTGACGCGGCCAATATTGCTCAGCACTTTCTGGCCTACGTTCAGGCTAGACGACAGCGAAGCGGTCATGGACAAGTCCAGCAACACCCCGGCGAGCATGCGGTCCTTGTCGTCGAGGCTTACCGCACCGGCACCACCGATCAGGTCGGAACGGTTTTCACTGTCCGCCAGCCAGCGTGCGGTTTCGGAGGTCGCACCGCGATCAGACAAGGCGAACACCGAAGCGCCAAACGCCGCGGTGGACGGCGCAGCGTCGGCGTGAATGGACACAAACAGGTCGGCCCCCTTGGAGCGGGCGATCTCGGTACGTTTGCGCAACGGAATAAAGTAGTCACCGGTCCGCGTCAGTTCAGCGCGGTAGCCTTTCTCGGCGTTGACCTGGCGCTGCAGTTCCTTGGCGATCGACAGCACCACGTTTTTCTCTTTCTGCCCGGCACCGCCGGAGGCACCCGGGTCTTCACCGCCGTGCCCGGCATCGATCACCACGACAATGTCGCGCTTGCCATTGGGCACCGGGGTCAGCTTGATTTCAGGCTTGGCCGGGCTGACCGGGACAGCGGGCGCGGTATTGGCGGCAGTATCCGGGATCACTGGTGTCGGGTTGGCATCTGCGGCGTTATCGAACAGGTCGACCACCAGACGGTTGCCATACTGCTGGTTCGGCGCAAGCGTAAAGCTTTTGGGCGTCACCGCCTTTTTCAGGTCGATGACCACGCGCAGATCGGTCGGCGTGCGCTGGGCAGAGCGCATGCTGCTGATCGGCGTATTGGCTGTCGATACATTCAGCGGACCACCGAGTGTCGCGCCATTGATATCGATCACCAGACGATCAGGTGAAGTCAGTGTGAATACGCTGTGCTGGACAGGCCCGGACAGGTCGAATACCAGACGTGTGTTGTCCGGTGCTCGCCATAAGCGGACACTTTTTACTTGCGTAGCGGCAACCGCCTCGACAGCCAGGGCCATCAGCAGCAGACCAACTACAGTAACCAGCGCGCGCATGCGCATACCTAACCCCATATCTATTTGAATTCCAAAGCCAAAGTGGCACACCAGCGTTCGCCACGCGAGCCCAGCGGGCTCAATATCACGGACCGACCTTCTCCGTGCGGGCCAATGGTAATGGTCAGGTCAGGCTTTGGCAAAAAGCCTGCACCACGCTGGGGCCATTCAATCAGACAAAGTGCATCGCCGTCGAAGTAATCACGCACCCCCATGTACTCAAGCTCTTCGGGATCGACCAGACGATAAAGGTCAAAGTGAAAGACCCGTATGGCACCTATTTCGTAGGGCTCGACCAGCGTGAAAGTAGGACTCTTGACAGCCCCGGCATGCCCGAACCCGCGAATCATTCCCCGCGAAAGAGTGGTTTTTCCAGCGCCCAGATCGCCATCGAGAAAGATGACGCCCACGCCTTCGGTAACTGCGGCCAGGCGTGCACCAAAATTCATCATGGCCTCTTCGCCAACCACATGCAGCGTTAAATCAGACACGGTTGCAGCTCCTCCAATAACTGACGAATGGCAGGAATAATATCGCTGGCCGCCAGCCCGCGACCGTATTCACCGACTTTCTGACCGGCGCTTGCGTGCAGCCACACCGCCAGACAGGCCGCATCGAATGGCGTTAGATGCTGCGCCAGCAGCGCACCGATCAACCCGGCCAACACGTCACCCAGTCCGGCGGTGGCCATGGCCGGATGACCACGGTCGCACAACGCCAGTTGCCCGCTCGCATCGGCGATCAGGCTGCCGGAGCCCTTAAGCACACAGACCGTATCGAACTTACGCGCCAGCGCCCGCACAGCAGCGGCCCGGTCAGCCTGAACGTCCTTGATGCCAACGCCCAGCAAACGCGCGGCCTCTCCCGGATGCGGGGTGATGACGCAGCCTTTGGGCAGACTCACCAGACCGGCGGCCAGCATATTCAGAGCATCGGCATCCCACACTTGGGGCCGCTCGGCGTTGGCAGCAGCCGACAGCAGGCTGCGCCCCCAGGACGCCTGCCCCAGGCCGGGCCCGACCACCAATACGCTGGCCGGCTCGATCAACGCCATCAACTGGTTAGCCGAGCGAATGGCCGCACTCATGATTTCCGGCATGCGCGTCAGGGCGGCCGGAATATGTTCGGCGCGGGTCGCCAGCGTCAGCATGCCCGCCCCGCTGCGCAAGGCGCTTTCGGCGCTGAGCAAGGCAGCACCGCCAAAACCGTGATCGCCACCGATGACCAGCACTCGGCCGAACATGCCTTTATGAGCAGTACGCGGACGCGGTGCCAGCGTCGGCAGACTGGATGCGCTCAGACGCTTCGCGCTGACCGGCACCTGCGCAACCAGCGCAGGGTCGGCGCGTAAATCATCAAACACCAGCTCGCCCACCAGGTCCGCCGCATCGCCCGTCAACAAGCCCAGTTTGAGGCCTATGAAGGTAACGGTCACATCGGCACGCACCGCCACGCCCAGCGCTTGGCCGGTGTCTGCACTCAAGCCCGACGGGATGTCCACGGCGGCGACCGGCAGGCCGCTGGCATTGATCGCCTTGATGGCCGAAACATAGGGCTCGCGCACTTCGCCGTTGAGCCCGGTGCCGAGCAAGGCATCCAGCACCACGCCGCTCAGCGGTTGTCCGGCCCATGCCTGAGTGTCGATGCCGGAAGCTGCCGCGTGCGCCGAAGCGGCATCACCGGTCAATGCAGCCGGGTCGCCGACAGCCAGCACCCTGACTTGCCAGCCTGCCTTGTGCGCCAGCGCGGCCACCAGATACCCGTCACCGGCGTTGTTGCCACGCCCGGCCAACACGGTCAGTTCATTGGCCTGCGGCCAGCGTCGGAGTATCGTCCGCCATAGCGCCTGGGCAGCGCGCAGCATCAATTCCAGGCCTGGCGTACCGGCAGCAATCAGCCGTGCATCGAGGTCGCGGACCTGCGCAGCGCTGTACAGCGCGTCGGGTAAATGAGGTTTCGTGTCGAACATGCGTCTATAGGCTCCGATGTCTGGCAGAATTATACGCACCTTGGCCCCGGTTTCTCTCTGCGCATGTCCGCTATTACTGCTGTACTTCCCACTTCCGATGATCTCGCCGCCCTTGCCGTCTCAATCAAGGCATGGGGGCGTGAGCTGGGCTTTCAGGAAGTGGGGATCAGCGGTCTGGACCTGGCAGAGCACGAGCAGCACCTGCAACGCTGGCTCGATGCAGGCTATCACGGCGAAATGGACTATATGGCAGCCCACGGCAGCAAACGTTCCCATCCGGACGAGCTGGTGCCGGGAACGTTGCGCGTGGTGTCGCTGCGCATGGACTATCTGCCCGGCGACACCGAGATGGCCCAGCGCCTGACAGAACCGGAAAAAGCCTATGTGTCACGCTACGCCCTGGGCCGTGACTATCACAAGTTGATCCGCAAGCGCTTGCAGCAACTGGCCGAGCGCATTCAGCAGGCCATCGGGCCGTTTGGTTTTCGGGCGTTCGTGGACAGCGCGCCAGTGCTGGAAAAGGCCATTGCCGAACAGGCCGGGCTCGGCTGGATCGGCAAGAACACGCTGGTGCTCAACCGCAAGGCGGGCAGCTTTTTCTTTCTCGGCGAGCTGTTTGTCGACATCCCGCTACCGGTGGATGCGCCGCATGCGACGGAACATTGCGGGCGCTGCACGGCCTGCCTGGACATCTGCCCGACGGCGGCCTTTGTCGGGCCTTATGTGCTGGACGCACGGCGCTGCATTTCCTACCTGACCATCGAGCTCAAGACCGCGATTCCAGAAGAGCTGCGGCCCTTGATCGGCAATCGGGTGTTCGGTTGCGACGACTGCCAGATTGTCTGCCCGTGGAACCGCTTTGCACGACCAACCGACCAGAGCGACTTTCAGCCGCGCCATAACCTGGACAACGCTGGGCTGGCCGAGCTTTTTTTATGGGATGAAGACAAATTCCTCAGTAGTACAGAAGGCTCGCCCCTGCGCCGCGCCGGGTACGAACGCTGGCTACGCAACCTGGCTGTCGGACTGGGCAACGCGCCCTCCACCATCCCGGTGATCGAAGCCCTGCACGCACGGCGCGACTATCCCTCGGAATTGGTCAGGGAGCATGTGGAATGGGCGCTGCAGAGGCATGGGGTGGCAGACGCAGAGGGCTAACGCGTCTCAGCGGGCCGGGCGACGCTTAACTTGCATGGGAGCGGACTTGTCTGCGAACTGTCGGGAACCGGCAGCAAAAACGGTCGCCTTGGTGCATCAGACACAACAGAGTCAGCAGGTTTAAGGGCCGCTTCGCAGCCCATCGCAGCCGTCGTGACCTCCTGAAGCTCCCACGCCCTTCGGGCAGAAGCCCACTCTGCGGGCATCTCAGGATGTGAATGAAGCAGAGTGCTGCGTATGGGCATGCAGCTCCGGGCGTTCTGCGCCCTCTTCAGGGCTCGTCTTTATAGACGAACTTGGGCATTTCCCAGCGGAATCGGATCGCCAGCAGGCGCAGCAGCAGGCCGCCGAACAAGGTGATGAGCACGGCCTGTTCATCCGGCAGTTGCAGGTACTGGCACAGCAAAAAACACCACGCGGCCAGAAATGAAACGCTGGCATACAGTTCGCGACGGAAGATCAGCGGAATGTCGTTGCAGAAGATGTCGCGCAGGATGCCACCGAAGACCCCGGTGATGACACCGCACACTGACGCGATCACCAGACCATGCCCGGCTTCCAGCGCGGTCATGCAGCCGATCAGGGTGAAGGCCACCAGCCCCAGCGCATCCAGCACCAGAAACAACGAGCGCAGGTGGCGCATCAATGGCGCGATAAAGATCGTCACCAACGCTGCCACACTGGTCAATATGAGGTATTCCGGGTGCTTGACCCAGGTCAGCGGGTAATGGCCGATCAGCACATCGCGCACCGAGCCGCCGCCCAGCGCTGTGACGCAAGCGATCAGCACCACGCCGAACCAGTCCATTCCTCGACGGCCCGCAGACAGCGCGCCAGTCATGGCTTCAGCAGTGATGGCAATCAGATAAAGCATCAGCAACATGGCGGGGACTCTGCGACAAAGGCGCGCAGTCTAACCAGCCGACCAACGCACTGAAAGAGTGCAGCGAAGATTATTCACTGCACGCGCGAGTCTTGATCAAGGCTTGATGAAGTGCTCACGATAAAAGCGCAGCTCGGCAATCGACTCGCGGATGTCATCGAGCGCCAGGTGGGTGCTGCCTTTCTTGAATTTCAGCTCGGGGGACCAGCGCGCCGCCAGTTCCTTGAGGGTCGAGACATCCAGATTGCGGTAGTGGAACCAGTTTTCCAGCGTCGGCATGTGGCGATACAGGAAGCGGCGATCCTGGCAGATGCTGTTGCCGCAGATCGGCGAACTGCGCTCCGGCACCCACAGCTTGATGAACTCAAGGGTCTGCGCCTCGGCTTCAGCCATGCTGATGGTGCTTTCGCGTACTCGCTGGGTCAGGCCCGAGCCACCGTGCTGGCGGGTGTTCCACTCGTCCATTTTCGCCAGCGTCTCGTCGCTCTGATGCACAGCGATCACCGGGCCTTCGGCCAGGGTGTTCAGCTCGCTATCGGTGATGATCGTGGCCATTTCGATGATGACATCGGTATCAGGGTCCAGACCGGTCATTTCCAGATCGATCCAGATCAGGTTCTGCTTGTTCTGCATGTGTCGACTCCTCAGCGTAGGCGCGCAGTTTAGCTCACCCTGCCGTGCTAGACTCCTGCCGATCAATCGTACTGCCTAATTCATCGGTTACATCACATCGGAACACCCATGGCCAAACGCCAACTCAATCGTCGTCAGAACTGGCGCATCGAAAAAATTCAGGGCGAGCGTGCTGCCCGCGCGGCAAAACGCGAGTCCGCTACGCTTGAAACACTGGAAGGCGGCGACCTCGGCCCCGAACAGACCGGTCTTGTAATTGCTCACTTCGGTGTTCAGGTCGAAGTCGAGGCTCAGGAAGGCGAAGCAAGCGGTCAGGTATTTCGCTGCCACTTGCGCGCCAACCTGCCGGCACTGGTCACGGGTGATCGCGTTGTATGGCGCGCCGGCAATCAGGGCATTGGCGTCATCGTTGCGCAACTGCCCCGCACCACCGAACTGCGCCGCCCGGACTCACGTGGCCAGCTCAAGCCTGTGGCTGCCAACGTCGATCTGATCGTGATCGTGTTCGCGCCCATGCCCGAGCCACATGCCAACCTGATTGACCGCTATCTGGTGGCCGCCGAGCATGCCGGGATTCGTCCGCTGCTGCTGCTCAACAAGGCTGACCTGATCGACGAACAGAACGCGCCCGCGCTCAATGCGTTGCTGGCGGTCTACCGCACACTGGGTTACCCGGTGCTGGAAGTGTCGGCGCATCATGGCGATGGCATGCAGACACTGCAAAGCCAGCTTGATGGCCACATCAGTGTGTTCGTTGGCCAGTCCGGCGTCGGCAAGTCTTCGTTGGTCAACAGCCTGCTGCCGGAAACGGATACCCGGGTCGGCCCGTTGTCCGAAGTCTCCGGCCAGGGCACACACACCACCACAACCGCCCGCCTGTTCCACTTTCCGCGTGGCGGCGATCTGATCGACTCACCGGGTATCCGCGAATTCGGCCTGGGGCATGTCAGCCGTGCAGACGTAGAAGCTGGCTTCATCGAATTCAACGACCTGATCGGCACGTGCCGCTTTCGCGACTGCAAGCATGACCGCGAACCGGGCTGCGCCCTGCTCAAGGGGCTTGAAGATGGCCGCGTGCAGCAACAGCGCATGAACAGCTACCGTTCGATCATTGCCAGCCTGCCGCAAGACAGTTACTGAGCACCGAACGCAACACGCAAAAACGCCGCGATGATCGCGGCGTTTCTGTATCGGTTGCAGCTCAGTTCTGGGCCGGCTCGACCCGTAACTTGCCATCGTCGAAGATGTTCAGCTTTTGCCGGATCTCGTGAGGCTGGGCATATGCCTGCGGGTCTGGCTGCGACGCTGTCGAAGCCCCCGGAGCAGCGGGAGTAGCAGGAGCGGCGGGCGCAGGTTTGGACTGAGGCGCACCACCGGAGTTCTGGTCGCCTTCGATACGCTGCTGAGCCTTTTTGGTCAAAACCACAATGTCGATGCGGCGGTTGACCGGATTGGTCGGGTTCTCGTGATCATAAAGAGCTGACGAGGCATAACCCACCACTCTGGCCACCTGTGAGTCCGGATAGGTACCAGCCACCAGCGCACGACGTGCAGCGTTGGCGCGGTTGGCCGACAGTTCCCAGTTACCGAATCCGCCGTTGCCTACAAAAGGTGTCGCGTCGGTATGACCGCTGATGCTGATCTTGTTCGGCACGCTTTTGATGGTGTCAGCCATAGCCAGCAGGATGTCTTCGAAATAAGGCTTGAGACGTGCACTGCCCGAGTCGAACATCGGCCGGTTGTCAGCGTCCATGATCTGGATACGCAAACCGTCCTGGGTGATCTCGAACAGAATCTGGTCCTTGAATTTCTGCAGTTGCGGGTTTTCCTCGACCTTGTTCTGCAGCTCTTGCAACAGCATCTCCAGACGCTCCTGCTCGACCTCTTCAGCTTTGGTCTCGGAAGTCTCGGCCTCAAGGGGCACGGTGTCAGGTGACGGTGTGGTCTTGACCTCAGGGTTCAGCGTCTGATTCGGCGACATCTCGGGCGAGCCGCCCAGGTCGATCACATACGGCGAACCGCTGTCCGAAAAACCGACCGGGTCCTTGAAGTAACCGGCCACCGCGAGCAACTGTTCGGGCGTGGCGGAAGACATCAGCCACAGCACCAGGAAGAACGCCATCATCGCCGTCGCGAAGTCGGCAAACGCGATTTTCCAGGCACCGCCGTGATGTCCGCCACCAAAGCGCTTTACGCGCTTGATGATAATCGGCTGATTATTTTCCATGACTTAGCGACCGCGAACCGCTTGTTCCAGCTCGCTGAAGCTGGGGCGATGCAGCGGGTAGAGAACCTTGCGGCCAAATTCGACGGCCAGCGAAGGCGGCATGCCGGAGGCCGACGCCACCAGCGACGCCTTGATGCTCTCGTAGACGTTCATTTCTTCCTTGGCATCATGGGCAAGGCAGGTGGCCAACGGACCGAAGAAACCGTATGCCGCAAGAATACCGAAGAAGGTACCTACCAGCGCAGCACCTACGTGCATGCCGATTGCAGCCTTGTCGCCCGACCCCAGCGACGCCATGGTCACCACGATACCGAGTACCGCCGCCACGATACCGAAGCCGGGCATACCGTCGGCGATACCGGTAATGGCATGGGATGGATGCTCGAGCTCTTCTTTCATGCTCAGCAGTTCCATGTCGAACAGGCCTTCCAGCTCGTGAGGAGCCATGTTGCCGGACGACATGATGCGCAGGTAGTCGCAGATGTACGCGGTCATGCGCTCATCTTTCAGCACACCAGGGTATTTGGCGAAGATCGGGCTGGAGGCGGCGTCTTCGATATCCCCTTCAATCGCCATCATGCCTTCACGGCGGCTCTTGTTGAGGATTTCGTATACCAGCCCCAGCACCTCGAGGTAATAGGCGTGTGTGAAGCGCGAACCGAACATCTTCAGCGACTTCTTGAACACGTGCATGGTCATGTAGCCAGGGTTGGCCTGGAGGAACGCGCCCAGTGCAGCACCGCCGATGATCAAGACCTCGTAGGGCTGGAACAGCGCCATGATCTTGCCATGGGACAGCACATATCCGCCGAGGACACTCGCGATAACGACAATGATGCCGATAATTTTAGCCATAGGAAAAAATACTTTACTGAGTCGGGTTCAGGGACAGTCCGGAAGTTCTTGAATCTCTTCTTCTCCTTATCGGCCTAACTGGGCCAGACTATAGCCGGTTCTTTTGAAAAACCCATTTATCCGCCTCCATAAAAGGAGGAAAATGGCCTCAGCGTCCCGTACGCTGGCGGTTTCCCAGCTCAGATAATCAGCCGCACAGGCCATCGAATGTCGACAGCACACGCAGCACATCATCTCGTTCCGAAAACGCTGGATGCCTGGGTCAAGCTGCTTGACGGCATCGCGTTACCGGTCCCTGCCGTCAATCATGGGCACGTTCGCGCAGCATTGAACGACAGTCGCCGCTCACTGCGTGAAATCGCTGAAATGATGCAGGAAAGCCCCGCACTGGTATTGAGTGTGATGCGCGAGGCCAACCATCACACCCACGGTTTGACCGAGCAGGCCGAGAGCCTCGAGATTGCGATCAACCGCCTGGGGCTGGCGCGTACCGAAATCCTTCTGGGCCGCTTGCCGGCCAAGCCGCCCGAGGAAATTCCCGCGGCCTATCGCCAATTGATTCTGGTCAGCCAGCACGCCACACAACAGGCCAACGGGTTGTTTGCCAGTCGCCTTGCACGACTCTGGCAAGACATCCATATGGGCAGCCTGCTTTTCCTCTCCCCCCTTTGGCCGATGGCGCTGGCCTATCCGAAGCTGCTCGAAGAGCTGGAGTTGCGGGTTATCCACAAGGGCCATTCCAGCCTTGCAGTGGAAAAAGAGCTGTTCGGCGTCAATCTGCTGGAGCTGTGCCTGGCACTCGCCGAATTCTGGCGCCTGCCAATCTGGGTCACGCGCGGTTATAAGTTGCTGATCAACGAGCGACGCGATCTGGCCAAGGTGCTGCGCATCGCCCGCGAAGAACACAGCCCGCTGCAACAGCAACAACTCATGGACGCCGACCCCAACTTGCGGCGCTGGCTGAACCAGCCAGCCAATACTGTTTTGCTGGGTAACGGCCTGGCGCTGGCGGCGCAACATGCCTGGAACAGCCCGCATTGCCTGCGCTGGGAACGGCTGACCAGCCTTTACCTGCAACAGTCGATCAGCGAAGTGCAGCAGCAGGCGCATCAAAACGCTGCCAGCAGCGCGCGTATTCATGCGGAAAAAGACCTCTGGCACCCGGCCGAATCGCTGATCTGGCCTTGGGATGCGCGCCGTGTAAGGCGCGACAACGAACCAGCGCCACCGCCATCGGCCGACGCCCTGCAGCTATGGCGCAAGCACTGCGCCGAGCTGCTGCAGGACCCCAGCCCGTTCATCAACGCCATGCACTTGACTACCTCGGCCCGCGACGCGTTCATGTCGTGCGGTATGGAGCGGGTCATGCTGCTGATGCTGGACAAGACCTCGACCGTAATGCGCGTCAATCAGATGGCCGGACTGCCGGCCGAAACCGCCTCCTTGCAGTTGTTCATCAAGGAAAGCACCGTGTTGCAACGCTTGCTGACCCAGCCGACGCAGTTGCGCATGACCCCCGCGAACAACGCGCAGTTTGCCGCCCTGCTGCCCGCGCCACTGAAAACCCTGTTCAGTGGCCAGCACTGGCTTATTCGCTCGCTGAGCAACAACGGTAAAGTCATGCTGCTGGTGGTCGCCGACCAGGGTGGTGGGGCCTTGTCGGAAATTTCCGTCCAGGCATTCGGAAAAACCGCGCAATGTATTGAAAGGGCACTTGGCATCTTTAGTCATCGCAAAGCGTGAGGCCTGGCGTACAATTCGCCTCTTTCCTTTCATCGGAGGCTGCAAATGTCCGCATTCACTGGCTTGTCGCTGGTCATCGAACCCAACGATCTGCTTGAGCGTCTAGACGCCCCGGAACTGATCCTCGTGGATCTGACCAGCAGCGCTCGCTACGAAGCCGGGCACATTCGCGGCGCACGCTTTGTCGATCCGAAACGTACGCAACTGGGCAAGCCTCCTGCACCAGGCCTACTGCCCGACACTGCCGATCTGCAGCAGCTGTTCGGCGAGCTGGGCCACAACCCTGATGCAGTCTATGTTGTCTACGATGACGAAGGCGGTGGCTGGGCCGGGCGTTTTATCTGGCTGCTGGATGTCATCGGCCACCACCGTTATCACTATCTGGATGGCGGCGTGCTGGCCTGGGAAGCGCAATCGCTGCCGTTGAGCACAGAGGTTGCGCCCGTTGCAGGCGGCCCGGTCACGCTGACGCTGCACGACGACCCTACCGCCACACGCGAATACCTGCAAAGCCGTCTGGGTGCCGCCGACCTGGCAATCTGGGACGCTCGCGGCCCTACCGAGTATTCGGGCGAAAAAGTAGTCGCGGCCAAGGGCGGACACATACCCGGCGCGGTCAATTTCGAATGGACTGCGGGCATGGACAAGGCACGTAACCTGCGTATTCGTCAGGACATGCCAGAGATTCTTCGCGACCTGGGCATCACGCCCGACAAGGAAGTGATCACCCATTGCCAGACTCACCACCGCTCGGGCTTCACCTATCTGGTGGCGAAAGCGCTGGGCTACCCAAGGGTCAAGGCCTATGCCGGCTCGTGGGGTGAATGGGGCAATCACCCGGAGACACCGGTAGAACTTCCGGAAGTGGCCGCCGCGCCCGCCGAGGCAGTCGAGGTTGCGCAACCCGTCGCGCCTGCGCAGCCAGCACGAGCCGAAACCGTCGAACCTGTCCGCTCTAGCGAACCGCGACAGGCCTCGCAGAAATATTCAGGACACTCATCCTCAGGACCTTCAATGAAAGACCGCTTGTTCATCATCAGTCAGTACCTGTTGCCACACCACCTGCTGTCCCGACTGGCAGGCTGCGTTGCCGAATGCCGCGTACGCTGGTTCAAAAACGCTTTCACCGCGTGGTTTGCCCGCCGTTACCAAGTGGACATGTCGCAGGCCCTGGTCGAAGACCTGACGTCCTACGAGCACTTCAATGCGTTCTTCACCCGCGCATTGAAAGCCGACGCCCGCCCGCTCGATACCACGCCGGGCGCGATTCTTTCGCCAGCCGACGGCGCCATCAGCCAGTTGGGCCCGATTGATCATGGCCGGATCTTCCAGGCCAAGGGGCACAGCTTCAGCGTGCTTGAGCTGCTGGGCGGTGATCCCAAGCTGTCTGCACCGTTCATGGGCGGCGAGTTCGCAACCGTCTACCTGTCGCCAAAGGACTATCACCGCGTCCACATGCCACTGGCTGGCACGCTGCGTGAAATGGTCTACGTGCCGGGCCGCATCTTCTCGGTCAACCAGACCACGGCTGAAAACGTACCCGAGCTGTTCGCCCGTAACGAGCGAGTGGTCTGCCTGTTCGACACCGAGCGCGGACCAATGGCAGTGGTGCTGGTCGGCGCGATGATCGTGGCGTCGGTCGAGACGGTATGGGCCGGGCTGGTCACGCCGCCCAAGCGTGAATTGAAGACGTTCAGCTACGACGAAGCAGCGCGTGCGCCAATCCATCTGGAAAAAGGTGCCGAGATGGGCCGCTTCAAACTGGGCTCCACGGCCATTGTGCTGTTCGGGCCAAATCAGGTGAAATGGGCCGAGCAACTGACCGCGGGCTCCAAGGTACAGATGGGCCAGGCATTGGCAGTTCCGACACAGGCATGATCGTGACTTGAAGTCACAGTGCCTGGCATGGGCGCCCCATTAACAGGGGCGCTCATGCAGTTTAAAACCGGACAGTAATGGCTCCAGGCCATATTTACTGCGTAGTGATGCCGATACTGGTAAAGTCGCCCGATCGGTGCTGTAGGATACTTCGCACTTTCATGGGCGTATGCTCGACATGTCCCCGCTCCGCGATGACGTCAGCCACCCATTTAAAGCCTCCGTCCGGGCCAATGAGTTGTTGGAGTTCGCCTGTCACATGAGTAATTTTAGCCTCCCTCTGCTATTGCGTGCCCCTACGCCGACGCAGTCGAGCCTGACATTCAGTGAAGCCAACCCCCGCGACCTCAAACGCTGGATTTCCAGATTGCCCAAGGCGAACCTCGGAGAAATGGCGCGCCAGCTCTATCAAGGGCTGACCGAGCTCAACCAGTTGATCACCCCGAGCGAGAACCGCCTGCAATTGCTTGAATTGCTGCGGCCCGAGGTGTACTTCGTCTGCAAGCACCTTGAACGTCACTTTCTCAATCAGGCCATTGTGCTGGACGAGCGACCACGCAAGGTGGCCAACCTCTGCCAGGCGCTGCAAAACCATCTCGCAACCGGTTACAAGCAGATCATTCAGCAGGTCGCCCCGCGCTACACCCGAGACCAGGCCGGGCTGTTCAGCACTGCGCTGCAACGCGCACTGCATGGTCTCAACGGGCCACTGATACGTGCCAACCAGCTTTACTGTCCCGTTCAGGATGGCCTGTGGCTCGAGCTGCATCAGATCTACCAGATTGCCCGTCAGTACCAGTTGCACAACACGCCGGTCGAAGAGCCCCTGGCCCATCACAGCAAAGTGCTGAGCGTGGAGCAAACCTACGTGATCGCGCTGCTGATGGGTTGCTCACGCTGCAACCAGATGCGTCAGTTGAATATCGGCAAACTGGCCGATGCGCTGGAGGCCTGGAGCCCTCTGGTAAAGCTGCAATTGCCGGTCACTGAAAGCAGCCTCTTCGCTCTGGACCCGACGGTCGACAAACCACCGCTGTATCGCACCCTGTTCAGCGACGAACAATCTCCTCGGCTGCTGGGTATCAACACCTACGCGCTGGCTGAAGCGATCAATCAGTACCTGGCCCTGCCGGATGACCAGCGCACCCCTTCGCCGTTGCTTATTCCAACCGGTATCAACACCGACCTGCTGCAACATCTGGCGGTCGCCTGGGGTGATGTGGCCGAACGCACCTTTCAGCGCACGGCAGGCCAGGGCACCCTGAAGCTGTGCATCGGCATGAGCGCACTGCATTTTTATGTGGCTGGTCAGAAGTCGTTCAGCGAACTCCTGCAACTCAACAGCGCAGGCAGTGCTGCGAGTTTTTCGCTGAAGATGGCCAATGATGACGCGGACGATCCGTGGGCGTCTGCCTTCGACACTCAGCGCGGCAAGACTTCATCCGTTCTGCTGCCCTACGAAGAGATCGAATACCCGAAAAACGACGGCGACAGCGACTCGCTTTCCAACAACCAGCATACGTTTCCGACCTTCGACCTGAATATTGTCAACCACAGCCCGGGCGGATACTGCCTGGCGTGGCAGAAGGACGTGCCTCAGCAGTTGCAGGCTGGCGAACTGGTGGGTATTCAGGATGACGCCGGCCAGGGCTGGAGCATTGCAATCGTGCGCTGGATCCGCCAGGTACGCAGCGGCGGCACACAGATGGGGATCGAACTGATCGCCCCGTTTGCCCAACCGTGCGGCATGCAGCTGATTCGCGAACAGCAGAACAGCCAGTACCTGCGAACCCTGATGCTGCCGGAAGTACGCGCCATGGAAAAACCGCCCACCGTGCTCGCACCCCGTCTGCCTTTTCAGGAGGGCAACAAGGTGATGATCAACGTCGCCGGTGAAGAACGCCGCGCGTCACTGAGCAACCGGCAGGTCAGCAGCGCCAGTTACAACCAGTTCGAGTATCAGATGTACGACGCCCCGAAAGCGACCGAAACCGAAAAGGCCAGGCCGGATCAGGAATTCGATTCCTTGTGGGGCACGCTGTAGCGATCACTGCGACAGCCGTCGCGATTGGCCCCTCGCCATCAGGGGCAAACCACCACGGCCTGAGCGTCAGCGCTTTCCTTCGCGGTCGCGGAAACCCAACAGATATAGCACGCCATCCAGTCCCAGCGTCGAGATCGCCTGCTTTGCCGATTGCTTGACCAGCGGCTTGGCGCGGAATGCGACACCCAGCCCGGCAATCGCCAGCATCGGCAAGTCATTGGCACCGTCGCCGACCGCGATGGTCTGCTCCAGGCTCAAGCCTTCCTTGTGCGCCAGCTCGCGCAACAGGTCTGCCTTGCGCTGCGCATTGACGATCGGCTCTACGGCGACGCCTGTTACCTTGCCATCGACCACTTCCAGCTCGTTGGCGTACACATAATCGATGCCCAGTTTTGCTTGCAGCTGCTTGGCGAAGTAGGTGAAGCCACCCGAGAGAATCGCGGTCTTGTAACCCAGACGCTTGAGCTCGGAGAATAGCGTTTCGGCGCCTTCGGTCAAGCGTAGAGAAGCGCCGATTTCATCCAGCACACTGACATCCAGCCCCTTGAGCAGAGCCAGACGCTCCTTGAAGCTTTCGCTGAAATCCAGTTCGCCGCGCATCGCACGCTCGGTAATCTCGGAAACCTGCTCGCCCACACCGGCAGCCTTGGCCAACTCGTCGATCACTTCGGCCTCAATGAGGGTCGAATCCATGTCGAACACAGCCAGACGCCGGTTGCGGCGAAACAGCGAATCCTGCTGGAACGCGATATCTACGTTGAGATCCTGGGCAACTGCGAGGAACTCGGCCTGCATGGCTTTCGGGTCGGCCGGCTCGCCGCGCACGGTGAACTCGATGCAACCCTTGCCCTTGTCGGCCGGCGTGTCGAGCGGCATACGCCCGGACAGACGATCGATCTGATCGATATTCAGCCCGTATTTAGCCGTAATGGCGCTGACGCACTGCAATTGCTCGGCCGTAACCTTGCGGGTCAGCAGTGTGACGATATGACGGGCCTTGCCCTGACCTTCAACCCAGTGCTGATAATCCGCTTCGGACACTGCCGTGAAACGGACCTGCTGATCGAGTTTGTAGGCGGTGAACAGGATGTCCTTGAGCACGGAAGAACCCTGCACGGTATCCGGAATTTCAACCAGGATGCCGAACGACAGGGTGTCGTGGATAACCGCCTGACCAATATCGAGAATGTTCACGCCACCCTGGGCGAGGACGCCGGTGATGGCAGCAGTGAGACCTGGACGGTCGACACCTGTGATGTTAATCAGGACGATTTCGCGCAAGGCGCACCCCCATAGTGGAAAAAAACCGCATTCTAACCACATTCAGTGACCACCGGGCACAGGCAGCGCTTTGCCGCTACTGGGTCGCTCGTTATACTGCGCGACAACTTCACCGAAAGAGCCGTGCTCTGTGAACCGGCCCACGCCCGTTAAAACCGATAATTTCTTCCTGCTCATCTTTCGTGCCCTGCGTCATCGCCGTGTACCGATCGCTTTGCGCATTGCCAGCCATAACGTGATCCTGGTCGCTTTGGCGCTGGTGATCTACGCCGGTGTCATGGGCCTGCAGTTCAAGCAGGCCATGCATGAACAGGCGGATGCGCTGGGGCAGGCCCTGACGACCCAGACCGCCACCTCGGCCACCGAGCTGTTGGTGTCTAACGACATCCTCAGTCTCAACGTGCTGCTGGGCAATCTGGTCAAGAACCCGCTGGTGGCGCATGCCGCTATCTACAGTGTGGATAACCGCATTCTTGCGGAAGCTGGCCAGCGCCCGAAAAACGGGCTTCTGGGCGAGGCTCAGGGCCTGTATGAAATCAAGATCACGTTTCAGGACGTGATGGCGGGTCATCTGCGCATCAGCCTCGACATGTCACAGTTCCAGCAGCCGATGACCATCAGCCTGCAGAGCATGGGCATTCTGGCGGGCATTCTGCTGGCCCTGGCGCTGGCCCTGAGCCTGCGCCTCGGTCGCCATATCTCCACGCCATTGATGCAGATGCGCATCTGGCTGCGCGACATCGACCCATACACCCCGGCTACCGACCGCCAGGATGAAATAGGCGATCTGGCCCGGCAACTGCGCACCTCGTTCGCACCACCGGTTCCAGAGCCGGAGCCGCTGCCCGAACCCGAGTATGACGGCGACGAGGACGACGGTGACGATCCGTACCTGGAGCCGGAAGAGCGACCTGCACCACCGGTCTCGGCACGCACCAGCGAACCGAAGCCGCGCCTGCCGGCACCGCCAGTCCAGCGTCGCATTGTTGCCGAAGAAGACGAAGACGACGACGAAGATCCGTTTGTGGACCTGCGTGACAATTCGAATACCGCACCAGTTGCACGCCCTGTGGCTGCGCCGGTAGCGCCCGTCGAGCCGCACAACAGCGCCGTGCTGGCCGTACAATTGGGCGCGCAGGACCAATTGCGCCGCCTGCCGCGCGCACGACTGACCGAATTGCTGCAACGTTATCGCGACTGCCTCGATCAGGCCGCCTCGCTGTATGAAAGCGAGCTGCATACCCTGAACGATGGCAGCACCCTGATGCTGTTTCACAGCCACGAAAGCGGTGATGACTACCTCACCAACGCAATCTGCTGCGGCGAGCTATTGCGTGCCCTGAGCCATGCCTTGCAGATCGAGGTGGCCGACAGCGGCATCACCTTGCAACTGCAACTGGGCCTGACGCTGGGCGAAGGCTTGAGCGGTCTGAGCCAGATCGACCTGCTGCTGACTGAAACGGCGCAGGATGCGTTGGCGCTGTCTCAGCACAGCCGCAACCTGCTGCTGGTTGAACGCCGTATCAACGACGACCCGTTGATACGCCAGCGCGCCCGTATCCGTCCTATCGCCAGCCCTGAAGGCGCATGCTGTGTGGAACGCCTGATGGAGCCCTACCCTTCGATGCTCGAACGCCAGCTGGCGCGCATGCACGAATCCAACAAGGCCTGACCACCGCCTCTCGTTCACATGCGTAAGCACAGGGCGAGAGGCGCCCGACCTTGACTGTGGCAGCGCGGCGCAGACCTGTGACGCAGAGCGTCACCCAAGGCATTCCCACGCTGGAGCGTGCGGAACGATAGGTGTCCGCAAGATCACCATCGTGCCCATGCTCCGCGTGGGCATGCCGCTCTGGACGCTCCGCGTCCGATCCTGACCTCACTGGAGCATTTGGAACGATAGGTGTCCACAAGATCACCATCGTGCCCATGCTCCGCGTGGGCATGCCGTTCTGGACGCTCTGCGTCCTCCTGACTGCGTGGTGCGTCAGGAACGTCGAGGTGTGAGAAGCGAAGATTCGCGTCCAACAAAAAGCCCGCATCGCTGCGGGCTTTTTGTTGGGCCAACCCTAGAAGCGGAACACTTCAAGATCGGTACGTATGGGCGAGGCCATTGGAATTCTTGGTTTGTCAGGCTCTTTGGCCTTGGCAACCGGGGGCTTTTTCGGTTCTTCGATCGGCTGCCAGGAAATCGGCTTGATCGCAGTACTGACCTGATCGGCCAGGCGCTGCAACAGCATGCCCTGGGCCTTGACCTGGTCGGCGGAGCTGCCGGCATGGACCTGTTCAAGGTGCACCAGTCGGCTGTCACGAACATGACCTTTACGGTCCAGAAGACGCCATTGCGCATCCAGAACGGCAGGCTGTTTGGCACCGGAGTCCAGACGGGTGATCGACAGTACGACCTGAACGTCCGGTGTGAAGTTGGCAACCGCAGGTGCCATGACGACACGCTGGCTGTCCAGCTTCCAGGCCAGCTGACGCAAGAGCAACTGGTCGATGTCCGAAGACAGATTGCCCGCCCAGCGCCCGTCAGGCGATGCGGTCAAAGTGCCGTCAGGCTGGCGTTGCAGCAGGGTTTCGCGTTGCAGATAGTCGGCCACCGAAACAGGACCCAGCAATACTGCCAGACCACTACTCTGTTTCGGCTGACCAGGCTCACCGCTATCGAGCTGATAAAGCGCGGTCGGCTGGCGCACACTGCAACCAGCCAGACCCAAAACGCCAGTCATCAGCAAGATCAGGGGAAGGCGTAGAAAATTCATCATCCCATCCAGGTGGCCGCCCCGAGGCAGGCCACAGTATAAGTACTTTCAAGACCCATGCAGGCACTGAGCCACGCATGCACCCCAAGACCCCATATCATCCGTGAATATGCATCATGACTCCAGCGATTATGCATCGTACTTCATGGCAAAACGAAGAACGCTGGTGCCAGATCAATGTTTTTAGCTATTTTCCACCAATAACGCGTCTACGCGCTGGAAGCCTCTTGGCAATTTATTGCCACGTCGGCCCCGCTCCCCCTTGTAATGTTCAAGGTCTTCAGGTTTAAGCGACAGCGTTCGCTTGCCCGCCTGGAGTACCAGCGTCGCGCCCTGCGCAATCACCGCCAGATCGGTCACATATTCTTCTCGGCTGGCTACCCGCTCACCTGGAATACCGATGATCTTGTTGCCTTTGCCTTTGCCCAACTGCGGCAAATCGCTGATCTTGAACACCAGCAGGCGGCCTTCGGTGGTCACCGCTGCCAGCCAGTTCTGTTCACGGTCGGGCACCGGCCGGGGCAAGATGACTTTTGCCCCGTTCGGCAAGCTCAGCAACGCCTTGCCCGCCTTGTTCTTGGCCTGCAGGTCTTCGCCTTTGACGACAAACCCATAACCAGCATCCGAAGCGATCACATACAGCGCGTCATCTTCAGGCATCAATACGCACTCGAACGTCGCACCCGGTGGCGGTTGCAGTTTACCGGTCAACGGCTCGCCCTGGCCTCGTGCAGATGGCAGGGTGTGTGCTGCCACCGAATAGCTGCGCCCGGTCGAGTCGATGAATACGGCGAACTGATTCGAGCGGCCGATGGACGACGTCTTGAAACCATCCCCTGCTTTGTAGGAAAGCCCGGTGGCATCAATATCGTGGCCTTTCGCGCAACGCACCCAGCCTTTTTCCGAAAGCACGACAGTTACCGGCTCGGTGGGCATCAATTCGTTTTCAGACAGCGCCTTGGCTTCGGCACGGGCAACAATCGGCGAACGACGGTCGTCACCATAGGTTTCAGCGTCGGCAATCAGTTCGGCACGGACCAGCTTGCGCAGCTTGGACTCACTGCCCAGCAGGGCCAGAAGCTTGGCCTGCTCTTTGCGCAGGGCCTCCTGCTCGCTGCGCAGCTTCATCTCTTCCAGACGCGCCAACTGACGCAGACGGGTATCGAGGATGTAGTCCGCCTGGATTTCCGACAGGCCAAAGCGTGCAATCAGTTCCGCCTTGGGATGTTCGGCGGTGCGGATAATGTGGATCACTTCATCCAGGTTCAGGTAAGCCGTGAGCAAACCGTCCAACAGGTGCAGACGATGCTCGACCTTGTCCAGACGAAACTGCAGACGACGACGCACAGTACCGATGCGGAACGTCAGCCATTCGCCGAGCAGTGTCTTGAGGTTCTTGAGCTGCGGCTTGCCATCCAGACCGATGATGTTGATGTTCACCCGATAGCTGGACTCCAGCTCGGTGGTCGCGAACAAATGCTGCATCAGCTCGTCCAGCTCAACCCGGTTGGAGCGCGGAATGATCACGATGCGACAAGGGTTTTCGTGGTCAGACTCGTCACGCAGGTCAGCAACCATCGGCAGCTTCTTGGCCTGCATCTGCGCGGCGATCTGCTCCAGCACCTTGGCGCCGGAAACCTGATGCGGCAGTGAAGTCACGACAATGTCGCCATCTTCAATGCGGTACACGGCCCGCATGCGCACCGAACCGCGCCCGGTCTCGTAAATTTTCAGCAGGTCGGCACGCGGCGTGATGATTTCCGCTTCGGTCGGATAGTCCGGCCCCAGAATGTGCTCGCACAGTTCCGGGACCGTGGCCTTGGGGTCGTCCAGCAGATGAACGCAGGCGCTGGCGACTTCGCGCAGGTTATGCGGCGGCACGTCGGTGGCCATACCTACGGCAATGCCGGTGGTGCCATTGAGCAGGATGTTCGGCAAACGCGCCGGCAGCACGGCCGGTTCGTCCAGTGTGCCGTCAAAGTTCGGCACCCAGTCAGCCGTGCCCTGGCCCAGTTCGCTGAGCAGGACTTCGGAATAGCGCGATAGGCGCGCTTCGGTGTAACGCATGGCCGCGAAGGACTTGGGATCATCCGGCGCACCCCAGTTACCCTGCCCGTCCACCAGCGTGTAGCGGTAGCTGAACGGCTGGGCCATCAGCACCATCGCTTCGTAGCAGGCCGAGTCGCCGTGCGGGTGGAATTTGCCGAGTACGTCGCCGACGGTACGCGCCGATTTCTTGTGCTTGGCGTCAGCCCCAAGGCCCAGTTCGCTCATCGCGTAGATGATGCGCCGCTGAACAGGCTTCAGACCGTCCCCGATATGCGGCAAGGCACGGTCCATGATCACGTACATGGAGTAGTTGAGGTAGGCCTGTTCGGTGAAGTCAGCCAGTGATCGGCGTTCTACACCATCCAGGCTGAGGTCAAGGGAGTCGCTCATGCGGGCCTCATTATTTCGTTGACTGGCGCAGCAGCAAGTTGCCGCCACGCTGTGTGAATTCAAGTTGTTTCATGGCGCTCATGCCCAGCAGCACCTGCTCACCGTCCAGACCGGGTGCTACCAGAGCACGCACATTGGTCAGGACAATATCGCCCAGTTGCAAGCGGTCGAGCGTGGTCCGAAAACCCTGGCTGTTGCCATTGGCCGTGCTGACTGTGACCGCAAAGCCGCGTTTCAGGCCCAGGCTGTCAGCCATATCACCGGGTACCGCCACGTCGGTCGCCCCGGTGTCGATCATGAACTCTACCGTCCGGCCGTTGATCTGGCCGGTAATGACAAAGTGCCCCTGACGATTACCCGCCAGTTGCACTTCGATGTATCCGTCACCGTGTTGCGAAGCAACCACCGTATTAGGGTTCTGCTGCTTGTCTTCCCAACTGCCGAAAAAGCGCGTCGCCAGAAACAGGCCAGCAGCCCAGGCCACGATCATTAATATCTTGCCAGCGCGCTTGCCGGGTTGCGGTTGATTCGCGGGCTGGCTCACTGACCGGCGCTCCAGCCCGCTTCAGGCGCAGCGAACCGCCAGACAATCGGGCGTTTTTCACCATCGGCGCGCGCACCGAAGTTATTGTCGATGCCGATCCACGCGCCCTTCTCGTCCACGACCAGCGCCTCGGTCAGGCCGTAGGGCTGATCATAGCGACGCGAAGGCACCATCGCTTCCTTGGCGAACGACCAGCAACGTTCGATCTGCCCGGTCTCAAGCCCACGCCGACAGATGCGATAGGCCGCACGTTCGAGCGTGAACAGCTTGCCGTTGTAGAGCGACAGATCGGAAAAGTCCGTAGACACGGTCTTGTGCCCCTGCTCTGCGGGCAGCAGGTCTTTACCGTCTTCGGACAGCAGCACGCAGCTTTGCCCGCAGCTCCATTGTTCCTTGTCGCGCTGCACAACCAGCAGCCCGCGCTTCTCGCGCTCGGCGGCGAGCCAGATGCGGTCGCCAGAGGCGTTCACGGCAATCCCTTCGAAAATCGCATTGAAGTGTTGCAACATGCCCTGGCCGCGCGCCCGTTCTATCAGTGCCTGCGGCAAGTCCAGCCAGAACGGTGCACCACTGACCGGAACCTTGAGCACCGTGCCATAGGCCTCGCTGACCAGATAACGGTTACCGGCTGCATCACAACTCACGCCTTCGAAATCCAGATCACCACCACGCACCAACGCGGAAAGGCCTGCCAGCGAACGCAGCTTGAGCGGCAGATAGCTGTGCGGCGCAGGTGCGTCAATGCGGTGTGCTTCTGCCTTCCAGGTATTTTGCGACACATCAAGGCTGTACAGCACATTGTCGTCACGGTCGGAAACTGTCCACAGCTGGCCATTGCACATGGCCAGACCCGACAGATTGCCGCCGACCATGTCGTCTACCGGGTGCTCGGATTGCAGTTTCAGGACCTCAAGCGGCGCGGCGAAAACCGGCGCGGCAACCAGGGTCAGGGCGGCGAGCCAGGCTCGTATCAAGTCAGGACCTCGGCGAGGTTGCCCTTCGATTCAAGCCAGGACTTGCGATCACCTGCACGTTTCTTCGCCAGCAACATGTCCATCATTTCCGACGTAGCAGCGAAATCATCCAGCGTGAGCTGCACCAGACGCCGTGTGTTCGGGTCCATGGTGGTTTCGCGCAATTGCGGCGGGTTCATTTCACCCAAGCCCTTGAATCGGGTGACCTGTGGTTTGCCACGTTTCTTTTCAGCCACCAGACGGTCAAGAATTCCGTCGCGCTCGCTTTCGTCCAGCGCGTAGTAGATTTCCTTGCCAAGGTCGATCCGGTACAGCGGCGGCATGGCCACATACACATGCCCGGCGTCGACCAGCGGGCGGAAGTGCTGGACGAACAGCGCACACAGCAAGGTGGCGATGTGCAAACCATCCGAGTCGGCGTCGGCGAGAATACAGATTTTGCCGTAACGCAACTGGCTGATGTCCGCCGCGCCCGGATCAACCCCGATGGCAACCGCGATGTTGTGCACTTCCTGGCTGGCGAGCACTTCGCCGCCGTCCACTTCCCAGGTATTCAGAATCTTGCCGCGCAGGGGCAGGATGGCCTGAAATTCCTTGTCCCGCGCCTGCTTGGCAGAACCACCGGCGGAATCACCTTCGACCAGAAACAGCTCGGAGCGCGCCGGATCCTGTCCGGCACAGTCAGCCAGCTTGCCCGGCAATGCGGGGCCTTGGGTAATGCGCTTGCGTTCGACCTTCTTGCTGGCCTTGAGGCGGCGACCGGCGTTGTTGATCGCCAGGTCAGCCAGTTGCAGGCCCAGCTCCGAGTGGGTGTTGAGCCACAGACTGAAAGCGTCCTTGACCACGCCGGAAACGAACGCCGCCGCCTCACGGGACGACAGACGTTCCTTGGTCTGCCCGGAGAACTGCGGCTCCTGCATTTTCATCGACAGGACGAAGGCAATTCGCTCCCAGACATCTTCCGGTGCCAGCTTGACGCCACGCGGCAACAGGTTGCGGAACTCGCAGAACTCGCGCATCGCATCCAGCAAGCCCTGGCGCAAGCCGTTCACATGGGTGCCACCCTGCGCCGTAGGGATCAGGTTGACGTAGCTTTCCTGAACGCTGTCGCCACCTTCGGGCAGCCAGAGCAGCGCCCAGTCGACCGCTTCCTTGTTACCGGCGAAGCTGCCGCAGAACGGTTCGTCCGGCAGTCGCAGGAAGTCGCTGACCGAATCCTGTAGATACGAGCGCAAGCCGTCTTCGTAATGCCACTCGACTTTTTCGTTAGTGGACTTGTCTTCAAAGCTGACCAGCAGGCCCGGGCACAGAACCGCCTTGGCCTTGAGTACGTGCTTGAGACGACTGACGGAGAACTTCGGGGTATCGAAATACTTCGGATCGGGCGCGAAATAGACGCTGGTCCCGGTGTTGCGTTTGCCGACAGTGCCGATAACCGCCAGCTCTGTGGCCTTGTAGCCGTCGGCGAAGGTCATTTCATATTCGTTGCCATCGCGCTTGACCCGCACCCGAACCTGAGTGGAAAGCGCGTTGACCACGGAAATCCCTACGCCGTGCAGGCCGCCGGAGAACTGGTAGTTCTTGTTGGAGAACTTGCCACCCGCATGCAGCTTGGTGAGGATCAGCTCGACGCCGGACACACCTTCTTCCGGGTGAATGTCCACCGGCATGCCGCGGCCGTCGTCGGACACCTCAAGCGAGTTGTCGGCATGAAGGATGACCTGTACCGAGCGCGCGTGACCAGCCAGAGCTTCGTCGACACTGTTGTCGATGACTTCCTGAGCCAGGTGGTTGGGCCGCGAGGTGTCGGTGTACATGCCCGGACGTTTGCGAACCGGATCGAGGCCCGAGAGGACTTCGATGGCGTCTGCGTTATAAGAGCTAGCGCTGGGATTGGCCATGGGTTCTCGTTATCAATCTTTCATGGAATTTCGGGGGTTCAATGTTCTTGCATTCAGTAGGCCGGGCATCGATCGCCTATAGCGCCGACAGGTCGATCTTCTGCAACAGATCGGGGGCAAACCCGGCAAAGCTCAACAACGCTGGCATTTGCTCGGCAAAACCCTGAAAACTGTGGTCGCCGCCCGCCTGAATGCGCAAGGCACAGGCCCGGTAAAACTTCTCGGCGCGACGATAATCAAGGGTCTCGTCACCGGTCTGCAACCACACCTGAAACTGCTGCGGGTCCTGGGGAGCAGGAACCTCCAGCTCGGCCAGTGCCTGAATATGGTCTTCGGTCAACTGCCACTGCTCGCCGGTGTACAGGTTCTGCTGCACGCCGAGAAACCCGTCAAACAGCTGATGCGGGTTGACTGCCGGGTTGATCAGCACCGCCTTGAGGCCATGCTGCTGCGCCAAATGAGTCGCATAGTAGCCGCCGAGCGAGCTGCCGACCAGTAATGGCCGTCCCAGCTCCTTTATAGCGGTTTCAAGCTGCCCCATAGCCTGACGCGGATGGTGATGCAGTTCAGGGACTTGCAGACGATCAGCCAGACCCAATGACTTCATCAGCGCGGCCAACTGACAGGCCTTTCTCGACAGGGCCGAGCTGTTCAAGCCATGGATGTATAGCAGTGAAGGTGTGTCGCTGGTCACGCTGTCGCTCCCGAGTGCAAGGCAAAGCCGTGTAGTTTACAGGGACTTACGCTACAACACCTCACTGGAAACGTGTCCGCCCGCTCATTCAGTAGCCGGTGCCGCCGTAATCGACTTCGAACTGCATGCCGACCACTCGGGAAACAGCGGTTTCCAGCCGTCCGTCGTCATGCAGTCGCAGCCAGCGATAGCCCGGTGCCGTGGTGTCCACCTTGAAATCGGCACTGCCCGGCGCGAACTGAATGCAGGTCGAGGGCGACGCCAGCAGGCGCACGCCGTTACGCATCTGGTCGAACTCCTGATGTACATGCCCCCACAATACGGCCCGAACCTGCGGGAATCGATCCAGCACCGCAAACAACGCGTCAGCATTGCGCAGACCGATGGGTGCCATCCATTCACAGCCGATGGCCACCGGGTGGTGATGCAGGCAGACCAGATGATGCCGGTCAGGCGCTTCGCTCAGCGACTGCTCCAGCAACTGCAATTGCCCAGCAGCCAGAAAACCTGGCACCGAACCGGGCACTGCCGAATCCAGCAGCGTCACCCGCCACCGGCCGATGTTGATGATCGGCTCAAGCAGCCCTTCAGCCTGTGCGACATGCTCCATCTGCGGCAATTCATCATGATTACCGGCAAACCAGCGCGCGGGGGCGGCGATCTGCGTACTTATCCGGCGAAACGCTTCGTAAGACTCGACACTGCCATCCTGGGAGATATCCCCGCTTGCAACCACAAGATCAACCTGCGGCTGCTCGGCGAGGACCAGATCAACGACTTTTTCCAGACTGTCGCGGGTACTCATACCCAACAACGCCCCGTCCGCCTCGGCGAACAGGTGGCTGTCGGATATCTGCACCAGCAAAACTGACGATGAAGGGGCTGCGCTTGGCAAGACCGTCTCCCAGAGAGGATTCAGCGCGATTATGTGATGTGGCAGCGGGCGGGTAAACCGGGAATGTGAGCGCAGACGAGCATTTGGTCACATTTGCTGATTTGCTCGGTGCTTGAGCACAATTAAAGCAATAAGTCCGGCCGACACCATGCCCGCCAGTCCCGCACCCAAGAGATAGCTCAGCACCCGCTCATAAGGCATTCCAGGCCAGAGATATCCCGCCAACAAAAGCTCCAGGACAACGCCAAGGATCATTCCTGCCAGTCCAGCCAGATGAACGATCCACGGCATGAGCCTCAAAGACAGAATACCGATGACCACTCCGGTAATGGCCGTATATAGAAAGTGTTCCCAACGCAGAGCGCTGCCTGCCAGGGTTATCAACCCGAGATAGCTGAAAAGGCTGAGGGTGACTCCCGAGAAGCACGCTAACAGACATCGTGGGGTGCCTAAGTCACTCATTCGTTATACCTGCAAATAAATTCAGGTCGAATGTAAGGCATGTGGTTTCAAATCCAAGGTGCCGGGGGATTTTCAGAAACCACCTACAAGACTGGAGCCTGCCCGCTGTCAGCTGACGTCACTTATCGGGCAATCCGTGTGGGATAAATACAGGGCGAAGCCAAGGAGCAGTAGTGCGATAACAATTGAAGAGGCGTTAACGCACCGCCTCAAACTCATGCCCACACGCCAGGCAATGACTCAGCCATTCCCCCAAAAACAAATTGAGCTGGGCCTTTTCGTCTGGCTGGTGCATGTCGGCGTTGGGGTAGGGATAAATCCCGCGAAAGCGCCGCGCATGCTCGGCGCCGATGACTTCGGCCATGCGTGCGTCATGGTAGACCTGTACTTCGAGCACCGGCACCGGCAGCCACGGCAGGCTGTGTTCCTGGCGGACTTGCAGGGTGGTGGTGTACGGGCAGTCGAGCAATACCTCGACGGCCAGTACGCCCAGCATCTGGTCACCCTGTGTAACGGCGACGCGGCGTGAGCGCTGTTCGTTGCGCATGTCGGGCAGCAGGCGCATCAGGCGCGCGTAGTTGGCCTCACACGCAGCCTGCAGTCCGGCAAGGTCGACACGGTAGCGCTCGCGCAATAGATTCACGACCATAAACCCCTTATCTCCGCACGATTCAGCGCCAGCCATTGCAAGGCGATGATCGTCGACGCGTTTTTGATTGTTCCGTCTTTCATCGCCTGCATTGCGTCATCGAATGACCAGACCGTCACCCGGATGTCTTCGCCTTCGGACTCAAGCCCGTGAATTCCGCCTGCCCCCTCACTGCTGCACTGCCCCAGGTACAAGTGAACAAACTCATTACTGCCACCCGGAGAAGGAAAGTATTTGGTGATGGGCCAAAGCGAGCGGAACACCAGTCCAGCTTCCTCCTCTGCCTCGCGATGAGCAACTTCTTCCGGCTGCTCATCCTTGTCGATCAGCCCGGCGACCAGTTCGATCAGCCACGGGTTGCTGGTCTTTTCCATGGCCCCGACGCGAAACTGCTCTATGAGCACCACTTCGTCACGCTTGGCATCGTAAGGCAGTACGCAAACCGCATCGTGGCGAACGAAAAGCTCGCGGCTGATTTCCTCGCTCATGCCACCGTCGAACAGTTCGTGGCGCACATGCAGCTTGTCCAGCCTATAGAAGCCCTTGAAGCAGTTTTCGCGCTGTATGGTTTCAAAAGCGCTTGGTGCAGATCGTGTGGTCTGGGTCATGGGTTTCTCGCTTGCCGCCGTTTTTGACATCGGGCCATCCTAACGCGCATCGACGTTAAGATGCAGCCCCCTTGAAGATGCAGGGTAGACGGCCGGGACTTAAAACAATTCTAATCTGCCATGATCGAACCGAAGACGTTGTTTACAGTCCAACCAGCCTGCATACGCACAACGCAACCGCCTTTACTGACACTGCCAAGGATCAACATGTCGTTATTGAGGATCACTTCACTGGCTTGCCTGGCCCTGTTGCTCGGCGCCTGCCAAAGCCTCTTCACGCCCAACATGCGCACACCGCTGCAAGTCCAGCGCGATGCCTCCGAGCTGATCAAGCCAGGCTGCACCACGGCGGACTGCCCGCTGGTGAACATCGATACCGTGCATTTTCCCGATGAGCCGCGATTGGACGCCATCGTCCAGAAGACCTTGCTGCAACTGACCGTTGCCGACAGCAGCGCCTCGCCGCCTGCGTCCATTAAAGCCTATCAGGAGCAGTTCCTGAGCCAGGCCCAGGGCCGCAACAGCAGTTATCTGCAAGCCAAGGTACGTGAGCAGCATGACGGTATCGTGGTTGTCGAACTTTCCAGTTATCTGGATACCGGTGGTGCCCACGGCAACCCCGGCCGGGCGTTCATCAACTATTCGCGTCAGCAGCAGAAAGTCCTGACCCTGGCTGACATGATCATTCCGGGCAAGGAAAGCGAGTTCTGGCAGAAGGCCCAACTGGCCCACCAGGGTTGGCTGGTCTCGACCAAGATGAATGAAGACAGCGAGTTCATGAAGACTTGGCCGTTCAAGCGCACGCCACATATCGCGCTGACGTACGGCGCGGTGATCCTCAAGTACTCGGTGGATACCATCGCGCCGTATTCGATGGGTCACATCGAGCTGAAGATTCCTTACCCTCAGCTCAATGGCATCCTCAAGCCGGAACTGTTCCCCGGTCGCGGTTGATCGCACCGCCGATCAACAGCTGCAGCACGCCAGCGACGATGAGCGCTGGCAGTGTTGCACCGACATCCGGGTAAAAACCGGCCAGCAGATGATAGGTGCTGAGCCCGCCCAGCCACGCCAGCAGACTCATCCAGCGCAAACCGCCCTCCGCTACCTGACCACTGCGACGACGCAGGATGAAATGGTCGACCAGCACCACGCCGAACAGCGGCGCAAACACCGAGCCGATCAGCAGCAGGAAGTTCTGGTATTGGGCCAGCGGTGCCAGACAGGCGATCAGCGTGCAGATCACGCCGATGATCAATGCCAAATGCTCGACCTTGATACGTGACAGCAAAGCACTAGAGACCGCTGCCGAGTGAATATCGGCGAACGCATTTTCCGTCTCATCCAGCAGAATCAGCAGCAGCGGGATACCCAGACCTGCGCCGGCCAGTGCCAGCAGCAAGGCATTGACCTCGCCGCCAGGGGCGAACGCCAACGTATAGGCAACGCCCAGACTCATCAGCCAGAAGTTACCGATGAAAAAGCCTGCGGCCGTGCCGCCAAAGACGCTTTTCGCGCGTTGGCCGAAGCGCGAGTAGTCGGCAATGAGCGGCAGCCAGGACAGCGGCATAGCGATGGCGATGTCGAACCCCGAAGCAAACGGCAGTGAACCGTCCCCGGATGTCGACCACAGCGCTGCCAGATCAGCCTTGGTCAGCAGGTTCCAGGTCAGCCATGAACACGCGGCCAGCAGTATCCAGATCCCCCACTTGCGCAAGAATCGGCGCACAAAGGTTAATGGTCCGCTGACCGCCAGCAGAGTGGCCAGCACTCCAAAAAACAGCGTCCAGAGCAGCGGGCTGGTCCACAGACTGCCCTGCGAAAAAGCCCGACCGCCCAACAGACTGGCGGCGTCGCGCATGACGATGATCTCGAACGACCCCCAACCGATCAGTTGCAGCAGGTTCAACACTGCAGGCAGCGACGCGCCTTTGCTGCCCAGGCTGAGTTTGAGGGCTGCCATGGAAGACAAACCGGTGTCACTGCCGATCACGCCGACACTGGCGAGCAGTAAAACGCCCACCAGCGTGCCGAGGAAAATCGCCAGCAGCGAGCCGGACATGCCCAGCCCCGGTGCCAGCAAGGCCCCGGTTTGCAGCACCATCAAACCGATGCCGAGGGAAAACCACAGGGAGAACAGATCCCGCCCACCGAACACCCGCTGGCTGGCAGGGATGGGGGTGTCGGGAGAATAGGTGCCAGGTGTGTTCACGTTTTTTTCTCGTGTGGGGTGTTGATCGGTGATTCGGGATCGGACGCGGAGCTTCCAGAACAGCGCTACCACGCAGAGCGTGGGATCATCGCAATTATCGTGCGGCGCTCTGCGTCGCATGCCTTTCTGGACGCTCCGCGTCCTCTTGACGACGCAGAGCGTCGAGAACTGCATTCCCACGCTGGAGCGTGCGGAACGATAATCGCAACTATCGTGCGACGCTCTGCGTCGCATGCCTTTCTGGACGCTCCGCGTCCTCTTGACGACGCAGAGC